>DASWEO010000070.1:0-22344 GCA_036394715.1 Steroidobacteraceae bacterium
CACCGATCCATACTCGCCGACGGCGCGCGCGAAGGCGAGTGCAAATCCCGTGAGCAACGCCGGCCAGAGCGCCGGCAATATGACGCGTGCAAAGGCCTGCAGCGCCGAGGCGCCGAGAGTCGCCGCGGCCTGCTCCACTTCCCGGTCCAGATCCTCGAGCACGGGCTGCAGGGTGCGCACCACGAACGGCAGGCCGATGAACGTCAGCGCCACGACTATGCCTAAGGGCGTGAACGCCACGCTGATCCCGAACGACTTGAGCCAGATCCCGAGCCAGCCGTTGGGCGCATACAGCGCGGTCAACGCGATGCCGGCCACGGCGGTAGGCAGCGCGAACGGCAAGTCCACCATGGCATCGACGAGCCGCTTGAACGGGAAGGAATAGCGCACCAGCACCCAGGCGACGATGAACCCGAAGATCACGTTGATCAGCGCGGCCGTCAATGAAGCGCCGAAACTCAAGCGCAGGGATGCGACCACTCTGGGGGCCGTCACGACGTCCCAGAAATGGCCCCAGCCCAATCCCAAGCTGCGAAAGAACACCGCCGACAGGGGAATCAGCACGATCAGCGACAGATACACCATGGTGTAGCCCAAGGTGAGGCCAAAGCCGGGCAGCACCCGCTGCGGCAGCCGCCGCGGCGTGGGCTCCTTGACTTCGACTGCCGCGACGGGCGTTGCCATGGGTGTCCCAAAAATAGAGTTGCGCGCCAATGCCGGCACAATCGCCGGATACTGATCTGAAGCGCTCTTCAGGACCATGCGCGATTACTGGCCGTAGATTCTGTCGAAGGTACCATGGTCCGCGAAATGCGTGGCCTGGGCACGGGTCCAGCCGCCGAATACGGCATCGATGGTAACCAACTGTGGAATGTTTGCGAATTGTGCCGCGTATTGCGCCGCGACCGCCGCATCGCGCGGGCGGTAAAAGTGCTTCGCCGCGATTTCCTGGCCCTGCTTGGAATAAAGATATTTCAGGTATTCCTCGGCAACCTTGCGGGTGCCGTGCTGGTCGACGTTCTGGTCCACCACGCTCACCGGCGGCTCGGCCAGGATGCTGACCGAAGGCGCGACGATGTCGAACTTGGCGGGCCCCGACTCCTTGACGGCGAGATGGGCTTCATTTTCCCAGGCGAGCAACACGTCCCCGATGCCGCGCTCCACGAAAGTGACCGTCGCGCCGCGCGCGCCGGAATCGAGGACCGGTACGTTCTGGTAGAGTTTCTTGACGAAGCCTTCAGCGGCGGCATCGCTGCCGCCGGGCTGCTTCAGCGCCCAGGCCCATGCCGCCAGATAGTTCCAGCGCGCCCCGCCCGAGGTCTTCGGACTCGGTGTAACGACCGAGATGCCCGGCCGCACCAAATCGCCCCAATCATGAATATTCTTCGGATTGCCTTTGCGCACCAGAAAGACGATCGTCGAGGTATAGGGCGTACTGTTGTCCGGCAATCGCGACTGCCAGTTCGCCGGGATGAGACCGCCCTGGGCCGCCAGGGCGTCGATGTCGTAGGCCAGTGCCAGCGTCACCACATCGGCCTCGAGTCCCTCGATCACCGAGCGCGCCTGCTTGCCCGATCCGCCATGGCTTTGGTTGACCCTCACGGCGTCGCCGGTCTTGCTCTTCCAGTACGCCGCGAACGCCTTGTTGTAGTCCTCGTACAGCTCGCGAGTCGGATCGTACGAGACATTCAGCAGCGTGGAGCTCGCCGCGTGCGCCGCCGAGCCCATTAATATGACGATGAGCGCCAGCGCGAACCAGAAATACTCGCGTCCGACGCGCCTGCCGTTGCCCTCGATCATTGACTACCACCCGGAAGCGCACTCGATCAGCGAATAAAGAAGGCTAACGGCTGGCGCCGCGGCCCGGAACTACTATCCCGATATCTGCATATACGCTTACGGCATGTCGCGCTTACGGCATGTCGCGGAGCGGAATGTGCAGATCGCCCAGAATACGGTCCACCTCCTCCTGGGTCTCCAATTTCTCGGTCTCCCGCACCAACTTGCGGGGCAGGTGGGGCGCCAGCAGCTCGATGAACTCATACATGTAGGCGCGCAGGAGCGCGCTCCGCCGGAACCCTATCCAAGTGGTGTGTCCCTCGAACAGGTGGCTCGCATCGAGTACCACCAGGTCTGCGTCGGTGGCGGGATCGATGGCCAGCCGGGCCAAAATACCCACCCCTAGCCCGATGCGCACATAGGTCTTGATGACGTCCGAGTCGCGCGCCGTCAACGCCACGTCGAGCGACAAACCGGCTGTTTCGAACAGCGCGGGCAGCGAGGATCGGCCGGAAATGCTGAACACATAGGTAACGATCGGATACTCGGCCAGCTTCTTCAGGGTCAATTTGCCGGCCGATGCCAGCGGGTGGCCGCGCGGTACGACCACCGCTCGGTGCCAGCGATACACCGGGAGACGCACCAGATGCGGAAATTGCTCCTCCGAACCCGTGGCTATGGCGAAATCGACGCGATCGCGCGCAACCATTTCGGCAATTTGCTCCGACGTGCCCTGATGCAGATGCAGGCGTACCTTCGGATATTTCAGCCGAAAGGCGCGAATCACCGGCGGCAGCACGTAGCGCGCCTGGGTATGTGTGGTGGCGATCGACAGAGTCCCGCCGTCGGCCTTGCGCAGCTCCGCGGAGGTGCGGCGAATATTCTGCATTTCCCGCAGGATACTGGCGGCGCGCGAAATGATTTCCTCGCCGGCGCCGGTGGTCCGGGTCAGCGCACGGCCCTCGCGCTCGAACAGCTGAAAGCCCAGTTCCTCCTCCAGAAGCTTGAGCTGCCGGCTGACTCCGGGCTGCGACGTGTGCAGCTGGCGCGCGGCCGCGGTTATGTTGAGGCCGTTTTCATGGACTGCCACCAGATAGCGCAATTGCTGGAACTTCATCGCCGGCCGGCCTTATCGTTGATTGGTGTTCGGCGCATAGGATATAAGTTTAAACCGCTCCGCGCGCTAAGAAGCGGCGCCCGCCGCCATCACCAAAACGCATGTCCTCATGCGCTCTAATTCGTTTCGCCAAGGCACGGTCCGCCCTATAGTTTTGCCTCTGATATTGAAGCGAACCAGCGAGACCCCCCTTGTTCGAGCTCTCCAAGGCCCTGCGCGAGCGCGCAGAAGACAGCATTTCACAACTCCGCAGTGCAGTCGCGGAATACAAAAACGTGTGTTATGCCAATAGCTTAGGGTCTGAATCCATCGTCCTCACCGATCTCATCTGGGGGTCGGTGCCGGAAATCGACATCTTCAGCATCGATACCGGGCGCCTGTATCCTGAAACCTACGACCTCATCGAGCGAGTACAGCAGCGCTACGGGCGGGCCCTGACCATCTACTATCCCAAGACCTCGGACTTGGAACGCTGGGTCGGCGAGAACGGCATCAACGGGTTCCGGGACGGTCTCGAGCAGCGTCGCGGGTGCTGTGTCGTTCGCAAGGTGGAGCCGTTCCGCCGGGCCATCGCCGGCCGCAGCGCCTGGGTGACCGGCATCCGGCGCGGGCAATCAGCCAGCCGCGCGCTGGCCTCACCGGTCGAATGGGACGGCGAATACGGCCTCTACAAGGTGAGTCCGCTGCTCGAATGGTCGGAGAATGAGATCTGGGAGTACATTCGCAAGAAGCGACTGCCCTACAACGCACTGCATGACCGGGGGTTCCCCAGCATCGGTTGCGCGCCGTGCACACGGGCGGTGCAGACTGGTGAAGACGAACGCTCGGGGCGCTGGTGGTGGGAACGCAGCGATTCACGCGAGTGCGGGCTGCATCCGCGCCGCCAGCCGGCGGTGTTGGCGGCGGCGCGAGCACCCAAGCAGTAGCGGGCCGCATAAAGGGCCGAGGATAGCGCGTGAATTATTTTCCGGTCTTTTTCGATCTCACCGGACAAAAAGTGTTGGTCGTCGGCGGCGGCGACGTGGCACTGCGCAAAATCTCGCTGCTGGAGCGAACTTCTGCGTTGATCACCGTGGTGGCTCCCGATGTCGCGCCCGAACTTCTGGCACGCGCCGCCTCAGGGAAGCTGACACTCGCCATCCGGGAGTTCATCCCCGCGGATTTGGACGGTGTGCGCTTGGTCATTGTCGCCACCTCGCGCCGCGCCGTGAATCGATGGATCGCGAACTTGAGCGAGTCGCGCAATATTCCCGTCAATGTGGTCGACGATCCCGAAGCGTCGCGCTTCATCGTGCCCGCAATCATCGATCGCGATCCCGTGCTGGTGGCGGTCTCGACCGGCGGTACATCGCCGGTGTTGGCGCGCCGACTGCGCGAACGGCTCGAAGCGCTGATCCCCCGAAGAATCGGTGAATTGGCGTTGTGGCTCGAGGCGCTGCGCAGTGCCTCGCGCCGGAAACTGCGCGGCACCGAGGAGCGGCGGCGTTTCTTCGAGGCGATCGTCGACGGGCCGGCGGCGCAGCGCTTCGCCCTGGGCGACGCCCAAGGCGCGCGGCGCATCGCGCAGCAGCTCCTGGCGACGACTTCGACCGCGCCCCGTGCGGCGGGCGATGTGACGTTGGTGGGCGCCGGTCCCGGGGATCCGGAACTCCTGACGCTGAAGGCACTGCGCGCGCTGCAGGATGCCGATGTGATTCTGCACGACCGCCTGGTCGCTCCCGAAGTGCTCGACCTCGCGAGGCGCGATGCGGCGCGGATTTGCGTGGGCAAGGCGGCCGGCACGGCAGGCACCACGCAAGAGGAAATCAACGCCTTGCTGGTCAAGCTCGCGAATCAGGGCAAACGCGTGGTACGCCTCAAGGGCGGCGATCCCTTCGTCTTCGGGCGCGGCGGGGAAGAGCTGCAGGCACTGGCAAAAGCCCAAATCAATTTCTCGGTGGTGCCGGGCATCACCGCGGCCCTGGGGGCCGCCGCTTATGCCGGCATTCCGCTGACACATCGCGACTTCGCCCACAGCGTGAGCTTCGTCGCCGGTCATGCACAGGGTCACGACGAAGCGCCTGGCCCGGAGCCCGATTGGCGCGCCCTGGCGATGCCCGGAGCCACGGCGGTGTTCTACATGGGGCTGGCACGCCTGGATCACATCGTCGAAAAGCTCTTGCACCACGGCGCGCCGGCCACGCGCCCGGCCGGCATCATTGCGCAGGCCACGACGCCGAACCAGCGCGTCATTACCGCCACTCTCGCCACGATAATCGATGCCTCATCCAAGGCGAATGTAGAGTCGCCGGCGCTGCTGGTGGTGGGCGACGTGGTGGCGCTGCACTCGACGCTGGCGTGGTTCGGCGCCTCGGCGGCGGTCGACCTGTCTCGGACCGCATAGGCACGATACGGGCGCTACCCTACTTTGGGACGCGCTACCCTACTTGATATCGATGGCTGAGAGCTTCGAGATGGCTTTTTGCGCCATGCTTATGTATTGCGGATCTCGTTCGATGCCAATGCTTTCGTAACCAATAGCATTGGCTGCCGCGAGGGTAGATCCTGATCCCGCAAACGGGTCAAGGATGACACCTTGACCCATCGGCAGCGCCGCCCGTACGACAGAACGTAAGAATGCCTGCGGTTTCAATGAAGGATGAGGTGCAATTGCGCGTTCATATCGTGGGGTGGGGCTGGATTGTATAACGTCGCCAAAAGGCCGCTCGGGGGAGGGTCTGCGAAAACCGCCGGTGGCCCATTTCCTCAAATTGTCCTGAACTCGGCCATCGAGCCGGTGCCGTAGTACCAACCACGGCTCGAACATCGAACGCGGCATTACGCTAACGTCTGAAAATTCCTCGTGCGCATTCTTGGGCCGATCACCGCCTCTCATAGTCATTACAAGACGCGAAAGATACCCTCGAATTTCGAGTCCGGCCGCGCTCATTGCATTGGCGACGACATGGACCAAAAGTGGATTGCTCGCGATCAGGATGTTCGCCCCTGGTACGGTAATTCGCACCGTTAGTTTGCCGAATTCGAAAAAAAAGTCGTGCATTGCTGCGCGGTCGCCGTCATTCAAAACGGTGAATCGAGGCAGGGGCGCGCGTTGATGGCCATCAAAAGAGGGAGGAATCCGCCAAACGCCTCCGCGTCCATTGCGGAGCTTCGCCTGCTCTTTATCGGTGTATTCGACGAGCCCATAGGGTGGATCTGTCACTATCGCGTGCAAGGAATGTGGTTCACACTCTCTCATCCAATCGAAGCAGCTGCCATGAATCAAAGTAGCCTGCCCAATTTTGAAAGCAGTCATGGGAGCGGCCGCAGAGCTTAATTTGCACCGGGCCCTTGGACTGCCGCTCATGGCACTAGCCCACGGCGTCGACGAATCCGCGCTCTGCGATCCAGGCTTTGTTGAACAGGCGCGATTGATACTTCGCGCCGCCGTCGCACAGAATCGTGACGATGGTGTGCCCGGGACCCATTTGCTTCGCAAGGGTCACCGCCGCGGCCACATTGATACCCGACGTGCTTCCGAGCAGCAGGCCTTCTTCGCGCAGCAGCCGATAGACGAAGTGCATGGTTTGCGCATCCGAGATTCGCAGCGCATCGTCGATCGGCGTGCCGTCGAGATTGGCGGTCACGCGGCCGGTGCCGATGCCCTCCGTGATCGATGACCCGCCGTCGGTTTTCAATTCGCCGTCCTTGACGTAGTGATACAGCGCACTGCCCGGGGGATCGACGAGAACGATTCGCACCGCGCTGGACTTCGACTTGAGATAGCGGGCAATGCCCGCCAGCGTGCCGCCGGTGCCTGTGGACGCGCAGAAGGCGTCGATCTTACCGTCGGTGTCGCGCCATATCTCAGGACCGGTCGATTCGAAATGAGCGTCGCGATTCGCGGTGTTGTCGAATTGATTGGCCCAAATGGAATCGGGAGTCTCCTCCGCCAAGCGCCCGGCGACCTTCTGATATTGGTTCGGGTTGCTGTAGGGTACGGCCGGCACTTTGCGCAATTGCGCCCCTAACGCCTCGATGATCTGGTATTTCTCCGCCGCCTGATTGTCGGGCATCACGATCACGCAACGATAGCCGCGCGCATTGCACACGTGTGCGAGGCCGATCCCCGTGTTGCCGGCGGTGCCCTCGACCACGGTGCCGCCGGATTTCAGCAATCCGCGCCGCTCGGCGTCCAGGACGATCCATTTCGCCGCGCGATCCTTCACCGATCCGCCGGGATTCATGAATTCAGCCTTGCCCAGGATCTCGCAACCCGTTTCTTCGCTGACATGGCGCAGGCGAATCAGGGGAGTATTGCCGATCGCATCCGTAAAACCGTCGCTGACACGCATCAATAGTCCTTCCGAGTTTTCATGGGTTGAGCGAGGGCGCCGGGTGACGCTACGCCGAGGCAGCCGGCGGCGCCGGCAACCGTTCCCCACTCAGCTCCTGGCGCATTGTGACGACATCCAGGTCGCCGGTCCATTTCGCGACGACCAGGGTTGCAACACCGTTGCCGATCACATTCGTGAGCGCGCGCGCCTCCGACATGAATCGATCGATGCCCAGTATCAGCGCGAGACCCGCCACCGGCAGCGTACCCACGGAAGACAGCGTCGCGGCCAGCACGATGAAGCCGCTGCCCGTCACCCCGGCCGCGCCCTTGGACGTGAGCAGCAGCACCGCCAGCAGAGTGAGCTGCTGCAGCAAATTCATCGGCGTGTTCGTGGCCTGCGCAATGAACAAGGTCGCCATGGTCAGGTAGATCGACGTGCCGTCGAGATTGAATGAATAGCCCGCTGGTATCACCAACCCTACCACCGAATTGCCGGCGCCGATTTTCTGCAGCTTGGCGATCATTCTCGGCAGCACCGACTCCGAGGACGAGGTGCCCAAGACGATGAATAATTCATCTCCGATGTATTTGACGAATTGCCAGATGCTGAAGCCGTGCAGGCGCGCCACCAGCCCGAGAGCGACGAAGATGAAGATCAGGCAGGTCGCATAGAAACAGGCCATCAGTTCACCAAGAGACAACAGCGAGTCGAATCCGTATCTTCCGATGGTGAAGGCCATCGCGCCGAACGCGCCCAGCGGCGCCACTTTCATGACGACCCCGACGATCCCGAACAGCACCTGCGACAATGCGTCGATGAAGCTCAGCACGGGCGCGCTGCGGCGTCCAAGGCGTTGCAGCGCGAATCCGAACAGCACGGCAAACAGCAGGACCTGAAGAATCTCCCCCTTGGCGAAAGCGTCGACCACGGTCGTGGGAATGACGTTGAGAAGGAAATCGGTCGCCGACTGCAATTTCCCCGGCCCGGTATACGCCGCCACCGAAGCCGTATCGAGGGTGCGAGGATCGACGTTCATGCCGCTTCCCGGCCGCAGGATATTGACCACGGCCAACCCCAGCATCAGCGCCACGGTGCTCATGACCTCAAAATAGATCAGCGCGAGTCCGCCGGTCCTCCCGACCTTCTTCATGTCTTCGACGCCGGCGATACCCGTCACCACCGTGCAAAAGATCACCGGCGCGATCAGCATCTTGATGAGCTTGATGAACCCGTCGCCGAGGGGCTTCATCTTGGCGCCGGCTTCCGGGTACAGATAGCCGAGAAGCACTCCCAATAGAATAGCGACAATGACTCGGAAATACAGGGAGCGCAGCAGAGTTTTCACGCGCCCAAACTTTAAGCGATTGGGAAAGTCTGCGGTGGCATTTCGGGATGCCCGGGAAACCGGACGCAGCGCAAGGTTGCGGTCATGAGCGCGAGGTTGGGGTCACGAGCGCGAGGCTGCGGTCATAAAAGAATCCCCGGACTTGCCGGGGATTCGAGTGGAACAGGTGTTAGGTAAAAACCCGACACGTCCTTAAGTTGGAAGATACGCACGGAGCATATTGCCCGTACGCTCAACCTTGTTTGTATCATCCCAGTGTTGCAACTAAGTAACGCTGGTCACAAAAAGCGCGCTGCGTCGACAGCGTTATAATACCAGATAATATAGAAAAATCTAGTAGTTATGCCGCAATGTCTGTCTATCGCCGCGCTATGTCAAATATGTCGCTAATTTGTGACAATCAAACAACAATCGGCCGACCGATGATGAATCCTGAAAGTTTGCTTTTGTGCATCGCTTCCTCCAAATTTGCGCGATTCACGAGAAATGGCCCTGGGACATACCCCCATGAAATATTTACACACTATGGTACGCGTGACGGATATCGAGCAATCGCTGCGCTTCTATCGCGACGCTCTCGGCCTTCGCGAATTATCGCGCCGAGACTACCCTCAGGGACGCTACACCTTGGTGTTTCTAGCGGCGCCCGGCGACGAGAGCGCGCAGATCGAGCTCACGCACAACTGGGATCGGGAAGGTTATACGGGCGGCCGCAACTTCGGACATCTGGCGTATGCGGTGGACGACATTTACGCCGCTTGCCGCCGCCTGATGGACCACGGCGTCACCGTCAACCGGCCGCCGCGCGACGGCCGCATGGCTTTCGTGCGTTCGCCGGACAATATCTCGATCGAGCTGCTGCAGAAGGGTGCGGCGCTGTCTCCGGCGGAGCCTTGGACCACCATGCCCAACGTCGGCGTGTGGTAGCGGCACCGGTGACGCGGCCGAGGCGCGGCCGCTTTAGAATCAGAACATCTCCGACGCGTCCGGCGGCTTGATATCCACCGGGGTGCGCGAGGGGATGTGCTCGCCGGTGATCATTTCGGCGTACGACTGCCCGGGCCCCACCATTGGATAGACGCCGGCGTCCGGATCGATCATGACCTCGAGGAAGGCAGCGCCGTTGAAACCGATGAATTCACCGATGACGCGCGGCACGTCGGCTTTCTGATCGAGCCGCGCGGCGTATTTGAAGCCGTCGGCCAGCGCCGCCTTGACGAAATCCTTGGTGTGCAGGCTCTTGTCGCTGGCGCTCAGGCGGCCGCTGTGGAACAGCTTCTGCCACTGCTTGACCATGCCGTCGCCGCAATTGTTGAGCACCACCACCTTGATGGGCAGATCGTAGGTGGTGACGGTTTCGAGCTCGCCGATATTCATCCGGATGCTGGCGTCGCCGTCGATGTCGATGACCAGACGATTGCGCTGCGCGTACTGGGCGCCCACCGCCGCGGGCAAACCGAAACCCATGGTGCCCATGCTGCCCGAGGTCAGCCAGAGCCGCGGACTGAGGAAGTCGAAATACTGCGCCGCCCACATTTGATGCTGACCCACGCCGGTCGTGATGATGGCCTCGCCCCGGGTCAGCCGATTGATTTCCTCGATGACGTGGTACGGCTGGATCAACGCGCTGCCGCGGTCGTAGTTCATGGCGTACTTCGACCGAAGCTCGTCGCAGTGCCGATGCCACTCGGACCAATCGCGCCGGAAGCTCTTGCGCTTGCCGTAATCCAGCAGACGGAGCAGCGCATCCGCCATCAAGCCCAGATGGCTCCAATCCACCCGCTTGACCTTGTTGATTTCCGACGCATCGATGTCCAGATGGGCGATAAACTTGGCCCCGCCGGCGAACTTGGCCGGATTGCCGGCGACGCGGTCGTCGAATCGCGCGCCGAGAGCCAGCAGGCAATCGCAGTCGTCCACGGCATAGTTCGCGAACGCCGCGCCATGCATTCCCAGCATGCGCATGGACAACGAGTGCGTCGTGTCGACCGCTCCGATCCCCATCAGGGTAGTGACGACGGGGACCTGAAATTCCTTGGAAAATTCGCGCAAGGCATGCGCCGCGTTGCCGTTGATCACGCCGCCGCCTGCATAGATCAGCGGCCGCTTCGCGGCACCCAATGCCGCGAAGAAGTCGGCGCACGCCGCTTCCGGCACTTTGCTCTGCTCGAGGCGATTCATCCGCTGCCGGTAGCCGGCCACGGGCAGGCTGCCTGTGCCTCGAAACACGCCTTTCCAGTTCTGTACGTCCTTCGGCACGTCGAGCACCACAGGCCCCGGCCGGCCGGTGCGGGCGATTTCGAACGCCGTGCGCACCGTTGCTTCCAATTTGGTCGGATCGGTGACCAAGAACACGTGCTTGGCCACGGCACCCATGATGCTGGGTACGGGCGCTTCTTGGAACGCATCCGTGCCGATGGCCGTGGTGGGTACTTGACCGCAGATCACCACGATGGGCACGGAATCGGCCATGGAATCGCGCACCGGAGTCACCATATTGGTGGCCCCCGGACCCGAAGTGACCAGAGCCACGCCCACCCTGCCGCTGGCCCGGGCGAAGCCCGCGGCCATGAATCCCGCGCCCTGCTCGTTGGCCGGTACGATCAGCGGCATCGCAGAATGGTGTTCCAGGTTGTAGCGGAATACGGCGTCGTATATCGGCAAAATCGCGCCGCCGCTATAGCCGAAAATCGTGTCGACGCCCTCGTCCGCGAGGACCTGCACCAGCATATCCGCGCCCGTCATGCCGGCGCCCGCGAGCGGGTGCGCGGCTTGATTTAACATGTCGTAGCGGTCTTTCACCGTGAAAGACTAGCAGTTCTCGCCCTGGCGCCCAAGTACCACCCTCCCGTATGCTTGTCGGCCCATGCGGCATCTCATAGCAATACTCCTTCAGAATGAAGCGGGCGCGCTCACGCGCGTTACCGGCCTCATCTCCAGCCGCGGCTACAACATCGAGTCGCTGTCGGTGGCCCCCACCAATAACCCCACCGTGTCGCGGGTCACGCTCGTCACCATCGGCTCCGATCAGGTTATCGCGCAAATCAACGCGCAGCTCCTGAAGCTCGTCGATGTTGTGGCGGTCGAGGACATGACCGGCGGCGACGCCCTCGCCCGCGAGCTGCTGTTGATCAAGCTGCAGATCTTGCCTAAGCACGTCGAGGCGGTAGGCGCTCTGCTGCGCCGCGTCGGCGGCAAGGTGCTGTCCCCCAACCCCTCGAGCTACATCGTGGAACTGACCAGCACTGAAACCGAGATCGGCGAATTCATAGCGAACGTCGGCGCCTTCGGCGAAATCGTCGAAGTCGTCCGCAGCGGCGTCCTCGGAATCGCGCGCGCCAATCCGCGCCTGCACGTCGTCAAATGAACGCGCTCACCACGACGTCCTAGAGCCGCCGAAGCGCCGCCGCCGGCGGTCGATGCTTTAGCCGGGAAACATTTCGTTGACCTTTGAGGATACTTTTGCCCATGCCTGAAATCGAAGTCAAACCTGAACATGCCGCCGATCCCATGACCCGCCGCGTCGGAATTATGGTGGGGGTCGTCGGCATTCTCTTGTCCGTCGTCACCATTGCCTCGCATCGAGCGCATACTCAAGCCGTCATTCATAGAACCGAATCGAACGATGCCTGGGCCTATTACCAGGCGAAGAGAAATCGCGAGTACACCAGCGAAGTGGCTCTGACCCTGCTGCATACCCTTGGCACGGACCCCGCCAAGCTCGAAGCCCCCGTGCAGAAGCTGGAGGCCGCTCGCACCAAGTACACGGCGGATGCTGCCAAGATTCAGGACGACGCCAACGCGAAGGACGAAGAAACCAAGCTCGAGGAGCGCCGGGCACTGCATTTCGATATCGGCGAGGGATTTCTAGAGCTCGGCCTCGTCCTGTGTTCCCTGTTTTTCCTGGCGCGCAACAATTTCTTCCCCATCTTCGGCCTGCTCGCGAGTACCGCCGGCACGGCGATGGGCGTATGGGGCGTCCTGCTTTGAGGAAGGCAGCGCTTTTTTGAGGAAGCATCGGTTTGAGGACTGTATCGGCACTCGTTCAGGTTTTCGCGCTGGTCGCGTTGGGCCCTGCGGGCGTTCCGTTCGCCGCGGCGTCCGGAGAATCGGCGGCGCCGGCGCGGGTGGAAGCGCGTTCGGCAAACTTGATGGCAGTAGGCGTGGTGCGCGACGATGGGATGACCATTCGTCTGAGTCGATTGATCGATAACGCGCCGGTCCGGGACGCCGCCGTGACGGTCACGCTGCGCGGCGTCGCGTACCCGACCACCGCCGAAGCCGACGGCAGCTTTACGCTGCAGACGAAAGAGCTCGCCATTCCGGGCGCGGCGGCGGTCGAATTTCAGGTGGTGCAGGCCTCGGCGCGCGAGACCCTCAAGGGCACGCTGCAAGTCGCCGGCGGGGCCGGCCCATCGGACGACAGGAACTCCGCCCGGCAGCTCTGGTGGTGGGTGCTCAATTTCGCCGTGTGCATCGGTTTCCTCTGGCTCTATTCGCGGCGGCGCAAAGCGGCCTCTGACCGGACGGACCCCTAACCGTTCGGGCGGCCCCCTAGAAGCTTTGCATGGTTTGCACCAAGACTTGGAATCTTTGAATCCCCACAAGATTGTTGAGCGGAAACGCGAAATCGATGTGCAGCACATTGCCGAGGCCCGAGCGGGTATTGCCGAGCCGCAGACCGAATCCCACGTCTCGCAGCAGCCCGGGATTGCTGTTGCCGATGACACCGCTGCCCCAGGTGCGGCCCACGTCGGCAAAAATGGCGCCACCCACCCGCACCAGGCGGAATGGGTACCAATCCGTATAGAACCGCTGTTCGACGGTGAACAGAGCCCGCGACGTACCGGACTCGTAGCGCAAGGGGTAGCCCCGCAAGCCGTTATCGCCGCCGAGCAGCAGCTGCATATCCGGATCGAGCGAATCGGTGACCGTCCCCGATAATGCCGCGTACAGCAGCCAGTCCGTGCGCCAGCGCCAATAGTATTTGGCGCCGGCGTCGGCTCTCAGATTGCGCGCCCGGCCGTCCTCGATGCGGGACGAGAAAGCGCTGGTCAAAAATAGCTGCTGCAGCCCGGTTATCTCGATTCCGCGCAGGGCCTTCGCGGCCAGCATGATGGCGTTGCGATCTGCGCCGAATGCCGGGTTCGACAAACCCACTTCGCCCTTGACTTCGGTACCGAAATACAAATCCTCGGTTCTGCCGATCTGGTTCTCATCGCCGACCTTTTGATACTTGTCCTGAAGAACATCAAATCCGACGAAGGGGTAGGACAGAGTTCGGTCCGGGGGCAGCTGCCGCGCCGGCATGGAGGTGACCGGCGTCGGCAGGAATATGTTGCGGTCGTAGCGCATTCCAAATGTGAGGCGTTTGGTCCAGCCGTCGGTCAAGCCGCTGGAAATGCCGCCGCTCAGTTCGTACGATGATTCATTGTCGTTGAATTGATCGACGATATCGCCCAAATTGTAACGCGAGATGGTGCGGTCGAACTTCACGGCCGTGATCTTCGCGCTCCACGGCGCATCCAGCGAGTAGAAAGGACGCGCGACTTTCAGCGAACGCTGCATACCGTCGCTCGAATCGGCGTAGGTGAGATCCGAGGTCCATCGGGAGCCGAGCACATTCGGGTCGGTCCAATCCACGCTGGTGCTGGTGCGATCGACCGTGCTGCCGTGCGAGATCTCGAGCCCCTTTCCCCAGCCCAGGAAATTCGAGTCCTGAAGGTTGAAGTTGGTGCTATTGGACCCGCCCGCGCGGCCGAAGGAGATGCCCGGACTCAAGGTCCAGACATCCTTGGTGATCACCTTGATGTCGACCTTGCCGTCGGCATAGCGGACGGGCACGACCCTGGCATCGTAAATGTAGGTAAGCAGCCGCAGCGCCCGCTCGGTTTCCGCGAGCTTGCGCGCGAGGTATTTGTCTCCGCTTGCAAACAGCAGCTGCGCCTTGATCGTCGCGTGTTTGGTGCGTATGTGCAGATGGTTCGCGAGCCAATATAGCCCATTAGCCTCGCGCGCATCGCTTTCGTCGAATATGTTGCGAATATCGAGGTCGATGTTGCCGATGACGGCTCCGGCCGCTTCCAGCTCGCCGTCGCTGGGCAGATCCGCCGGACGGGGCTCTTCGATGCGCGTGTGTTCCTTGTCAGTGAGCTTCGCAGCGATCGACGGTTCGGCTATCGCCGCAGTGATGACGGTAAGCGCAATCAGCAGGCTGCCGTCGGATAGCTTCATCCGATGATGGACGTCCGCTTAGGAATATCTTGCACGGCCGCGCGGGACGTGAACGGCAAGCTCATCCCGTCGAGCGCGTTCACATGCGCGCGCTACAACGCGGCGTTGTCCGTCTCGCCGGTGCGGATGCGCAAAACTCGCAGGATGTCGGTGACGAAGATTTTGCCGTCGCCGACCTTGCCTGTTTTCGATGCGCCGACAATGGCCTCCATCACTTGATCGACCAGCTCGTTCTTGACGGCGACTTCGATGCGGGTCTTCGGCACGAAATCGACGACATATTCCGCCCCGCGGTACAATTCCGTGTGGCCGCGCTGGCGCCCGAAGCCCTTGACCTCGGTTACCGTCATGCCTGAAACCCCGATTTCGGAAAGCGCCGCGCGCACGTCGTCGAGCTTGAAGGGCTTGATAATGGCAGTAATCAATTTCATTTTCTGGACTCCGGTCAGCGTTGGGCCGTCACGACAATACTATTACGATTGCACGCAACAGGCACGGCCATATGCGGTTGCAGCGGCCCGGCGGGGGTGTTGCGTTCAATCGCCCTTCCGGGGCAGGCCCCGACCCGCTATAAAGACTGGCGGTAGACGCGGGTAGCCAGTTCCCAAGGAATCCAATGATCTCCACCATCCTCATCGTAGGCGGCGGCCAGGCCGGCGCACAAGCAATCGATACCCTCCGGCGGGAAGGTTTTGGCGGCCGTTTGGTGCTGATCGGCGACGAACCCGAGTTACCCTACCAGCGGCCGCCGCTGTCGAAGAAATACCTGTCCGGCGAAATGCCGGCCGATCGCCTGGTGTTCCGGCACCGCTCCTTCTACGACGAACATCGGATCGAACTCAAATTGGGCCGGCAGGCCGTGCGCCTCGATGCCGCCGCACGGCAGGTCGAGTTGGCGGACGGCGAGAAATTGGCCTATGACCGCTTATTGCTCTGTCTCGGTGCAGAATCGCGCCGGCTGACCTGCCCAGGGGCCGCTCTTCCGGGCGTGCACTATCTGCGCGCACTCGCGGATGTCGCGCCCATTCAGGCGGGGTTCAAACCTCAGGCGCGCGTCGTCATCATCGGGGGCGGCTACATCGGGCTCGAGACGGCTGCGACCTGCCGCAAGATGGGCTGCGAAGTCACGGTGCTTGAAATGGCCGACCGGGTCATGAACCGCGTGGTCGCGCCCAGCGTCTCGCAATATTTTGCCGAGGAGCATCGCGCGCACGGCGTCACCGTCATCTGCGATACGCGGGTCGTGTGCCTGGAAGGCCGGGAGCGGGTCGAACACGTGGTTTGCGCCGACGGCGCCCGGCACGCGGCGGATTTGGTCATCGTCGGCGTCGGCGCCGTCGCAACGACCGAACTCGCGCGCGCCGCAGGGTTGGCCTGCGACAACGGCATCGTGGTCGACGAATACTGCCGCACCAGCGACGCGGCGATCTATGCGGCCGGCGATTGCACCAATCATCCGTCGCTGCGTTTCGGCCGGCGGGTGCGCCTGGAATCCGTGGATAACGCCTTCGAGCAGGCGAAGACCGCCGCGCTCAATCTACTGGATAAGCCGGTCGCGCATGATCGCGTGCCCTGGTTCTGGTCCGATCAATTCGACAGTAAGCTGCTCATCGTCGGACTCTCGCAGGATCACGACCGGCAAGTGCTGCGGGGCGATCCGGCCTCGCGCAGCTTCAGCGTCTGCTATCTCAAGGGCCGGGAATTGCTTGCAGTGGAAGCCGTCAACCATTCGAAGGACTACATGGCCGCGCGCAAACTCATCGCCGAGCGCGCGCTGATGCACCTCGACAAATTGGCGGACAGCGCACTTGGGCTCAAAGAAGCGATCTGATGCCCAAAGTCACGTTCACCGAGCCCGGCGGCGGCCGGCGTGAGATAAACGCGCCGCTCGGTATCACCTTGATGGAGGCGGCGCGCCAACATGGCGTACAGGGCGTGGTGGCGCAATGCGGCGGCGCCTGCGTCTGCGCGACCTGCCACGTGTACGTCCATCCTTCCTGGCTCGCCAAGCTCGAACCGCGCGAGGAAATGGAGGAGGGCACGCTGGAGAACGCCTGGGAACCGCGCGACAACAGCCGTCTCAGTTGCCAGATCCAAGTCACGGCGGAGCTGGATGGGCTGGAAGTTACCGTGCCGCTGCGGCAGCAGGAGGGGTAGCCACCACCGCGGGCACACCCTGACCACCGCCCCTCCGTGTCTGCTGAGTAAAGCCTTTCTGAATATATCGCCGAGCGAGGTCGACCCATGCCTTTTAGGCTAATTCCCCGGTTACTTGTCAGTCTGCTGCTGGCCGCTGCGGCCGCTCCTGGGCATGGCGCGTCATCGTCGTACTACACGCAGCGTCTCGATGATCCTAAAGCGCTATATCTGGAGCGCAATGATCCGGGCGTGCACCGAGACGGGATCGGCGACGCGACACGGGCAATCCAGCAGGCCATCGATAAAGTGCAGGAGACCGCAGGACAGGGAATTGTCCTGATTCCCGAAGGCCGCTATCGCCTCTCCGGGACTGTTTTTGTCTGGCCGGGCATCCGCCTCATTGGATACGGACGGCATCGCCCTGTCTTCGTTCTCGGCAGAGCTACTCCCGGCTACCAGGAAGGGATGAGCTACATGGTGATGTTTACCGGAAATCGCGCTGCAAACGGAACTCTCGCGCGTCCAGGAAATCCAGCGCATCCTGTTGCCGGAGTCGTTCCTCCCAACGAAAAGATCGTGGATGCAAACCCGGGCACGTTTTACTCGGCGATGAGCAACATCGATTTCGAGATTCAGGATGGCAATCAAGCCGCGGTCGGAATTCGCTTTCATGCCGCCCAGCATTGCTATCTCGCGCACATGGACTTCCACCTCGGGTCGGGATTGGCCGCTCTCCATGATGTCGGCAACGAAGCGGAGGACCTGCACTTTCACGGAGGCCAATACGGAATCATCACGCAAAAACCCTCGCCCGGTTGGCAATTCACATTATTGGATGCGACATTCGAGGGGCAAAGCAAGGCCGCAATCAAGGAGCATGAAGCCGGCCTGACATTGGTGCGCGCGCAGATCAGCCACACGCCTACGGCAATCTCCATCGACCCCGGCTATGCCGAGGAGCTCTGGGTGCGAGACTCGCGCTTCGCCGACATCTCGGGTCCCGCGGTCATCGTGAGCAATGAGGGTGGCCTGCGCACCGAGATCAATCTTGAAAACATCGTTTGCAATCATGTGCCGGTGTTCGCCAGCTTCCGAGACAGCGGCAAAAAGCTCGCGGGGCGCGGGGAAATCTATCGCGTCAGCGCGCTCACCCATGGCCTCACTTATGCATCTCCTTCGGCAACTCCCGAGGTGAAGACCAGTTACGACGCAGTACGGATCAAGGCACTCCCCCCTCCCGTGCCGTCGGATATACCTGCCCTGCCGGACCAAAGAACCTGGGCAAATCTCAAGTCGCTGGGTGCGAAGGGCGACGGCATGACGGACGACACGGCCGCAATTCGCAATGCGATTGCGGCTCACCCGGTGATCTATATCCCAACGGGCCGCTATATAGTGACCGACACGATCACGCTGAAACTCGACTCCAAACTCATCGGGTTGAACCCGGCGACGACCCTGTTTGAGATCCCCGACCTCACTCCTGCTTTTCAAGGGCCAGGATCTCCGAAGCCGCTGTTGGAAGCACCGAAGAACGGCACAAACATCGTGAGCGGGATTGGGCTCTACACCAATGGCATCAACAGGCGAGCGGTCGGAGCCAAGTGGATGGCAGGTCGTGACTCGCTCATGGACGATGTTCGTTTCCTTGGAGGTCACGGCACGACGTTACCGGGAGTGTCGTTCGACACGATTTATAACAACACTCACACGGCAGATACCGATATCAGGCGGCGCTGGGATAGCCAGTATCCCAGTCTTTGGGTGACCGACGGCGGCGGCGGAACCTTTGCAAATATCTGGACCCCCAGCACCTTTGCACAAGCGGGCTTGCTGATTTCAAATACCGCCACAGAGGGCCGCGTCTACCAGCTGTCCAGCGAGCATCACGTTCGAAACGAGGTAAGGCTCGATCACGTCTCCAACTGGAGAATCTATGCCCTTCAGACCGAGGAAGAACGAGGCGAAGGCCCCTTCGCGCTTCCTCTATCCATAGAGAACTCCAGCAATATCACAATCGCCAATTTTCACGGCTACCGTGTCGTGAGCAGTTACCAGCCGATTTTGAATGCCATACACGTGGCAGCTTCAAAAAACATTCGATTCCGGAATATTCATGTTTACGGGGACAACAAGGTCTCCTTCGACAATTCGGTGGTTATCGACGGAGTCAGGCAGCAGTTCATCCGAAATCGCGAATTCGCGGCATTGACGGTCGATGGTTCCGACAATAATTCCCGTTCGAAAGGAAGTTACCCAACCTCCACGGTCACGCCTTCGGGCGCGCGGATCGAGCGGCTGGCAGGGGGCTTCTACAACATCTCGGGCGCAGCGGTAAACAGCGCCGGCCAGCTCTATTTTGTCGATGCGCATTGGCAGCGCATCTATCGTTCGCTCCCGCAGCAGCGAGGAGTGGAGATCGTGCGCGATAGTCCGGTCGAACCCGTTCAACTTGTCTTCGACAAATCGGACGATCTCATGGTGGTCTCCTACGCGGGCGACGGAACAGTGTATTCCTTCAAACCGGATGTCCTTGATGAGGAGATTGCCCTGATAAAACCGGAGCTGGCTGCGTCTCGGCGGGACATGACGGCGGTGCTCCCGGTGAATCATTGGCGCAATGAAAACGATTTCACCAAGACTCTTCCGGTCAGGCGACCCTATCACTACATCTCACCCGACCGCACGACATTCATTCCCGCAGCCGAGGACTTCGTTACGGGAAAAACCTACTACGGCACCAAGATGGCCGAACTCTTGCGGGCCTTTGGGCTTGCGCGCGCCACGGCCGGAAAGCCTTTCTATGTGAGCGATGAGTCGGAGCAGAAAACATACGTCGCCGATGTTGATCCTGACGGCACTCTGAAGAATTTAAGACTCTTTGCCGAGTGCGGCGGGGAAAGCGTGACTGGGGACCCTGATGGAAATGTCTATATTGCCGCCGGCCAGATCTACGTCTATTCCCCGGCGGGAAGGTTGCTCGATACGATCAATGTTCCGGAGCGGCCGATTGATCTTGTCTTCGGCGGAACCGATGGGCGAACGCTCTTTATTCTTGCGCGAAGCTCGCTTTACTCCGTCGAGACCCGTTCGCCCGGCTCATGAGCGCTGGAGCCGCGCGACAACGGCCGTCAACAGAGAATGATGATAGCCTTGCAGCCTCGGAGCGACCAGAGGAACTCATCGTAAGATGTTCGGGCTTGCAATTCATGGCGGTGCAGGGACCCTGCCGCGCGCCGAATCGGGCGGCGAGAAAGAGCTGAGATATCGTGCCGGTCTGGCCGCGGCGCTCGACGCCGGGTACGCCGTGCTGCGCGGGTTTGGGTCGAGCCTCGACGCGGTGACGCGCGCCGTCATGGCCCTCGAGGACAATCCCTTGTTCAACGCGGGCTTGGGATCGGTGTTCACACTCGACGGCCGCAACGAACTGGATGCCGCGATCATGGACGGCAGAACGCTCAACGCCGGATCGGTGTGCGGTGTGACTCACATCAGGAACCCGATCGAACTGGCGCGCGCCGTCATGGAGCATTCGGAATACGTCATGCTGAGCGGCGCAGGCGCCGAAGAATTCGCATTGAGCCGCGGCTTCGCGCTGGTTCCGCGCAGCTACTTTTACACTCCGGAGCGTTGGCGGCAGCTCGAACGTATCCGCAGCGGCGACGCCGGACTGTCGGCTCTGACCATATCCCATGTGGGCACGGTGGGAGCGGTCGCACTGGACGCCGAGGGGCGATTGGCCGCGGCGACCTCCACCGGAGGCATGACGGGGAAACGCTATAACCGCATCGGCGATTCGCCCATCATCGGTGCGGGGACCTACGCGGACGACCGCTCCTGCGCCGTGTCGGCCACCGGGCACGGGGAAATGTTCATTCGCGCCGCGGTGGCGCACGATATTTGTTCGCGGATGCGTTTCGGCAGCCGCACCTTGCGAGAGGCGGTGCGGGAAGTCGTGTTCGACGAGCTCGTCAAACTGCACGGCGAGGGGGGAGTCATCGCGATCGACGCCCAAGGTGAGATCGCCATGGAATTCAATTCAGAAGGCATGTTTCGCGCGAGCAGAAGGGACGGAGAAGAGGCGCAAATCGCGATCTATCGGCCGGAATAGTCCCTTAGGCTTTCATCGTCGATGAATGAGCGGCTAGTGTCCTGAATCATTAATACGTTGCTCGATTCGCCTGCGGATTTTCGTGCCGGGCAAGGCGCGCCGACGAGGGAATATTTAAAGGGCACGGGCGAGGAGGCGCAACGCCGCCCGGCGCGAAAAGACGCGGCGCAGCGAGTAACGTATTAATGATTCAGGACACTAGGTCCGAATCGTCTGACAACGTTCTCATTGCTGGACCGATGGCAGCCATCCGCCCGTCGCGCAAAAATTCGAACATCCCAACCGCGGCACTGCAGAGAACAACATCGTGTCAACCGCCATCAGTCGAAACGCCATCGATCCCTCACCGCCCGGCACGGACGAGAGTGCCTGGCAACAAGCACTGGCCGAGGCCCCGGCATGGATTCCGCCGGACGGACCCCTGTTGGTGGTCAGTCCGCATCCTGATGACGGTGTGCTGGGGGCCGGGGGACTGATTCACACGTGGAAGAGCTTAGGCCGCAGCGTGACCGTGATCAGTGTCACCGACGGCGAAGCGGCCTACCGGCAATGGAGGCGGCTCGCACAGATACGGCGCGAGGAACTCAAGGACGCATTGCAGGCGCTTTGCGATAACCCAGTGTTGGTGGTGCGCCTCGGAATCCCCGACGGCTGCGTGGCCGATTACGGCAACAAACTCCGCTCCGCTGTCTTTTCATTGTTGGACCCGGGAACCACCGTACTAGCACCCTACGAACGGGACGGACACCCCGATAATGATGCGGCGGGACGGGTGTGCATGGAGTCGGCTCGCGCGAATGGCTTTACCCTTGCACGATATCCCATTTGGACGTGGCGCCATGCCGATCCGCGGGCAATGAGTGAGTCGCAATGGGGGAAATTCACATTGCCCGATCGTGCACAAGCGGCGAAAGCCAACGCGCTGCTGTGCTTTTCATCGCAGCTATTTCCCTACAGGCGCGCTCCCGTGGTCCCGGATCACGCGATGGCGTACTTCACCCGGCCGTATGAAGCGTTCTTGCTGTGAAGCGCCGCCGAAACATCATTCCGACGCCAGCCCCTCGATCCAAGTCCTCTGCACTTCGAGATCGGCGTTGACCAGCGCTAGATTCGCGCGGTAGCCCGGCGCGATGCGCCCGAGTTCGTGGCCAAGCCCCAGAAATTCGGCGGGGTATTCGCTGGCCATGCGCGCGGCCTCGACGATGTCGAGGCCCAGCAGCGAGACTGCGTTGCGCACCGCGGCGGCCATGTCGAGCGCGGTGCCCGCGAGGGTTCCGTTCTCGTCGCGGCAAATCCCGTC
>DASWEO010000071.1:0-14037 GCA_036394715.1 Steroidobacteraceae bacterium
CGTCTCCTGCGCCCTAGCGACTCCCGAGACGCTACGTGCCGCATGTTCTTGGTGTAGGATCGCGTGACTTGGGCCGCAAGGCCGGCACGGCGCAGTCGATCTCGAGCCGCCGGCCAGGGTGTACGGGAGCCGTGGATGCACCGATTGGCAATTGCTGGATTTCTCCTGGTCCTCTCAGTCTCGGGTTGCGCGTGGATGAAGGGGACTGCGACGAGCGAGGGGCGGCGCGACGCACAAGTTCCGGTAGCACCGAACTCCGCTCCTCAAACAACCCCGCCGCCGGCATCCACACCACCAACGCCGGTAGCTACACCACCATCGCCGGCGTCTACACTACCAACTGAGGCCGGGTCGTCCACTGACAACGGTTCTGAGCGGAGTTCGATGCCGGCCAAAACCTCGGACGCCGCGCCGCCGCCGCCGCCACCGACGCCACCGGTGAACCCGGCGAGCCGCTCGAGTTCCGCGAAGGCGAGATCGTCCGGCGACACTCGCCCGGCCAAAGTGGCTGGTGCCGCGACGGCCGAGACTCGGCAGTCGGGTTCGTCGCCGGCGCCGGTGCCGCCGTCCGCGTCCTCGCCTGCTCCGGCCCCGGCCTCTACACCGAACGCGCCGCCGACGCTCAACCTGGGGGACTTGGAGCAACGGCTCCGGGAGACCCGCGCCATCGGCGTGTTCACGAAGCTCTCGCTCAAGAATCAGGTGGACGATCTGCTCAATGCGTTTCGGGAATTATATCGAGGACCCGACAAGCATCCGTCCGCGGAATTGCGGCAGCGTTACGATCTCTTGCTGCTCAAGGTGCTCACCCTGCTTCAGGACGGCGACCCGCCGCTCGCGTCGGCGATCTCATCCTCGCGAGAAGCCATCTGGAGCATTCTCGCGGATCCCGACAAGTTCGCAAAAATCTAAAAGGACCTTAAGGAGAAAACATGGCACCGCACATTTCTGCTTTCACGTTGACCGTCGTCACTCTGTTGGGCGGCGTTCCCTTCGCCGCCGCCGATGACGCATCGCTCGGCAAGGATCTCAAGGCGACGATCGCCCTGCAGGGAATGACCTGCGATCAGCTGGTGGAGTCGAAACGCAACGGAGACAGTGACTACACGGCTTCATGCAAGGACGGCAATCGATATCACATCTATGTGAACGCGCAAGGGCGGGTGATCGTGCAAAAGCTGTAGTTCTGCCAAGCACCGCCTTGGGATCGCGCAGTTCAACGTGCGTACGAAATGCGAAATATGACATTGCCGCCGTCGTCACTCAGCAGCAGCGATCCGTCCTCGAGCTGAGCCGTCGCCACCGGTCGCCCCCAGACGTTGCCGTTGTCGGCGATGAAGCCCGTCAGGAAGTCTTCGTAGTCGCCTGTCGGCTGATCGTTCTTCATGTGCACCCGCACCAGCTTGTATCCGGTGCGCAGGCTGCGGTTCCATGAGCCATGAAACGCGACCAAGGCGTCGCCGACGAAGCTTGCAGGGAATGCCGATTTTCCGTTATTCGCAGTATAGAATGCCATGGTGAGCGAAGCCGAATGGGCCTGGTAGGGCACATCCGGTACCAGCACTTTGCCGCGCAGATCCGGCCGCTGGCCCTGCAGCCGCGGGTCTTCGTTCGAGCCCAGGTAGTACCAGGGCCATCCGTAGTACCCGCCGCGCTGCACGCGAGTTGAATAGTCGGGCACCAGATCGTCGCCGAGCGCGTCGCGTTCATTGGTCGTGCACCACAGGGCGCCGGAGGCCGGTTGCACGGTGAGACCCACGCAATTGCGCAGACCCGTGGCGTAGATCCTGGCAGCGGCCGGAGAGGCCGCATCGAACGCCAGCACTGCGGCTCGATCCGCCTCCCGATCCCAGGCGGCACCGAGGCCATGTTCGATATCCCACGCCTTGATCTCGTCCGGCGCCTTCTTGGACATCGATTCGGCGACATTGGATGCGGAGCCCACGGACACGAACAGCTGCGTGCCGTCGGGCGAGAAGGCAATGTCCCGCGTGAAGTGGCCGCCGCCGCTGGGCAACTGAGCTATCACCACCTCCGCCTCGCCGCCCGGCTTCACATCGCCGACGCGATAGGCGTAGCGTGTCACTCGATTGGTTTCGGCGACGTACAGCCACCGCGGATGATCCGCGTTCGGATAGAACGCGAGACCAAACGGTTGCTTCAGCCCGCGCACATAAACGTCGGCGGCCGCCGCGCGCGCTCCGTCGGGCGTCGGGTGCAGCACGGAAATGCTTCCGCCAACGGTTTCAGTGACTAAAATGTCGCCGTTGGCAGCGACCAGCATCTTGCGAGGACCTTCAAGATTGGCCGCGAAAAGCTCGATATGGAATCCCGGAGGTAGTGCGAGCGCCGCATTGGGCGGCCGCGCAATGAGCTTGGGTCCGTTGCGGGCGGAGGGAGTGGCAAAGGGTGGGGGTAGGCTGGCGAGGTCGATGCGATGTACGCGGCCCGGGGCGTCTTGTCTCCAATCGGCCGATCGAAGGCTCGCGACCGGCACTCCGATACTCGGTGCGCCGCCCTCCGGGCCGGCTTTCGACGCGGCGCCGGATTGGGTGCGCGTCAGATCGTCGAAATAGGCGACCAGATTGTCGCGATCCGACTCGTTCGGCACGGAAACGACCATGGCGGAGCCGGGAACGACCGTCGTCGGTGACGCCAGGAATCGCTTCAAAGTCGCTGCGTCCCAGGTCAAATGGGCGGCACGCAGTGCTCCGGTGTATGAAAAGCCCGCGGCGCCCGCAGCGGGACGGCCGTATACGCCGATGAGAGAGGGTCCCTGCGCGCCGCCGTTGTCTCCGGGTTCCGCGGTATGGCAGATACTGCATTGCTGACGGAACAATATTTTGCCCGCGGTTGCATCGGCGCCGAGTGCGGGGACGGCGGCGGCAAGGAGCCCTACACCGATTCCGGACCATACCGTGACTGAAGTTCGTCGCATTTCTCCTCCTCGATGGCGTTCGCGCCGCATACGACCCGACATACGGCATTACCGCACTTTATCGCGTAACGAATCCAGGGGCACCTGCGAGGTTGCGTGAGACCCAAGTCGCCCGCAGAATTCCGAACCAGGGAGACCCGTATGCCGCTGTTCGAGATCACGCTGGTTCTACTGGCGATTGCCGTGGTGTTGCTGCAAATCGCACGGCACATACGCGTACCTTATCCAGCCATGCTGGCGCTCGCCGGCGGCTGTGTGGCGGCATTGCCCTTCGCGCCGCACTTGAGCATCGAGCCGCGCCTGGCGTTGGCCTTGTTCGTGGCTCCGGCCGTCATGGACACTGCCTTCGACATGCCGCCGCGGGAAATGCTGCGCATCTGGTTGCCGCTCACCTCGCTGGCCGTGGTGCTGGTGCTGCTGACGACGGCCGCCGTTGCTTGGGCGGGCTGGGCGCTTGCGGGATTGCCGTTGGCGGCCGCGGTGGCGCTCGGCGCCATCGTCGCACCGCCGGATGCCGCCGCGGCGGCGGCGGTGCTTCGGGAATTCAACCTGCCGCGCCGTACGTTGGCGGTCCTGCAGGGCGAGAGCTTGCTGAATGACGCCGTGGCGCTGCTCGCATTCGGTTTGGCGGTGAGCGCCGCGGTGTCGCCCGGCCATGAATGGAACGCGTTGCTGCCGCGCTTGGGGCTGGCGGTGCCCGGCGGCGCGCTGCTCGGCGTGGCGACGGGCGTGCTGAACATACGCGTGGCCCGCAAGGTGGCAGGTACCTTGTCGTCCATCATCGTGCAGTTCCTGGTGACCTTCGGCACCTGGATCTTGGCCGAACGATTGTCTTTGTCGCCCATCGTGGCGGTGGTCGCGTTGGCAGCCGTGGCGGCGCGCTACATGCCGGCGCGAACCAGCGCGCGCGATCGCATCAACTCCTATGCGGTGTGGGCTACCGTCGTCTTCGTGCTCAATGTGCTGGCGTTCCTGCTGATGGGCTTACAGGCGCGCATCATCCTGAGCCAACTGGCGGCCGATGAGCTCCGGCACGCCCTGGTCTTTGCCGCGATCGTGCTGGGCGTGGTGATCGGCGTGCGTTTTCTCTGGGTAATGACGTACGGCGCGGTGGTGCGCCTTTTGCAATCGTTTTTCAATCCTCGCGCGTTGGGCGCGCCGATACCGCGGGCACGCATCGGCGTGTTGGTATCGTGGTGCGGAATGCGCGGCCTGGTGACGCTCGCCACCGCGTTCTCGCTGCCCCCGGACTTTCCCGGCCGCAATGTAATCGTGCTCAGCGCCTTCACCGTCGTGCTCGGCACCCTCGTCGTGCAGGGATTCACGATCCGGCCGCTGATTGCCCTGTTGCGCATCGCGCCCGATCGGTCGCTCGATCTCGAGGTGGCCGAGGCACGCAGGGCCATGCTCGACGCTGCGCTCGCGGAATTGGCGGGCCATTCGGGCGAAGCTGCCGACGCGGTGCGCGGCGAGTACCGTGAAGCGCGCGCGGCGAGCAGCAGCGATCCCACGCGCCCCGTGACGCAATACGATGGATTGCGCATGCTCGCCATCGCCGCCGAGCGCCGTCTGCTGGTCGAATGGCGGCGGCAGGGCCGAATCTTCGACGACACTTACCATTTGCTCGAAGGCGAACTCGACCGCGCCGAACTGCACACCGCATCGCTCGGGACGACGTGGCTCGAAAGTTGATGGCAGGCCGCGATCGGTCTATAGACGTGACGTCACCGCGCCTGTCGTGATGCCTCCTTCTTGTACGATTTGAGAATCGACGCCAAAAGACCGGGAAAGCGCGCCTCCAATTCCGCGGCGCGGACGTGGCTCGATAAATCCACGCCGCGGCGCTCGCTCGCGATCAGCCCCGCCTCTCGAAGAATGCGGTAGTGCTGCGAGCAGGTCGATTTCGGCATCGCAATTTTGAGCTTCTGCGTCATCTCCGTGCAATTCATGCCGGCCGGCGTCTTGAGCAGCTTGCTGACTATACCCAAGCGCACCGGGTCGGAGAGGGCATGCAAAATGCCGGCCACCGTCACGTCGTCGATGTGCGGGTGTGTGATAGGACGTGCCACGCCTGCGAGGATAGCGCAAAACTTGCATTCTTCATAATTCCATAGTTCAATATTACTGAACTATTGGGTGAACGGACGCTCGGATGGACCGGGCGCCCGCTCCCCGCTTCAACACGGAACCCACCATGCCCAGACTGTTCGATCCAATCCAAGTCGGCGATCTCAAGCTTCCGAACCGCATCATCATGGCGCCGCTGACGCGAAGCCGCGCCGGCGCTAGCCGTATCGCCAATCATTTGATGGCCAAGTACTACTCGCAGCGCGCCTCCGCGGGTCTCATCATTTCGGAAGCCACCGTGGTCTCGCCCACGGGGATCGGCTACGCGGACACACCGGGCATCTGGTCGCCGGAACAGGTCGAAGGCTGGAAGCTCACCACCCGGGCCGTGCATGAAGCCGGCGGCCGGATTTTCCTGCAGCTGTGGCACGTGGGCCGCGTGTCCGATCCGCGTTTTCTGAACGGTGCGCTTCCCGTCGCGCCGAGCGCCGTCGCCGCCCAAGGCAATGTCAGTCTGCTTCGCCCGCCGACGCCCTTCGTCGAGCCGCGGGCGCTCGATCGCGCGGAAATTCCGGACATCGTCGAGGCCTTTCGGAAGGGCGCGTTGAACGCGCAGCTGGCCGGTTTCGACGGCGTCGAACTGCACGGCGCCAACGGCTATCTGCTGGATCAGTTTTTGCAGGACAGCACCAATCTGCGCACCGACGACTATGGCGGTTCGATCGAGAACCGGGCGAGGCTCATGCTGGAAGCGACCGATGCGGCCATTTCCGTATGGGGCGCCGGGCGAGTCGGCGTGCATCTGGCGCCGCGCGGGGACGCCCATTCGATGGGCGATTCGGATCTGGCGCGGACCTTCGAGTACGTTGCCCGCCGGCTCGGCGAGCGCAAGATCGCTTTTATCTGTGCACGCGAATACATCGGTCCCGACCGCCTCGGTCCGACGCTCAAAGCGGTGTTCGGCGGTGTGTATATCGCGAACGAAAAATTCACGTACGAGACCGCCGAGCGGGCGGTCGAAGCCGGCGAGGCCGACGCGGTGGCGTTCGGCAAGCTCTTCATCGCCAATCCCGATCTTCCGCGGCGATTCGAGTTGCGCGCGCCGCTCAATGAACCGAGGGCGCCGGAGTTCTACGCCGGCGGCGCGGAGGGCTATACGGATTATCCGAGCCTAAAGCCTGCAGGTCAGAGTGCGGACTCGGTCAGCGGCCGGGCGCGCGTGAAGGCGCTGGCTTAAACCATTCGAACGGCGAGGCGCCCGAGCCGGGCGACCGCTGCGTCGAGTCAGAGTCCCGACTTGAACAGCAGCCACGCGCGCGTGAATGCGCGTGTTTCTTCGGGCGTGTAAACCCGCTGCAGCTCGAAACGGCTGCGAATCGCCGGCGGCGGATAGATCAACGTGTTGCCGCGGACCGCCGGCTCGAGAAACGGCACCGCGGCCGCATTCGCCGTGGCGAAGCCGATGAAGCGCGTGACCGAGGCCGAGATCTCGGGCCGCATGACGAAATTGATGAACGCGAGGGCCGCGGCCGGGTTCGGCGAATCGGCCGGGATGACCATGTTGTCGATGTAGAAGGGCACCATCTCGCGGGTGAACGAGTATTCGATTTTCACCTTGCCATGAGACTCGCTCACCATCCGGCGTGCGACCATGGCATCGCCGGAATAGCCGATTGCGAGGCACAAATCGCCCTCGGCGAGCTGCTGATAGTATCCCGAGGTGGAAATTCGCCGCAGATACGGCTGGATTTCCTGCAGCTTTGCCATCACGGCGTCGAGGTCCGCCTTGGCGGCCGAGAGCCGCGGCTGCCCAAGATAGCGCGACACCATGGGCAAGACATCGCCCCATGAGTCGAGCATGGTGATTCCGCAGCCGGCGAATTTAGCGGCGATGTCCTTCTTCAGAATCATGTCGAGGCTGTCGAGGGGCGCGTCCGGCATGATCGCCTTGATCTTGTCGCTGTTGTACAGGAGCCCGGTCGTACCCCACATCCACGGCACGGCGTATTGGTTGCCCGGATCGACGGCTTTCAACAGCTGCATGATTTGCGGATCGGCATTGCGTGCGTTGGGAAGGCTTGCCTGGTCGAGTTTTTTCCAGAAGCCCTTCGGAATCTCGCGCGCGAGTTCCGGCGACGCATTCATGGTGACGATGTCGTAGTTCGAGTGGCCGACGGACAAGATGGTCTCGGCGGTTTCCGGGGAATCGAGCACGGCGTAATTGACGTGGATTCCCGTCTCGGCCTGGAATTTCTCGATGAGCGAGGCGGGAAAATATTCGGACCAAGCGTAGATATTCAACACTTTCGCGCGGTCCGCAGCGGCGCAGGTCATTCCCAGCCACAGGCAGCCGATAACGACCGCCGCGACCCGAACCGTCTTGCTCCGTACCGTCATGCTCATACCGCCGTGCTCTACGATCCGCCCGATAATACAGGGCGATCCCAAGTTTGCATGAAAGTCGCCTCGTGAAATCGGGTTCTTCGTCGGCGACCGCGCGTGCTACGCTAGCCGCGTGGAAGACATCGGTGGAAAGAAATTGATTCGATGGAACGGGTATAGCGGCGTCGCCGCCGCGTTGGTTGCTCTTCTGGCACTCGCGGGCGCGGACCGCGCACAGGCCACGGTATATACGCTCTCGTCCCCTGACGCGACCGTGGTCGGCGAGGACCAGACCGTCGAGACGGTCTATGAGGACACGCTATACGATCTCGCCAGAAAGTACAGCTTGGGATCCGAGGAACTGATTCGAGTCAATCCGGGCGTCGACCCCTGGCTGCCGGGCGCGGGCAGGAAGCTCGTCGTGCCCGGCCGGCATATTCTGCCGCCCGGACCGCGAGAGGGAATCGTCGTCAATCTCCCGGAGCACCGGCTCTATTACTACCCCAAACCGAAGCGTGGCGCACCGATCGAGGTCATCACTTATCCGGTCAGCATCGGCAAGATGGATTGGCGCACGCCGCTCGGAACTACCCGCGTGACCGGGAAGCAGAAGAATCCCACGTGGTATCCGCCGGAATCCGTTCGCAAGGAACACGCCGCGGCGGGCGATCCGCTGCCCGCATCGGTGCCATCGGGTCCGGACAATCCACTCGGATTATTTGCCATGCGTCTGGCAGCGGGGAACGGCACCTATTTGATCCATGGAACGAATAACCCGATCGCGGTCGGACTCGCGGTGACGCATGGCTGCATCCGCATGTATCCGGACGATGTTGCCGCTCTCTTTCCGCTGATTGCGGTAGGCACACAAGTGCGACTCATCAATCAACCGGTGAAGGTCGCCTGGGTCGACGGCGAGCTGCTGCTGGAGGCCCACCCGCCGGTGGATGCGCAGGGGCAAAGCTTCGAACCCGACATCGATCAGTTCGCCGAAATGCTGCGTGCGGCGGTGGGCGATACCACCGTTGCGATTCACTGGGACTACGCCCGGGAAGTACTTCAGAAAGCCGACGGGGTGATCGCCACGGTGGCGCTTGCTGCCGATGATCCCAACGCCCCTGCACCCACGCCGGCACCTGCTGCCGATCCTGCTCCCGCCACCGCCCCTGCCACTCTGCCGTCCGACGCTCCGGCCGGCGATGCCGTGAAACAGCCGGCCTCCTAATTTCCTGATACCGTCATTGTGCAAACCAGCAATTGACGGTGCCATGACGACTCATCCTCCGGCGCACGAATCGGTCCCCGCGGCACATCATCATTCGGCGCGGCCCACCCGATGGGCCATGCTGAGCGCGCTGGGCGTGGTCTTCGGCGATCTTGGCACGAGTCCCCTGTACTCTCTGCAAACCGTGGTGCAGGCCACCGGTGGGCAATTCACGGCGCACAGTGCACTCGGCGTGCTTTCGCTGATCGTGTGGACCTTGATCGTCACGATCTCCATCAAGTACTGCGTGTTCGTCATGCGGGCTGACAATAGCGGCGAAGGAGGAATTCTGGCGTTGATGTCGCTCATCGGTGCGAACGCCTTTACGCGCGGCTTCAAGCTCTTGACCGGGATGGGACTGCTCGGGGCCGCTCTCATCTATGGGGACGGTGTCATCACGCCGGCCATCTCGGTGCTGAGCGCGCTCGAGGGCGTCAATGCGGTGACGACCGCGTTCAAACCCTTCGTCATGCCGATGGCGGTGGCCATTCTTCTGTGCTTGTTCGCCGCGCAGCGCTTCGGGACGGAGAAAATAGGCCGCGCGTTCGGGCCGGTGATGATGCTCTGGTTCATCGTCATCGCGGTGCTGGGTCTGGCGTCGATCGCGCGCCATCCGGGCGTCGTCGCCGCGCTCGATCCGCGCTGCGCCATCCGCTTCATGGCCCACTCGGGGAGCGCCGGATTCCTGGTGCTGGGCGGGGTGTTCTTGTGCATCACGGGCGGCGAAGCGCTGTACGCCGATATGGGTCATTTCGGCAAGGGTCCGATCCGATACTCCTGGTACGGCGTCGTATTGCCTTCGCTGCTCTTGAGCTACGCCGGACAAACTGCATTCTTGATCGACAAGGGCACGGTCACGGGCAATCCCTTCTTTCAAATCGCGCCGTCGTGGTCCATTTATCCGCTCGTGGTGCTGGCGACGCTGGCCACGATCATCGCCAGCCAAGCCATCATCACGGGTTCGTTCTCCATGACCCGGCAAGCCATGCAGCTCGGCTGGCTGCCGGGCGTCGCGATCCGGCAGACGTCGGATCGAATGTACGGCCAGATCTATATTCCCGTGGTCAATTGGCTGCTGATGATTGCGACGGTCGCGACGACGATCGCCTTCGGCAGCTCGGATCGGCTTGCCGGTGCCTACGGCACGGCGGTATCGACCACCATGCTGCTGACCACCGTTTTGCTGTATCGCGCCATGCGCCATGTGTGGCGCTGGCCCATCGTCGCGGCGATTGCCGTCGCCGGTATTTTCGTGATCGTGGATGGAAGCTTTTTCCTCGCGAATCTCCTCAAGATAGCGGAGGGCGGTTGGCTCCCCTTGAGCTTCGCCGCCGTGTTGTTCGTGATCATGACGACATGGCGGACCGGCAGCGACGCCATACGCGCGACGCTCGTGCAGCCCACGGAGGCGGGGGAACGGTTTTTGTCCGATCTCGAGCGAGGCTTCATCCCTCGGGTGGAGGGCACCACGGTGTTCCTGACCAGAAGCACGCAGAAGGTGTCGGGGCTCATCATGGCCCATGTGCATTTCGCCGGAGTTCTGCCGAAGCACGCCATCGCTCTCAGCGTCCTATTTGAGGCCACTCCGCGCATTGCCGGCGCCCACTGCACCGTCGTCGATCAAGTCGCCGAGGGACTGTGGCATGTGGTGGCGCGCTTCGGATTCTTCGAAATCCCGGATTTGCGGCGGGCGCTGCGCGACGCCCGCGGTCTCGACGAGGCGGTCGATTTCGACAAGGCCCTGTTCGTGGGGACACGCGACCTCATCGTGCAGAAACCAAAAGGCGCGAGCCTGAAAGGCTGGCGCTTGATGCTGTTCGCGTTTCTTTACCGCAACTCGGTGAAAGTGGTCGATCGGTTCAGTCTGGCGCCCGAGAATGTGATCGAGATTGCCAGGCAAATTGCGATCTAGCGTCGCGGTAGTCGGCGACCTGATCGTGAAAGATCGGTCCCGGATCGTGGATGATCGGCGTATCCTGCGGGTTTCGCTCCACTAAATCTTGCAGCACGCTCAACAAGCCCCAACCTAACGCCAGGCAGAAGACCAACAGCAACAGGATGGTAATGAGGATAGTCATGGGGGCTCCGTGACTGCCGCTGCTTTAAGGGTGAACCTTAAGTCTCCTACAAGTTCCCCTCGCGGTCGTGTAGGAGAAAGTCTGAAAGTCTTGTCAGACTGAAGTCGGAAGATCGGCGGCGGGCAGCACGCGGCCTTGTGCATCGCCAAAACCGATCCGTGCCAGCCCAAGTTTTTCGCACCATCCGCGGAAAATGACACTGTCGCCGTCCTCGAGGAAGGTGCGGGATTCGTCACGACTGATCTGAATCGGCCGGCTGCCGCCCGCGCTGAGCTCGAGCAGCGACCCCGCCTCTCCGGGGGTCGGCCCCGACTGAGTGCCGGTTCCGAGCAGATCGCCGGCGCGCAAGTCGCAGCCATTGACGGTGTGGTGTGCGACGAGCTGCGCGATCGTCCAATACGCATGCCGAAAAGTGGTCGACGAGAGACGGTGCGGCGGCTCATGCCGTTCGCGCATGCCGGCGCTTTGAATCAGCACGTCCAGCCGGATATCGATTGCCCCGGCGTCGCGGTTCCACGATGAGTCCAGATAGGGCAGGGGCGGGAGGGCGTCTTCGGGCCGCACGAAGGGAACGCGATAGGGAGCAAGGGCCTGCAGCGTGACGATCCAGGGCGATATCGTGGTCGCAAAATTCTTTGCCAGGAAAGGACCCAGAGGCTGATATTCCCAGGCTTGCAAATCGCGCGCCGACCAATCATTGAGCAGACAGACGCCGAAGATGTGCGCCTCGGCGTCCGCCATCGGAATCGGCATCCCCGGCGGGTTACCGACGCCGATGAAGACTCCGAGCTCGAGTTCGTAGTCCAGGCGCGAACTCGGCCCGACGACGGGGTGCGCCGCGCCCGGCGGAAGCCGCTGCCCCCGAGGTCTGCGGAAAGTCTGCCCCGACACGCCGAGAGACGAGCTGCGTCCGTGATACCCGATGGGAATCCAGCGATAGTTCGGCAACAAGGGATTATCGGGCCGCATCATTCGGCCGACCGCGGTGGCGTGATGGATCGAGGTGTAAAAATCGGTGTAGTCGCCGATGTGCGCCGGCAACGAATATTGCGCGTCGCCCTGCGGCACCAGACAATTTCGCAGGCTGTTTTGCAGGCTTGACCCCTCCCGCAGGCCGTCGAACAGTGCGCGGCGCATGGCGTTCCATACCGTTGGTCCAAGCTCCATCAATGAGTTGAGCGAAGAGCGGCCGCCGGCCTGAATCCCTTCGGCGGCCCGCGACTCGAATCCTCCCCGCCCGGCCAGGGCGGCAAGATCGACGATCTGATCTCCTATCGCCACGCCGCCGCGAAATTCTTCCGTGGAACCGCCGCGACGAAATACGGCAAAGGGCAGATTTTGGATGGGGAATTCGCAGCCGATCTCATTGGCCGAAGCCAGCCAGCTGCGCGCGTGCGGGTCGTGCGTATGATCCAGCAGGGTGGGGTCGGTCACGGAACGAGACTCCGGGGCGGCGAAACCGCCAGTCTATTATATTGGGACAACCGAGTCGCGAACTGGACATCTATGGTCAAGGTCAGTCAACTGGGCGCCGCGGCTCCTGCAACGAACGACGTGAAGGGCCGGATCGTCTCCTTCATGGCCGGCGCTTCCACTGAAATTACGCCCTCGGAGGAAAGCCGCCTGCCCGAGCTCAAGTCCCTGCTTCCGGCCGGTGCGGCCGTCTTCGTCGCGCATACGCCGAACGCCAGCTTCGGCCAGGTAGTTCACGCCGCACTCGCGGTGCGCCGCGCTGGGTTTCTCGCGACGCCGCACATCGCGGTGCGGCGCGTCCCGAATGCTGAGATGCTGCGCGCCGCACTGGCGGAGTTGCGCGCCGGAGGCGTTGAGGACATTTTATTGATCGCCGGCGACGCGCCGCGGCCGGTCGGCGAATTTTCCGGCACATTGGCTGTTCTCGAGTCGCGGATCTTGGAGGAATCCGGCATTACCCGAATCGGCATCGCCGGACATCCGGAAGGGCACAGCGCGGTAGCCTCCGCCTCGCTGTGGGAAGCGCTCGAGGCCAAGCAGGCGTTTGCCGCGCGCACCGGAGTGAGCATGCACATCGTCACGCAGTTCGGACTCAACGGCAGCGCCTTCAAGGTCTGGGCGCGCGAGCTCGCGCGCCGGCGGATTCATCTGCCGGTGCGCGTCGGAATCGCGGGTCCTGCCCCGGTCGCCAAGCTGGTGCATTTCGCCATCCAGTGCGGCGTAGGCGCATCGGTCCGCGCCTTGATGCGCAATCTGAGCGCCGCGGCCCAATCCACCGACCTGGCAACCAGTCCGGATCAGCACCTGCTGGCCCTGTTGTCGAGCCCATTGTCGGCGCAAATCGCCGCGCCGCATTTTTTCGCATTCGGCGGCGCTTTGGAGACGGCACGCTGGATGCGGAAAGTAGCCGCAGGCGCCTTCGATATCGACCCGAAAGCGGCCCGATTCGCGATGCAGGGTTGAAGGCGACGCGCGGGCTTGGCCGCGCTGACATTCTTTTAGGAGTTTCGCCTACATAACATAATGGTGAAGTGTGCAAAATCTGAGTGTATGGATGAGCAGCGGGAAACAGTACTAGCCGTGCACGGCGACGCCGACGGGTATTGGTACATCGGCGCCGGCAGAAGCATCGCCGAAGGTCCTTATCGCAATCCGGATCAGCTGCTCACCGTCGCATCCGACCTGCTCGCGGCCGAACCCCACTGGCGCATCGATGTATTCGACGCCGCGGGCAACAAGATCATCACCTACAGCAGCAAGGAAATGGACGCCGGGGATCTGCACCCGCTGCGCCGGCAGAATCGATGGAACCCGCTCTCGCACGACCCCCGTCACTGACCGAGCTGCAACCCCGTCACTGACCGAGCTGCAACGAACGGGGCTCAATCCCGGGCGTGGGGGCTGAGGAAATTCAACAACGGCTGACCTCCGCGGGCGTTCTCGGCGACCACTTTGAGCGCTACCAATGCGGGAGTTGCCAAGATGATTCCTGCGACGCCCCAAAAGAGTCCGCCGAACCACAAAGCCAAGAACACCAGCATGGGATTCAATTGCAGCCGCCGCCCGACCAGCAGGGGCTGAACGAATTGTCCTTCGAGGGTGGCCAGGGCCAAGTAGCCGCCGGCCACCGCGATGACACGTCCCAGTCCGTCGAAAGACACGATGGCCACCACCGTCAACACGATCAGTGTGGCCGTGGAACCCACGTACGGGATGAAATTGAGCACCCCGGCCATCGTGCCCCAGAGGAATGGGTTCGGCATGCCGCACCACATCATGGCGAATGCAGTGGCGAATCCCAGTCCCACGTTGATCATAGCGGTGGTCACGTAGAA
>DASWEO010000072.1:0-3699 GCA_036394715.1 Steroidobacteraceae bacterium
CGAGGTGCCGCGCCGTGCCGTGCCGTCTTCAGCTTGACGCCGTCCTTGATCGCCGTAAAACCTTGAGCGGTGGTGTATTTGTCGCCGCTGCGGGCCGGGCGCTGCTCTTGCAGTATGGGTATGCCTTTGAATTCCGACATCGGCCAATTGTACTCCAGCTAGGCGTTCAAAGCCTGCAGCTGCTCGGCCGTGCCGACGTTCTCCCACGGCCCGATGAAGAGCTCGGCGGAACAGCATTTCGCGGCCATGGAACGCAGCAGCAGGGGCTGCAAGGGGAACACGCCATCCAAGCAGCCCTTAAAGAAGGCGCTTCGATACACGCCAATGCCAGAGAACGTGTACCGGCTCGCGGCCCCGGCAAGCGCCAGTCCCTGCTCCAATCCGAAATCTCCCCGTGGGTGCCACGGCGGGTTGGGCACCAGGACCAAGTGCGCGTCGCAGTCGGCGGTAAGCCTTAGAGTCTCGAGCGGAAAATCGGTATAGAGGTCGCCGTTGACCACCGTAAAGGGCGCGGAGCCCAGGTGCGGCAAGGCGCGAAATATGCCGCCGCCGGTATCGAGCGCGCGCGGCTGCTCTTCACTGTAGACGATCGCCACGCCGTAGCGCGCGCCATCCCCTAGATACTCGCTGATCTGTGAACCCAGCCAGGCGAGATTGATCACGATCCGCTCCACCCCTGCGCGCGCCAATCCCATGACATGCCGCTCGATCAGCGGTTGACCACGCACCCGCAGCAGGGGCTTGGGGACGGTGTCGGTCATCGGCCTCAGGCGCTCGCCGCGCCCGGCTGCAAGGATCATGGCTGCACGGGGACGTTCGGACAACGCGCTCACGCGAGTGCCCGCTCCTGGGCGCCCGGAAATTCCGGCTCGATGCGTTTGACGATGAAGCCGGCGAACTCCGCCGTCTCAGCGTAGTTCGCGGCTGCGTCCAGGATGTAGCGGAGCACGCGCGGCAGATCCTTGAGGTACTGGGGCTTGCCGTCGCGGTAGTACAGCCGCGCGAAGATTCCCAACACCTTGATGTGCCGCTGCAATCCGACGAGATCGAACCCACGGATGAACTCGGCTTCAGGCAGCGCTGCGGGAAATCCGTCGGCCAGCAGCTGCTCGCGGTACTGCAAAGCCCAAGCCCTTACCCGCCGCGCCGGCCACGCGACATAGCAATCCTTGAGGAGAGACACCAGATCGTAGGTCACAGGTCCCCACACCGCGTCTTGGAAATCCAAAATCCCGGGGTTGTCGGCCGCGGTCACCAACAGATTTCGCGAATGATAATCTCGATGCACGAACGTGGCAGGTTGCGCCAAGGCGCTTTGCGCCAGCGTCTCGAACAGCCGATCCACCATGCCGCGCTCGGCCGCCGTGATCTGCAAGCCGAGATGGCGGCGCAGGAACCACTCCGGCATGAGTTCCATTTCGCGCATCAGCAAGGCGTGGTCATAGCTCGGCAAAGCCCGCGCCGCGGCGTCGTCCGCCGTCTGCATGGTGCAAAGCGCGCCGAGAGCATCCGCGTAGAGCCGATCCGCCGCCTCGTCGGTGTCGAGGGCATCGAGGTATTGCCGGTCGCCCAAATCCGAGAGCAGCAGCAGGCCGCGCTTCAGATCCTTTGCCAGCACCACCGGCGCGTTCAGGCCCATTCCGAGCAATATCCTCGCCACGTTCAAGAACGGTCCGAGACTCTCCTTCCCGGGCGGCGCGTCCATCACGATGTAGGTGTCCTCTCCGCGGGTGACGCGAAAATAGCGGCGAAAACTCGCATCGACGGAGGCAGGCTCGATCCGGCTGCCGGCGAATCCCAAATCGTCGAACACCCATCGAGTCAAATCCCCCAGGCGGGAATCGCTTGCATCCGGTAGACCCATGCTTGACCATTCGCATACCGCAAATGCGGCGGAGTCATTATACCGACTAAGGCGATGCATTTTGTCCATGGCTTTTCGCGTTCGAGCCGCATTCATCATCTTCTGCCTCGCGGCCGCCTCCATGGTCCGCGCCGGAGACATGTGCCCTGCTCCGCCGAAGTACCGCGCGCCTGTCGCTTCCGATATCGCCGCGGACGATCATCGGATTCATGTCGACAGCGATGACGCCACGCTCGACACCGAGGGCAATGCGGTTCTGAACGGCCGCGTCAGGGTCCGTCAGGACGCTCGCACCGTGACCTCGGATTCGGTCAACTACGACCAGAAGACCGGGCGGGTGGTGGTCAGAGGCGCCGTGGATTTCGAAGATCCGAAATTGCGCGTGCGCAGCGACGACGGCCATTACGACATCAACGGCGCCGCAAGCTTCGACCAGGCGAATTTCCAGCTCATGGATCGCAATGGACGCGGCTTCGCGAAAGACATCAATGTGCTCCCGGACGGCAAGGTTAAGCTGGATCAAGTGCGCTATACGACCTGTCCTGTCGGCAACGAGGACTGGATGCTGCAGGCGTCCTCGCTCCATCTCGACACCAAGGTGCAGGAGGGCGTCGCGCGCAATGTGACCATGCGCTTCAAGGATGTGCCGATCTTTTACACGCCGTACATTTCATTTCCCGTGGGCGACGAGCGCAAGAGCGGCCTCTTGTTTCCGAGCTTCGGCCATTCCGGGAACAACGGTTTCGAGCTGCAAGTTCCCTACTATTTCAATCTCGCCCCGAACTACGACCTCACGCTCACGCCCGGCCTCTTGTCGGCGCGCGGCGTGCAGCTCGGTGAGCAGTTTCGCTACCTCACCACGAGCTCCCACGGCCAGGTCGATGCCACCTTTCTACCGAGCGATGCGAAGGCCCGCGGCGACCGCAGCTACATAAGGGTCAGCGACATCACGGACTTCAAGCGGGGCATGCGTTTCGACGCCGATATCGCGAGCGTCAGCGACAGCAGATATTTCGAGGACTTCGCCGTGGGCTCCGACCAGACCAGCGTGACCTTTCTGGAGCGCCGCGCGGACATCCTTTACTACGACGACGTCTGGCGCGTGCGTGGCGAGCTGCAGAACTTTCAAACCATCGACATCACCGTGCCCACGACCTGCGCCGTCGTGACGGCGGCTTCAGTGCCGGCGCTCTGCGACCAGCGGCCCTACTCGCGTGTACCGCGGATAGAGGCGGACGCATTGTGGCCCGTGCCGGGCACGCCGGTGGAGCTCGCTCTGGGCAGCGAGATCGTCAATTTCGTCCGCGAGGTCGGCCCCACGGGAGTGCGCTTCAATGCCGCCCCTGAGATCCGCTGGTCGAGCCGCGGGCCGGGCTATTTCTTCGAACCCGCCATCGGCTACGACTTCACGCAATACGACCTGAAGAACGCCGCCGCCGACGGGCCGAACGCGTCGAGCACGCCCACTCGGAAGCTGCCGTTCGCCCGCGTGGATACCGGACTCGTGTTCGAACGCAACGCCGGTTCGCAGGGCCAACGCACCCTGACCCTCGAGCCGCGCGTGGTCTACAGCTACGTGCCTTACCGCAATCAAGATGGGCTGCCGATTTTCGACACGGGGTTGCCCGACCTGAACCTGACCGAGCTGTTTCGCACCAATCGGTACGTGGGCGAGGATCGCATCGGCGATGCGAACCAGATGGCGGTTGCCCTGACCACACGGCTCTTCGACCACGTGTCGGGGGCCCAGTATCTGTCGGCAACCGTCGGCCAGATTCGCTATTTCTCGACCCCGAAGGTCGGGCTGCCCGAACAGGCGACCGCGGCGGCATCGG
>DASWEO010000073.1:0-7754 GCA_036394715.1 Steroidobacteraceae bacterium
AATGCTGGGCTACGGCGTCGGCGAACTCAGCGAGTCCCGCGAGCGCTATCGGGCGATGATGCATCCGGAAGACCGCGAAATGGTCATGGCAATCGTGCAGAATCATCTCGAACACGGCGCGGTCTACGACGTGGAATATCGAGCGCGGCACAAGGCCGGGCACTACGAGTGGCTGCGCTCGCGCGCGCAGTCGGAACGCGCCGCGGATGGCACGCCGCTGCGCGTGGCCGGTTCGTCGCAGCTCATCACCGACCGCAAGCTCGCCGAGCAGGCGACCATCGATGCGAAGCTCGCCGCCGAAGCCGCCAATCGCGCCAAGAGCCATTTCCTCGCCAACGTCAGCCACGAGATCCGCACGCCCATGAACGGCGTGATCGGCATGTCGCAGATCCTGTCGGAAACCACCCTGGACAACACCCAGCGCGAATACGTCGACATCATCCGCGGCAGCGCCCAGGCCCTGCTCTCCTTGATCAACGACGTGCTCGATCTTTCGAAGATCGAGGCCGACCGCCTCGAGCTCGAAGCGGTGGAATTCAATGTGCGCGATGTGATCTATGAGACGGTCGCCGCCATGTCCCTGCAATCCGCGGTGAAGGGCATCGAATTGGTCGTCAACGTCGGCATCGACGTGCCCGTCACCGTACGCGGCGATCCGGGGCGTCTGCGCCAGATCGTCATGAACCTGATGGGCAATGCCATCAAATTCACGCACGAAGGTTACGTGGTCCTGGATGCCGCCGGCGCCTGCGATGAGCGCGGCCGCCTCACTCTGCGCATCGAGGTCACGGATACCGGCATCGGCATTCCGCCCGATCGGCTCGACCGCCTGTTCAAGACCTTTTCGCAGATCGATTCCTCCACCACGCGCCATTACGGCGGCAGCGGCTTAGGGTTGTCGATCGTCAAGCGCCTGGCCGAATTGATGGGCGGCGCGGTGGGTGTGCGCAGCGAGCCCGGACGCGGCTCGAGCTTCTGGGTCACCCTGAAAGTCGACGCCGTGGCGGAGCAGGCGGAGCGCGAGGCCGTCGGGCTCGGCCGCCGCATCCTCATCGTCGACGATCTCCCCGTCAGCCGCCAGAGCCTGGCCCGGAAACTCCGGCTGGCGCGCTTCGACGCGGTCTCGGTGGGAGGGGTCGACGAAGCCTTGGAGCAACTGGCAAAAGATCCGGACTTTGACCTGGTATTGGCCGATGAGTTCATGCCCGTGAAAGGCGGACTCGATCTCTTAGGCAAGCTGCGCGCCGATCCGCGCCACGCCGCCCTGCCGTTCATTCTGCTGTCCCTGTTCGGCGCGGAGCACGACCCGGCCGAGCGGGCGCACCACCCGCATGCGGTCGGTCTCAAACCCATTCGTGGCTGCACCCTCACCGCGCTGGTGGCCCAGGTGTTGACGGGCAAAGTGCCGAGCAAGGCGGAGCTCCCACCCGCGCCGCAGGCGAATCCCACCTTCTGCGGCCATCGCATCTTGCTGGTCGAAGACAACGCGGTGAATCAGCGGGTGGCGCAGCGCATGCTGCAGAAGCTGGCGGCGGAGGTCACCATTGCCAACCACGGCGCCGAGGCCTTGGAGCGCCTGGCGGAATCAACCTACGACGCCGTGTTGATGGACTGCCAGATGCCGGTCATGGATGGCTTCACCGCGGCCCGGCGCATCCGCGAGCTCGAGCACCGCGGCGGCCGCGGCAAGCGGCTGCCCATCATCGCGCTGACCGCGAATGTCATGAGCGAGGATCGTGAGAACTGCATCGCGGCCGGCATGGACGCGCATCTCGGCAAACCCATCGAGGCCGCCCAGCTGGTGGCCTGCCTCCTCCGCTATCTGAAGCCCGACGCCGCGCGCCCGGAAGTCGACATGGACGCCCTGCGCGAGCTCACCGGCGGGGACACGGACTTCGAGCGGGAGCTGGTGGCGACCTTCGTCAGCAGCGGCGACCAATGTCTGGCGGAGATTCTCTCGGCGCTGCGCGTCAGCGATCTTGCCACCATCGGCAAGCGTGCGCATGCATTGAAGGGCGCCAGCGCCAATATTCACGCCTCGGGCCTGGCCGCGGCGGCCTCGAGCCTGGAGAGCGCGGCGCGCGCGAACTCCGTGGCGGAAATCGACGGCTTGGTCGCGGAGCTCTCCGCGAGGCTGCGGGCCGTCAACGCCGAATTGCGCAAGGCCGGCTGAGGCGCGCGCAGACTTTTAGGTCAGGCCTGCGCCGCAAGCGCGGGGGCGACCGCGATTTCCTCGCCGCTGATGCGATCCCGGCCCGCTTCCTTGCTGCGATACAGGCACTCGTCCGCGGTTCGAATCAAGGTGTCGACCTTGAGCGCAATGTCGGGCCCACAGGGCCCGGTGGATGCGACCCCGAAGCTCGCCGTGACCATGGCATCCCCGGCGCGGGTGGCGAACGGAGCCGACGAGATCAGCGTGCGGATTTTTTCCGCGACGTGCATGGCGCCCGCGTACGGGGTCTCCGGCAGCACCACCAGAAATTCCTCGCCGCCGTAGCGCGCCACCCAGTCGCTGTTGGTGCGCAGGAGCTTCTGCGCCCGCGCCACGAACTGCTGCAGCACATCGTCGCCCGCCGCATGGCCGCGCGCGTCGTTGATCTTCTTGAAAAAGTCCAAGTCGCACATGAGCACCGACAAGGGATAGGCATAGCGGCGGCAGCGCTCGAGCTCGCGCGGCAGCTGCTCCATGAGATAGCGGCGATTGTAGGCCCCGGTGAGGGCATCGGTGATCGACAGAATGCGGTTGCGGTGATTCGCGACCCGCAGCGAATGCTCGAGGTTCAAGATGCGCCGGCCGGCGTTCAACCGCGCGATCAATTCGGGTTCGTGAACGGGTTTGACCAGGTAGTCGTCGGCGCCCGCTTCCAGCCCCGCAATGATGTGTTCCTTGGCGTCGCGTGCGGTGAGCAGCAGTGCGTAAACGTATCCGTCCAGCTGCATGTTGCGCACCGCCTTGCACAGCGCGACGCCGTCCATTTCCGGCATCTCCCAGTCGGTCACCAGCATGGGGTAGTAGCGCGCCGTCATCTTGTCGAGGGCTTCTGAGCCGTTCGCCACCGCGTCGACCTCATACCCCGCCTTGTTGAGAAAGCGAGTCATGAGCATGCGCGTCACCGGATCGTCCTCGGCGAGCAAAATGGTCGCCGAGGGTTCGACTGTGAGGGATGTCACAGATTCCAGTTCAGACACGTCGGGAGAACCCTCTTTGGTTTCTAGTATTTGGGATTATCGGCGCCACGCGCGTCGACTTGACCCAAGTCGCCGTGACTTATTGTAAATCTCCGCCACAGCGCTCATGCGCAGCATTTGTCGGAACTGTGCGCTGGTCGCTCATGATTCTGCCTAGCACAGGTCTCCCCGCCCATCAAGTGCGGGGCATGGCGGGCCGATAGGAGGGGATGGCAGATTCGCCCTCTCGATCCTCCGAAGCCCGCTCACCCGGAGCGGCCGAACCGCCGGCGGGCGGCCACGGCGTATGGAAATTGACTCTGTGGAACGGCTCCGTCCGGTTCGATCCTTGGTTTTACCGGCGTCTGCACTGGCCGGCGGCGGTCAAGCGCACCCGGCTCGACGATTTGAAGCCGTATCTGCCGGCCGGCGCCTGGGAGGAGTTGCTGCTCGCCATCCGCAATCATCTGGAACGGCAAGTGCCTTTGGATCTCGAGGTCCGCGTGCAGGTCGAGGGCAGCCGGCTCGAACGGTGGCGCGTTCAGGGCTCGGTCGAACGCAATGCCGCCGGGCAGCCGATCTCTCTCGGCGGCACCATGCGTGAGGTGAGTGCCGGGCTTCCGGACCCTCCTTAGGGAGAGCCTGCCTTGAGGCCTAAAGGCGGCTAGGACGCCTCGGTGCGCTCGCCCTTGACCACAGCGTCCTTAGGCAAATACCCGGTGGCGGTGCCTTCGCGGCCCGTGAACCAATTCACCGCGTATTGCACCAGCTGAGTCCCGGTCGTGAGGTTCAGCTTGCGCTTGATGCGCTGCCGGTGCGACTCCACCGTCTTGATGCTTAAATTAAGGGAATGCGCCGTCTCGCGGGTGCTCATGCCCTTGCCGATCATGTGCAGAATCTGCAGCTCGCGATTGCTCAGCCGGTCGATGGGGTTGGCCGAGATATAGGCGCCGCCGGCCGCAAACTTCTGAATCATGTTGTTGCCCACGGCCTCGGACACGTAAATGCCGCCGTCGAGCACGCGCCGCAGGGACACCAGGAACTGCTCGCTGGCCGCCTGCTTCATGATGTAGCCGTTGGCTCCGGCGGACAGCATGCGCTCCGCGTAGATGGTTTCGTCGTGCATGGACAGCACCAGGATCGGCAGCTGCGGATGATGGGCGCGCACGTCGCGCACGAGCTCGATGCCGTCGCCCTGCTTCAGGCTGATGTCGGCGATCATCACGTCGGGATTGAGCTCCTTGATGGCGGTCCGCGCATCGCGGGCGGTTTCGGCTTCGCCGCACACGGTGAGGTCCTCTTCATTCTCCATGACGCGGCGCAACCCCTGGCGCACGATCGGATGATCGTCGACGATCAATACGCGCCGGACCTTGCGCTTGCCGGTATTCGCCCCCGATTGGGAAACCGGCGAACGTACCCATGTGTTGCTCGCAGCCATCATTACACGCTCCTTAATGGCGGGCGCCGGTTGCAGGGGCGGCCGTCAGTGGTTGTTCCCCCGTAACGCGAACCACGGTACCGCGTGGTTCATTGGGAGCAATCTCGAACTTTGCACCGATCATCCCGGCACGGTACTTCATTATCTTCAGTCCCATGCCTGTATAAGGCGACGTCGGTAGGTGAAAACCCTCACCGTTATCCGTTATGTACAACAAAAACGTGCTGCGCGAGACCAGCAGGACTATGTCCACCAGAGTGGCATGGCCGTGCCGGGCGGAATTGGTGAGCGCCTCTTGTGCGATGCGGTAGAGGTGACTCGCGTCGGTTTCATCCAGGTGGAGCGCCGGCCACACCTCGGCGCGGAAGTTCACTTCCATGCCGTACAAATCACGGCTGCGCGAAGCCAGCTCCTTGAGCGCAGACACCAGGCCCCCGGTCTCGGTCCGCACCGGCAGGAGTCCGCGCGCCAGCGAGCGCGCATTCTCGATGGATTGATTCACCAGCGCAACGATTTCGTTGATCGAGTCCATCGCATCCGGACAGCGCTCCTTAACCCGGCTCCCGAGGCCCCGCAGCATCAACGCCACGCCGGTCAGTTCCTGTCCCAGGCCGTCGTGCAGATCGCGGCCGATGCTCTGCCGCTCCCGGCCGGAGACATCGAGGATTTCCTGCTCCAGATGCTTGCGCTCGGTGATGTCGCGCGTCGAAATCGAAATCCCGGTGCCGATCCCATCGTCGCGCACCAGCACCGCGCGATTTTCGAAATACCGCACCTCATCGGCGTCGGCGGACTCGAATTCGTAGGTCGCCGTCTCCCCCGTGTCGAGGATATGCTTGAGCTTCTCCAGCACGCCGTCGCGCGCCGGCTCGGGCAATAGAACGCCGATCTCGCGCCCGATGATTTGCTCGATGCTCATGCCGCCGACGTTCCTGTTGATGAACCGGACCTTGAGGCCCGTGTCGACCAGCATCAGCGTATCCGCCGTGTTCGCGGTGGTGGCGCGCAGCAATTCCTCGGACCGCCGCAGTCGCACCTCGGAGTCGCGCCGCTCGGTGATGTCCTGGATGACGCCCACCAAGCCGCGCGGCACCCGGTCGCCGTCGAACAAGGGCCGCGCAAAGGCCTCGTACCATCGGTACCGGCCGTTGCTGGATTTCAGCCGGAATTCCTTTTGCACCTCCAGCTGATATTGAAACGCATCGTCGATGGCGCGGCTCACCCCATGCCGATCGGCGGTGTGCATCTCCGCCATCAGCTTCTTCATGCCGGGGAACACGTTGGGCAAGTGCCCTTTTTGGCCGTCGACGACGGCGAACTCGAACACATCCCGCGCCCGATCCCAGCGCCAGGCGTGCATGTGCGCCATGTTCATCGAGAGCTTCAGCCACCCGGTGCTGCTCTCCAGGGCGATCTGCGCGAGCTTTTGCGCCTGCACGTTCTGCACCGAGCCGAAGGCGCGGAACGGGCGGCCGTCCAAGAGCTCCAGATGCCCGATGATCCGCACCCAGATGCGCCGGTTCTTGAGGGTGGTGATTTCGAGCTCGAGGTCGAGCTGTCCGCCGGCCGCCTCGGATCGAGCACAGGCATCCTGGAAGAGCTGCAGCGATTCCGGCGTGCATTGCGCCAGCATCGAGTCCCAGGACACGGCGAATTCTCCGGGGTTTGCCTCATAGATGCGAAACATCTCATCGGTCCACGTGAGCTCGCGCGTCATGTAGCTGTATTCCCAGCCGCCCATGTTGGCAGTACGTTGGGTTTCAGCCAGGAGGTCGTTGACCCGCTTGATCTCCGACACGTCGACGCAGCAGCCGATGGCGCGCACCGGATCGCCGCCGGCGTTGCGCTGAACCAGGCTGCGCTCCAAGATGGATCGGTAGCGCCCCCGGACGTCTCGAACGCGGTAGGTCGCGGTCCAGCCCCGGCCGTTCAGCAACCCCAAGTGGGTCGATCTTTTCAGCCCCTCGAAATCGCGCGGATGCACCCGTTCCCACCAGGCATCGGTGGTGGGCTCGAGATCCTCGGGCTCGATTCCCAGCACCTCGAGCACGCCCCGGGAACGGTGCACGAAGCCGCTCACCACATCCCACTCGTAAATGACCCCGTCCACCGCGTCCGCCGCCAGGCGAAACACTTCCTCGCGCTGGGCAAGCCGGCACTCCGCGATCTTCCGCTCGGTGATGTCGCGCGAATTGACCACCACCCCGGCGATCAGTGGATCGTCCAGCGCGGAGGTGTAGCTCGACTCCAACCAGCGGTAGGAGCCGTCCTTGTGCCGGACCCTGAACTCGCGTGAATAGCTCTTGATCTCACCCTCGACCAACCGCTGATACTGGGCGCGCAGCGCCTCGCGGTCGTCCGGATGCACGTGCTCGAACAGATTGTTCGAGCGCCGCTCCTCGGAAGTGTAGCCCAGGGAATTTCGGACCCCGCCGCTCACGTAATGCAGCGTGCCGTCGGGCCCGGCAACGCCGATGATGTCGCGCGCCTGCTCGGTGAGCGCCAGCAAGCGGCGGTCGCCGCTGCTCTGCGAGCCCGGCTCAGCCTGGGGCTCGGGCTGGGCCTCGGGCTCGGGGAGCGGAGTAAACGTCAGCATAACCAGACGCTGCCCCGGAACCATGGCCAGCGGCTTGATATCCGTCATGACGGACACCTCACCCTCGGCGCAGCACCATTCAAGAACATTGCGGGTGGGCGAGCCGGGATCGGGCATCTCTGCCAGCAGGGTCTCGATCCACGACGCCGAGGCGCTGCCCAGCCAACGCGGTAAGGAGGACTCGATCAGACCAAACGCCTGCGATTCCGGGGTCAGGCAGCGTCGCGCAGCCGCATTGGCCAGCACCACCGGCAGATGCTTGTGGCGGGCATCGACCACCACCACGGCATCGCGAAGGCTATCGAGCGCCGTGTCCGCCAAGGCCCGCGTCGAACTTGTCGCGAGCCTTAGATAATCCGGAGATGTTGCCATCCTTTCGTACTCCGGCCCTTCAAAATTCACGACGCTATAGTTTATACACCCATCAGATACGAAGAGTATCCCGCACTGTTGTATGGGGGTTTCCCTGAATCGAATACTAGGGACCCCGCGGGGTCAACAGCCCGCGCGGTAAAGCTCGGTTATCGCAGCCGCGCTCGGAGCCGCCGG
>DASWEO010000074.1:0-9000 GCA_036394715.1 Steroidobacteraceae bacterium
TAGTGCCTCGGCCGATGACGCTTCGGCCGACGGCGCCTCAGTGGTCGACAGAACGCCTCGCGCCGGTCACCAGGCCGTGGTACCGCCGTCGATGGCAAAGTCCGCACCGGTCACCCATGACGACTCATCCGAGGCGAGGTAGGTCGCGAGAGGGGCGATATCCTCCGGCAGTCCGGCGCGGCCCAACATCAATTTGGCGCGCATCGGCCCAAACCATTCGGGCATCTCGATGAACGCCTTGGTCTGGCCGGTCAGCACCAAGCCCGGTGAGATGGTGTTGCAGCGGATCTTGTGCTTGCCGCCTTCCATGGCGACCTGGCGGGACATGGCAATGACGCCGCCCTTGGCAGCCGCATGGGCGAGTTGCGGGAGCACCTCGAAGGCAAGTTTCGCCGAGGTGGAGCCCACATTGATGATCGATCCGCCGCCGCGCGCGATCATGTGCGGGAACACGGCTTGACAGCCGTGGAACACGACATCGAGTTCCTCGCGCAGGGTACGGCTCCACTGGTCATAGCTCATGTCGGGCAGCCAGGCGAAGTAGGCCATCGCGCCGTTGTTGTAGAGCACATCGATGCCGCCGTAGTGCTTGACGGCGAATTGCATCAGCCGATCGACGTCTGCGCGCTGCGCGAGATCGCAGGGTTGCAGCGACACCATTCGGCCGCCGGCGCTGCGCACGGCGTCGAGTGTGGCATTCGCGCTGTCCGCGTTGATGTCGCAGCCCACGACTTCTGCACCCTCGCGTGCGAACATCATGGCCGCGGCACGGCCCATGCCGCTGCCCGTGCCGGTGATGATGCAAACCTTGCTTTTCAACCGATCCATAGACGTTCTCAATTGACCCCTGAACCTTGGCCGCTACAGCTGCGTCACGTCGGCATGGATGCGAATGTCGCGTATCTTGTCGCCGCGGCGCCGCAATACCGTGACGCACTTGATGGTGTATAGAGTGTCGTCGCGCCGGGTGTACATGACGATCAATTCACCGATGCCGATGCGCCCCCCGTGCAAGGACCAAGCACCGGAAATACTGTGCGACATGCCTTTGATGCGGCTCCATAGATCGCCGATGGCCTGATGGAACGCCGGCTTGCCTGCGGTGGTCGGATAATTGGCGAAAGTCAGGCGAACATCCTCGGTCATATGCGCCGACAAGCGTTCGAGATCCAAAGTGTCGGCCGAGCGGAAGAACTCATAGATCCATAGATTGTCGCCGGCGCTGTCGATCTCGTCTGCCATCGGCATTTTATCGCGTCCCTGATCATCGACGGTGCGGCGCACGGCCGCAAGCGTGGAGGCCACCGCGCCGAGATAGGCGCCCTCCATGGGCGCGAAGTGCTTCTGTTCGGCGTCGCTTCCGTCCTTCATGCCTTCCTTGGTCAGCCCGAAAGAAAAAGTCAGCGTGAGATTGCCGGCGCCGTCCTCGCCGATGACGTTCTCGATGCGGCCGCGTTCGTCGCCGCCGGTGCGTTCGAAAATCACGCGATCTTCGGGTTCGAATGTCACTTTCTCGCGCAGCGGATTGTTGTTCAGGAGAATATCCCGAACCAACCAACCGTCGCCCCTCTCGATGACTGCGCATTTCTGCATGATCGGCACGTAGGGCAGCGCGTTATTGGCCTTCATCAATAGGCCATTCCAGACATCATGGCGGCTGAGGAATGATTTGCCAGGTTCATTGACGGGAACCGTTCGGCTCAATTTGTACACGATTCACCTCGGCTAAATGGAAAGATACCCGCCATCGCAGGCCATGGCGGCGCCGTTCATGAATGACGCGGCATCGGAGAGCAGCCATTTGACTGCCTCGCCAATTTCGGACGGCTCGCCGAATCGCCCGATCGGATGACGGTCCTTGAGCTTGTCGAAAAATGCGCTGAATCTCGCGTCTTCGGTCAGTCGGGCGATCATCGGGGTTCGGATGATGCCGGGGAGTACGGCGTTCACGCGGATTCCTCGGCTGCCGTATTCCGCTGCGGCCGCCCGCGTAAGGCCGACCACGCCGTGCTTGGCCGTGATGTATTCGCTGGCATTTTGGATGGCGACCTGCCCCAACGACGAAGCCGTATTGACGATGGCGCCGCCGCCGGTTGCCAGCATCGCGATCACCTGATATTTCAGACACCAGAAAACGCTGGTCAGATCGACCCTAAGCGCCCGTTCCCACTGTTCGGTGGTCAATTCGTGCAGTGGAATTGCGCATTGTTCCAGGCCCGCATTGTTGAACGCGCCGTCGAGCCGACCATGGGCCGACACGGCTCGCTCCACCAGAGCGCGCACATCTGCCTCGGAGGCAAGATCGGCCTTGACGAACAGCGCGGTCCCGCCGGCTCTTTGCACGGCATCGACGGTCGCCTGGCCCGTGCCCTCGACGATGTCGCTGACCACCACCTTGGCTCCGGCGGCGGCCAGTACCATGGATGCCGCCCGTCCGATGCCGCCCCCCGCGCCGGTAACGATCAGGGCTTTACCTTGCAGAATTCCCGTCATAGCTTCTTTCCGCCGTCTTGGGCTAATTCGAGCAATGCTCGCGGCGAGGACGGTCTACGCGCCGCAGAAACGATACGGTTCGCGGACCGCGAACGTCAAATCACCTGTCGAAATGCAGGGAATGTCCGCAGGGAATGAGCGAGGTTTGGCGTTACGTGTTATCAGGTCGCCCGGAGGGCAGCAGCTCGGATGGCGACTGAATTCATGCCTCGATTGATTCGGTGGCCGGAACGGCGCAAGGTTCGGGCACGCTCTGGCGGCCATATAGCCGGGCAAACACGCCGCGCAACCAGCGATTCCCCGGATCGGTGTGGAATCTTTCGTGCCAGTATTGCGCGATATTGAACTTCGGAATGTCGATCGGTAGTTCGAGCACCGTGACGTCCACAAGCTCGACACAGGCGCGTGCGAGGCGGTGCGGGACAACCACCAGCAAGTCCGTGTTCGATACCATGGAAGTGATTCCCATAGTATGGGCCACGCGCACGGCGACTCGTCGCTCGACCCCCGCCGCCCAGAATGCCTTGTCGACCACGCTGTCCTGAGAACTGTGTCCGCCGCCGGAGGGTTGATAGACCAGATGCGGAGTCTGCAAAAACTGCTCGAAGGTAATCGTGTCGCGAATGGTCGGATGATTGGTGCGAACGATGCCGACATAGTGTTCTTCGAACAAGACCTGCTGATGAATTGACCCCTCGAACTCTTCAAAATATCCCACGGCCAGATCCACGTCGCCGGATTCGAGCGCGACGCCGCGCATCCGCTGCGCCGGTACCTGCACGGTATGAATATTGACCGCCGGGGCCTCCCGCGAGATGAGTTCCAGCAGTTTGGGCAGGAATACCATCTGTCCAAGATCGCTGGTGAAGATCCTGAATGTGCGATCGGACGAGCGGGGATCGAATCCGAGCTGCCGTTCGATGGCGTTGCGCACTTCGCTCAATGCCTGCCGAACGGGCACGGCGAGAGCCTCTGCGCGCGGCGTCGGCGCCATTCCATCATTGGTGCGTACGAACAGTGGATCCTCGAGCAGCTCACGCAGGCGGTTGAGCTGCTTGCTCACCGCCGGCTGGGTGAGATGCAGATTCGACGCCGCCACGGTGACGCTGCGCGTCTGAAAAATCGCGTCGAACACGCGCAATAAATTCAAGTCAAGCCTGTTAAAGCTCATACGCCCGTCCCCCTGGAACGCATACTAGCGCCGTTGGCGCTTCCCTGCACGAGTTAGCCCGGCGGGGCGGCGATCCGCGCGCGGACAGTATGTCGACCGTGTATTGAAGGTATGTCGACTTTTCATTAGACCGTCCGGATGCCGCGACGTAACGTCATCCGTCCATGAGCGGCGCGACTTTTTTACATTTTATCGGCAACCGCTTCGTGCCCTCCCAATCGGAGCGGTATTTCGACAAGCGTTCGCCGGTGGACGGCAGCCTGGTCGGCACTGTGGCCGAGGGCGGGCGCGACGAAGTCCACGCGGCCGTGCAGGCCGCCCGCGCCGCATTGTCAGGTCCCTGGGGCCGGTTGACCCTGCCGCAGCGCACCGACATGCTGCACGGGGTGGCGCGGGAGATCGATCGGCGTTTCGATGATTTTCTCGATGCCGAAGTTCACGACACCGGCAAGCCGCGGTCCATCGCCTCGCACGTGGACATCCCGCGAGGGGCCGCCAACTTCCGCGTCTTCGCCGATGCCGTCAAGAATGTGCCCACCGAATTCTTCGAAATGACGACTCCCGAGGGACGCAAGGCGTTCAACTATTCGGTGCGCGCACCGAAGGGCGTGATCGCCGTCGTTTGTCCCTGGAATCTGCCGCTGCTACTGATGACGTGGAAGGTAGCGCCGGCGCTCGCCTGCGGCAATACAGTAGTCGTAAAGCCGTCCGAAGAGACGCCTGCGACGGCGACTCTGCTCGGCGAGGTGATGCAGACCGTCGGCGTGCCCTCGGGCGTCTACAATGTCGTGCATGGGTTCGGCGCCGATTCCGCGGGCGAATTTCTCACCCGGCACCCCGATGTGTCGGCAATCACGTTCACCGGCGAAACGGCGACCGGAGCGGCCATCATGAAGGCCGCCTCCGATGGAATTCGCGCGGTATCGCTCGAGCTCGGCGGCAAGAACCCGGGTATCGTATTCGCCGACTGCGATCTCGATGCGGCCACGGCCGGAATTTCGCGCGCGGCCTTTCTCAATACCGGCCAAATCTGCCTGGGCACCGAGCGGGTCTACGTGGAGCGTCCGATATTCGAGCGCTTCGTGGCCGCGTTGAAAGAGAAGGCCGAGGCCTTGAGGCCGGGTCATCCGTCGGACAAGGCCACGGGGATCGGCCCCCTCATCAGTCTGCAGCATCGTGAGAAGGTGCTGCGTTACTATCGCCGCGCCCTGGAGGATGGTGCTGAGCTGGTCTGCGGAGGCGGAATACCCCGCATGCCAGAGTCGCTGGCCGGCGGCGCCTGGATCCAGCCGACGATCTGGACCGGACTGCCGGAGACCTCCGTCGTCGTGCGCGAAGAGATATTCGGGCCGTGCTGCCATATCCGCCCCTTCGATGATGAAGACGAAGCGGTGCGCCTGGCCAATGACACGCCGTATGGGTTGGCCGCCACTATCTGGACTCGCGATATTGCGCGGTCGTTTCGGCTCGGAACCCGTATCGATGCCGGCATCATCTGGATCAATTCCTGGTTCCTGCGCGATCTACGCACACCCTTCGGCGGATCGAAGCAGTCGGGTATCGGGCGCGAAGGCGGCGTGCACTCGCTGGAGTTCTATACGGAACTGCGCAACGTCTGCGTAGCCACTTAAGGCAGCTCCTCCCCATGTCCAACTTATCCGAGGCCGCGATTGCTCAATTTGGCGACGAGCTCTTCGAGAGCTGGCGAACGCGAGTGCCCATCGAACCCCTCACGGAGCGCGAATCGGACCTCACTCTCGAGCAGGCTTACCGGATCCAGGAGCACGTCATCAAGAGGCGCCTCGCCCTGGGCGATCGGATCGTGGGTAAGAAGATCGGATTGACCAGCCGCGTCGTGCAGCGCTCATTGGGCGTGAGCGAGCCCGACTTTGGACAGTTGCTCGCCGGCATGGTAGCCACCGACGCGATATCGGTTTCCACGATGCTGCAGCCGCGAGCCGAAGGCGAAGTGGCCTTCCTTCTGGAGCGCGACCTGAAAGGCCCGGGCGTCACCAATGCGGATGTCATCTATGCCACCCATTCCGTGCTGCCGTGCTTCGAAATCGTCGACTCCCGGATTCGCGATTGGCGCATTCGGCTGCAGGATACCGTGGCCGACAATGCATCCGGAGGCATGTTTGTCCTGGGCGATCGCGCCGTCGAACTCAAGGGCCTCGATCTGTCCACCTGCGGCATGGTGCTGGAGAAAAACGGCGCCGTGGCATGCACGGGGGTGGGCGCGGCGGCGCTGGGATCGCCGGTCAATTGCGTGACGTGGCTTGCGAACGCTCTCGGCCGATACGGGATTACCCTAGGCGCCGGAGAAATCATTCTGTCCGGATCCTTGGGCGCGTTGATACCGGTCGTGGCCGGGGACAGCCTGAATCTGTCGATCGGTGGCATCGGGTCTGCCGCCATTCGATTCACCTGAAGGTCAAATCCCGAATGCCGTTGTCCATCGCCAGAATCGCAGAGCTCGCACAACACCTCGAGACCGCCGCGCGGGAGCGCCGTACGGTGCCGAAACTTTCCGACATGGAGCCGCGGCTGACACTGGCGGATGCCTACGAAGTGCAGTGGTCGCTGCGCCATCGGCGGCTTGGTGCCGGCAGCCGGGTATCCGGGTTGAAGATGGGCCTGACCTCGCGCGCCAAGATGAAACAGATGGGGGTGGAATCGCCCATCTATGGATTTCTGCTGGACGAATACTGCGTGGCCGCGGACTCTGAATTGCCGGCATCGCAACTCATCCATCCCAGGGTCGAGCCGGAAATTGCGCTGGTCACGCGCCGCGAATTGCAGGGACCCGGGTGCACCATTGCAAGTGCGTTGGCGGCCGTCGACTTCGCCGTGCCGGCGCTCGAAGTCATCGATTCGCGCTACGCGGATTTCAAGTTCGATCTACCGAGCGTGGTCGCCGACAATGCCTCGTCGGCGCGCTATGTGGTGGGTGGATCTGCGTGCCGTCTGCAGGATATCGACCTCCGTACCCTGGGCGTCGTCGTGGAGCGGAACGGCGCAGCGGTGTCGTTCGGCGCCGGTGCGGCCGTGCTCGGGCACCCGGCGTGGAGTCTTGCCATGCTCGCCAATCTGCTCGCCCTGCGCGAGGAGGTCATCCCCGCGGGAACCTACGTGATGACCGGCGGCATCACCGAAGCGGTGGCCGCGCAGCCGGGAGATCATTTCGCGGCGCGCTTCCAAGCGCTCGGTTCCTTGTCGATACGATTCACCTGAAGATCGCAGGGTAGTCTCACATGCCAATCGCCAATCTGCAGATACTCCAAGGACGCGAGCCGCAGCTCAAGGAGTCGCTGATTCGCGCAGTGACGGCGGCCATCGCCGACACTCTGAAAGTCAAACCGGAAAGCGTGCGCGTGATTCTCACGGAGGTGCCTGCGGAGCACTGGGGAATCGGCGGCGTCAGCGCCAAGGAGCTAGGCCGATGATATCGCTCAAAGACATTCGTTATGTACGCCTGGGGACTGCCAACCTCGACGACGCTGTCCGCTACGCCACGCAAATCTTGGGTCTTGAACTCGTTCGTCGCGACCGCGGGAATGCGTATCTGCGCGCCGATGATCGCGACCATACGCTGGCCTATACTGCGGGCAATCCCCGCGACCAAAGCGTCGCCTTCGAGATCGGCTCCGTCCGCGAACTCGAGGCCGCCGCGGCCGAACTCGACAACGCGGGTCATCGCGTGCGCGCCGGCACGCGGCTCGAGTGCGAGCAACGGCAGGTGGACTCGCTCATCATGTTCGAAGATCCGAGCGGCAATGCCATCGAGTTGGTGGCCCGCCCGGCGCACAGCGGGCGGCGCTACTTCCCGTCGCGCGATGCCGGCATCACGGGCTTCTCCCACATCGGACTGCACTCGACCGCTCCGCGCAAGGATGAAGCCTTTTGGACCACGGTGTGCAACGCGCGGGTCAGCGATTGGATCGGCGAGGCTCCGCTGCTGCGGATCGACCCGGTGCATCATCGAGTCGCCTTGTTCCCGTCGCAGCGCAGCGGCGTGCAGCACATCAATCATCAGGTAGAGAGCATCGATGACGTCATGCGCTCATACTATTTTCTGCGCGAAAAAAACGTGCGGATTCGCTTCGGACCGGGGCGGCATCCCACCTCCGGCGCCATGTTTCTGTACTTCGACGGACCCGACGGAATGATCTACGAATATTCGTGCGGAGTGCGGCACATCACGGATGAGGAGGGATACCGGCCTCGCCAGTTCCCGGCCCACAATTCGTCGTACTGTGCCTGGGGCGCCGTACCCGACATTCCTGAATTCGAAACCCGGCAGATCGCCAGTGTCTGACGCACCGAGCCAAGCCGCTCCCGCCGACGCCCGCAGGATTCGAGTTGCGGCACGAGCCATGGCGCGCGCGGGGTTGGTGCATGCCTACGGACATTGCAGCCTGCGAACGGATTCTGAGAGGTTCATCGTGAGTCCGCCCAAGCCGCTCGGTTTGACCGGCACCGGCGACTCGCCGGTGGCCGTGTCGACGACCGGGGCTCTGCCGCCGGATGCGCTGGGTGAGGTAGTCATCCATCAGCACATCTACCGCAGACGGGGCGATGTTCGCGGAATCGTGCGATTTCAGTCGCCCAGCTTGACCGCGCTCTCGACTTTGGGACTGACCCCGCGCGCCCGCCATGGCTTCGGTGCCTACTTTGCCCCAGGCACACCGCTTTACCCGAACCCTCGCCTGGTCCGCGATCCGGCAAGCGCCGCGGCATTGGTGGAGTTGCTGGGACCGGCGCGCGGCATCGTCATGCGCGGCAACGGCGCGGTCACGGTCGGAGCGTCGATCGAAGAGGCGGTCGTCATGGCTTGGTATCTCGAGGATGCGGCGCGGGTTGAACTCGCGATTCTCGGCACGGGCCTCGAAGGCAGGGAGTTCACACCGGAGGAGGTCGCCGACCGGGCTACGACCGCGGGAAGAATCATCGAGCGGATGTGGGATTGGTTGACGGCCGATGATCCTGAATAATGCGGTAGATACGGGGAACAGTCCATGAATGAACCAATTGTCACAACCGAGACCAGCGAATCCATCGACAAGCCGGTACAGCCGACCTTGAGTCTCAAGTTCCTCTCCCACGGCACACTGGAGAGCAAGGATCTCGACTTCACCCGTAAGTTCTATGAAGAGTTCTTGGGACTGGAGGTCGTCCGGGCCAGCAAGGTTTCCATTTGGTGCCGATTGGGCGGCGCCCATATCTACGTGGTCGTGCAGGTGCCGGAGGGGAAAAAAGCGGAAATGCCTTTCCTCAACCATAACGGGATCGATGTGGAAACCGAAGATGAGGTGGACGAATGCCACCGGCTGGTG
>DASWEO010000075.1:0-8345 GCA_036394715.1 Steroidobacteraceae bacterium
TCGCGGTTCTCGGGGAACTCGGCAAGCAGCGCTTCCGCGGTCCCCAGTGCCTGGGAGAACTGACGATTCTGCAACAGCGACCGGGCGCGGCCGATTTCCGCCTCGATACGGGACGGCGAGGAATTGGGTTGGGTAGCGGCCATCAGATGCCCATTCTACCGGACTTAGCAGACGCGGCGCGGCTCGAGGCCGCGCCGACCGGCGACGGATTTTCCTTACTAAGACCGCGCGTGCCTTCGCTTGACAAAAGCGGCCATATCAAAACTTGTACCCGATACGCAGCATCACCGTCCGCGGACGGATGATCGTATCCTCTTTGACCCGTTGTGCGTACGTCGAGAAGTCCACCCCTCGAGTGTCGGTGATGTTGGTGCCATAGATCTGGGCCGTCCACGCGTCTTTGGCGATTCCCACCGACGCGTCGTAGGTCGTATATGCCGGCAAGTCGTACGCAATCGACGTGCCGTCGACCTGTGTCTCGAGTTTGTCCGTGGTGGAAATGGAGTGCGCGCGGCGCGCGGCCGCCGCCTGCACGAATGCGTGGTAATCGCCGACCGGAAACTCATACCGCACGCGAACGTTGCCTTGGAATGCCGGCGACTGCGCGAGCGGGCTGCCCGTGTCGCCGTAGGGGTTGTGCAGACCGATCGCGGCCCAATTGATGGGAACGCCATTCTTGTCCTTCAGGGACGGCGTGTTGACCAGTTCGGAGTGGTTCCACGACCCCGTGAACGTGACCGTGAGCCCGGTCAGTATTTGACCGATGATCTCGGTCTCGAAGCCCCGCACTCGGTAATCGGGACCGTTGGTCGTGAACGTCAGATTGCCCAGCACCCCGGGATCGAAGAGCCCGATCTGGACGTTCCTCCAGTCTTCGCGGTAGAACGTGCCGTTGAATTGCAGGCGATGATTGAGCCACTGCGTCTTGAAGCCGAGCTCGTTATTGACTAAATCATCCGGCGCGAAGCCGATCGGCGTCAAGAAGATGCCCTTCAGCGGCGATTGGCCGGCGCTCACGAATCCGGACGCCCGGTTGAAGCCGCCCGGACGAAAACCCTGGGACCATGTGTAGTAAAGCAAGCCGTCATCCATGAACTTCCAGCTCAGGTTGATTCGGCTCCTGACGCCTTTGTAGGTCTTTTCAAGGCCGATCGACTTGTCCGAGTAGGCCCCGTTTCCCTGAGGCACGGGCAGCGTATCCAAGTTGAGGCCGTTGTTGCAGGCGCCGTCGAGATTGTCGCCCGGGGAGAATGGGTACAATCCACCGGGACGGCAGCCGTAACTTCCGCCTTTGGCGCCCTTCTCGAACGTGTCCATGTTGTAGTACCGCGAGCCCGCGGTCACGGTCAAGGTCTTCGGAATGATGTCGAAATCCATGGAGAAGAACGCTGCCTTCTGTTTGTAGCCGCGCTGGACGTCATCGTAGAAGCCGATCGAATCGTCGCGGACCGCATGGTTATTCGCACTCGACGCCGGTGGGGCGATCAACGGAATGAACCCCGCTCCGGGCGCCCGGTAGTGCCAGTCCGAAATGTCCTGAACCAGGAAATCTTCGTAAAACAGGCCACCGATGGCACGCCAGCGCCAGTCGTCCGGCGTGCTCACCCGGAACTCGTGGTTCTGGTGGGTATTGCGTTGCTGGACGTGGAAAGTCGCGACCGGCGAGAGACAGGCGCCGCCGGGTGTGCCGTTGGCAATCGCCTGCTGCGTGCCAGGTATGATGCAGGAGTAATAATCTCCGTACGCACCGCGGTTGTAGTTCGTGTAATCGGCGACCTGATCCACCTTGCGCACCAGGTAGCCTCCGGTGTACACGGCCTTGAGCGCGCCGATGCGGCCGTTCAAGGTCCATGCGGTATTCTCGAAGCGGTCCTTGTCGTACTGCGGCGTGAAGAGATTGACCGAGAGATCGGGCAGCTTCTGGCCGTCGGTGCCGTACTGCATCTCGGCAAAGATACCGTCCGCTTCCATGTTCTGATAGGACTGCGAGAGCAGGAAGTTCCAATCGTCGTTGATCTGGTACAGACCGGAGAGGCGAAAGCCCTGATAAGTGACCGGATTGATGGCGCGGCCGGTGACCTGCGAGTTCGATCCGACCTCGTTGATCGCCGGCACGACCCCTTTGAAGTAGTACGCGATGCCGAGATCGGTCGGCTTGCGAGTGAAGGTCCCGGGCACGTTGTCGATGTACCCGCCGCGTCTTTCGCTATAGATGACCGCGCGCACCGCGAGAGTATTCTCGATCAAGGGTAGGTTGAGCGTCGCGTCCAAGTTGCTGCTGTTGGCGCCATGCGAGGTGTAGCCGTAGCCGGCATTGACGATCCCCTCGGTCTTGTCGAGCTTCGGCTTGTTGGTGATGTAGCGAATCACACCCGCTTGCGCGCCGGCGCCGAACAGGGTTCCCTGCGGGCCCTCGAGCACTTCGATACGCTCGATATCGGCCGCATAGATGTCGAGGTTGCGGCCGGGCAGCTGAGCGGATTGTTCATCGAGGTAGACCGCGACGTTCGGGAAGCTTCCCGTCGCACCGGAGGACTGCTCGCCGTCCTCAGTGGTCGCCAAGCCGCGCATGTAAATGAGACCTTGTCCCGGACCTTGGTTTGCCACGGTGACATTGGGCAGAAACTTGACGTAGTCGTTCAAGGTGGTGACATTCAACTGCCCGAGCGTCTCGGCGGTCAGCGCCGTGATGGTAATCGGCACGTTCTGCATGTTTTCCGTGCGGCGCTGCGCCGTCACGGTGATCTCTTGGATCCCCTCGGTCGCCTCGGTATCGGTTGCGGACGCAGAGTGGGCGAGACCGGCGCTACCGCCGCTCAGGATCAACGCGATCGCATAGGACAGCTTCGGATTCGAGTTCATTTTTCATCCCTTGACTTGTTTTCTAACTAATCTACTAATTTGCCCGAGCTTAGCGGATCGGTGCTTTGCCGCTATGTTGTTTCGCGATGTACACGTGCCAATTTGCGACTTCTTTATTCTGCAGCGGTGACGATGCGCCGCGGCAGCGACGTGCGTCGGTAGACGCCGCCCGCGCCTCGCCCGGGCTATTCGGACCCCAGGCGCGCTGGAAACCCAGGAGCCCGCAACGAGGTTCCGACCGAATCCTCGAGCAGCTTGACGATCATCGACGACCAGGCTTCGCCGCCATATTTTGCCCGCCCCTCGATGAAGGTCTGTTCCATCACGGCCGCGAGCCGCAAAGGCACTCCGAAGCGGCGCCCGAACTCGACTGCGAATCCGGCGTCCTTGCACGCCAAATCCATGGTGAAACCAATGTCGTAGCTGCCGTTGAGAATGACCTGGCTCTCGGTCTCGTGGACGAAGCTGTTGCCCGAGCTCGCGGCGATGGCCTCGAAGGCTGCGCGCAGATCGACGCCGGCCTTGGCACAGAGCATGAGCGCCTCCCCGGCCGCGATCAGATGAATGAACGCCAGCATGTTGGTCACCACCTTGGTCACTGCGGCTTGCTCGATACCTCCCAAATGAATGACTCGACCGCCCATGGCCTTCAGAGCCGGCTCGTGCAGGGCAAACACCGGTTGAGCGCCGCCAACCAGTACCGTGATGTCGCCGGTCTCAGCCCTGTGCACCCCTCCGGTAACGGGGCAGGCGAGGGTGGCGATCCCGTGTTCCTGGGCTCGTGCTGCAAGGGCTTCGACCTCGGCGAAGTCATTGGTGCTCATCTCGATCCACGTGGCGCCGCGCTGCAGGGACGGCAATGCCGAATCAAAAACCGCTTCGGTCGCCGCCGGCGAGGGCAGACAGGTGATCAAGGCATCGCAGGACTTCGCGAGCTCAGGGATGGAGTCCGCCCAGCGCGCGCCGGCCGCCAATACCGCATCGGCGGCGCTTCGATGCAAGTCGTGCACCCCTACGTCGAAGCCGCCGCGGGCTAGATTGGCGGCCAGGTGTTTGCCGAGATTCCCAAGTCCGACGAAGCCGTAACGCAAATTCATTTCCTCATCAGCCCAAGGGGCGGTCGATCATCTCCAAATGCAAGGGGCTGTCCTCGACATAGGCATGGGCCAGGGCCACGGACTCGTTGAGCTCGACCCCGAGGCCGGGCGCCGTGGGTGGAATCACATAACCCTGTTCCCAGCGGATCGGCTTATTCAGGAGCTCCGCGTGAATCCCGCCCCATTGCTGGATGCTTTCGAGAATCAGAAAATTGGGCGAGCAGGCGGCGATCTGAATGTTCGCGGCGCCCACCACCGGACCGCAATAAAGGTGCGGCGCGATCTGCGCGTAGTGCACCTCCGCCAGAGCGGCCACTTTTTTGGCCTCCAGGAGACCGCCGACCCGGCCCAGGTTCAATTGGAGGATATTCGCCGCACCGGCCGCCAATACCCGCGCGAATTCGTACTTGGTCGTCAATCGTTCGCCGGTGGCGATGGGAATGCTGGTGCCGCGGGCCACGATCGCCATCTGCTCCGGCATTTCGGGCGGGACCGGCTCTTCGAACCACAAGGGATCGAAGGGCTCGAGCTGTTTGCCCAGACGAATGGCGCCCGAGGTCGTGAACTGGCCGTGCGTTCCCACGAGCAGGTCCGCGCGCCGCCCCACCGCTTCGCGAACCAGGCGCACCAACCGAATGGTGCGTTCGAGGGCTTCCTGGGTGGGCTGCCGCGGATCGTACGCGGAGAATCCACCGGTGGGATCGAATTTGAGGCCGGTGAAACCTTGGGCGACGTACTCGGCGGCGCGGGCGGCCGATCGATCCGCGTCATGGTAGAACTCGTCGCCTTCGCCGGCGGCGGGATCGGGGTACAGATAGGTATAGCTGCGCAGGCGCTCGTGAACCTTGCCGCCTAGGAGGTTGTAGATCGGCTGCTCGGTGGCCTTTCCGATGATGTCCCAGCACGCCATTTCCAATCCGCTGATGACGCTCATCAGCGATAGATCCGGGCGCAGGGTAAATCCTGAACCATAGCTTTCGCGCCACAGCGATTCGATCTGGAAAGGACTGCGCCCGACGAAGCGTCGCGCGAACAAGTCCTCGATCATCTTGCCGATGACCTTCGGTCCGAATGTGGCGGCATACACTTCGCCGACCCCCTCGATGCCGCAGGCGGTCTTCAATTTGAGGAACACGAAATAGCGGCCGCCGAAACTCGGCGGTGGATTGCTCACGATGAATACTTTGACACTGTCGAGTTTCATTTCTTCCCTTCCTAGGATTCATCCCTTCAAGATTAGATCGGCGGCCTTTTGCGCCACCATGACGGTCGGCGCATTGGTGTTCGCCGACGTGACGGTCGGAAATACGGACGCGTCGACGACGCGCAAGCCCAGGGTGCCGTGAACCTTCAAATCCGCATCGACAACGGACTCGCCTGCGGATTTGCCCATGCGGCAAGTTCCGACCGGGTGATACACCGTGCTTGCACGCGCGCGAAAATCGGCAACCAGGTCGGCCGGGCCCATCGCATCGAGATCGGGCGCCAGGGGTGCGAGTATCAAGGATTTGATCGCCCGCGTGCGCGCGATCGCCTGCAGCAGGCGTCCACCGTGCACCACGTCGGCGGCGTCCTTCTCCGTGGACAGGTAATTGGGTGCGATGGCGGGGGGACGGCGAAAGTCCGCGCTCGCGATGTCGATGCGGCCGACGCTGGTCGGACGGGTCGGCTGGAAACACAGGTAAAATCCCGGAAACGCGTCCACCTCGATCCGCGTCCGCGCGGCATCGCCCGCACCATAAGTCACCGGGTTGAAGTACAGCTGAACATCGGGACGCGAGCCTTGCGGGTCGGCACGCGCAAATCCGCCGAATTGATTCACGCTCAAGGCGAGGGGGCCGCGCCGCGCGAGGATGTAGCGCAAACCGGCGCGCAATTGCCCCAGCGTCGAGTGCAGTTCATTGTTCAAGGTCGGCTGCGTGGCCTTGAACGAATACACCACGGCGAGGTGATCCTGGAGATTTCCGCCGACGGCGGGGTTGTCGAGCAGCGGCGGAATTCCGGCTTCCCTCAAGATCGATGCCGGTCCAATCCCAGAGAGCTGCAGCAATTGCGGCGAGTTGACCGCCCCTCCGCAGAGAATCACTTCACGATTGGCGGCGGCGAATTGCGGGCTGCCGCCGCGGACATATTCCACTCCCACGGCGCGCCGCTGATCGAAGCGAATCTTGCTCACCCAGGCGTCCGTCTCGAGCCGGATGTTGGCGCGGCGCAGCGCGGGGCGCAGGAAGGCGTCGGCGGCGGAGCGGCGCAGGCCGTTGCGAATCGTCACCTGATAGCACCCCAATCCTTCCGGATGCGCCCCGTTGAAATCATCCGTGAGCGGCAAACCCAATTCCGCGGCCGCGTCCAACCAGTTCTGCCGCATCGGATGCAAAAAGGGCGTCACGTCCTTGACGTCCAGGGGCCCGTCGCGGCCGGCATGGCCCGCGGCATCGACGCGGCGCTCCGAGCGTTCGAAGTACGGACGCACGTCGTCCCAGCCCCACCCGACATTGCCCATTTGCCGCCAATCATCGAAGTCCGCGGGCATTCCGCGGCAATAGACCAAGGCGTTGATGGAACTCGATCCGCCGACCACGCGGCCGCGCGGCCAATAGATGCACCGTCCGTTGAGGCCGGGATTCGGGAGGGTCTGGTACTTCCAATTGACCTTAGGATCAGCGAACGTGCGACCGTAGCCGATGGGGGTCCGGATCCAGAATCGCCTGTCCGTGCCGCCAGCCTCGAGCACCAGCACCCGGTCACGTCCGCGCGCCGACAACCGATCCGCAAGGACACAGCCCGCGGTGCCGGCGCCGACGATTATGTAGTCAAAGTTCCCCACCCTTCGGAGCTTAGCCCTTCATGCCGATCGCGCTATGCCATTTCGCGATTCACCCATGTCATTTTTCGAAATCCCAGCCCCGTCGCGTAACGTTGTCGAACCCTGTATGGTAAGGGCCAAGTGGAAGACCAAGGTTGCATAGCTTGAGCACCGCCGCAATTGACCTACCGCAAACCCGGGCGCCGTCCTCGATCGAGCGCTGGTACGTTCTCATCTTGATGTGCTTGATCTATGCCATCAATATCGCAGATCGCTACGTCGTCTCCACCGTGCTCGAGCCGATTCGGCTCGATCTGCACCTGGACGACGACAGCGTGGGAATGCTGACCAGCTGGCCGCTAGCCCTGTTTTATGTGACCTGCGGCATTCCGATCTCATGGTTTGCCGACCGCTCGAATCGACGCAATATTCTCTCGATCTCGTTGATCGTCTGGTCGGGTTTCACGGCGCTTTGCGGTCTTTCGCGCGGATGGGTGCAGTTCGCTCTCGCGCGGATCGGGGCAGGCATCGGCGAAGCGGGCGGCACGCCGCCGTCGACGGCCATAGTCTCCGATTGTTTTCCACCCGACCGGCGGCCGATGGCGATGACGGTGCTCGCGCTGGGTGCACCGATCGGCGCGTGGATCGCACTCGACGTGGCGGGGGAAGTCGCGCGCATATACGACTGGCGGCACGCGTTTCTCGCGCTCGGGGTTCCGGGTTTGGTGGTGGGCCTCATCGTGTATTTGACCATTCGCGAACCGCCCCGAGGGCGCTTGGACGAAATCGTGGATGTGATCAAACCGTCGGTCAAGGAGACGTGGCGGTTCTTTTGGCAGCAGAAGGCAGCGTTCCACGTCGTGATGGGAGGCGGCGTCTGCGCGCTTTGGGGGTGGGGCTTGATGTACTGGACGCCGGCGTTTCTGATGCGCACGTACCAGATAGACGTGGCTCGTGCCAGCGAGGTAACCGGCAATATTCATTTGATCGGCGGCTCCTTGGCCACGGTCGGAACGGCCTGGCTGCTGTCGAGGCCCTTCATGGCGGACCCGCGCCGCGTCGTGTGGCTGCTCGGGGCAGTGGTTGCGCTCACGACGATTCCGTCGATCATCGCGTATTGGACTCACTCGCTCCTCGTCGCAAGAATCATGTTTTGGATTTTTATCCCGGCGATCTACTTCTACATCGGACCTTGTTTCGGGCTGCTCAACAATCTTTCGCCCTGCCACATGCGCTCAATGTTCATTGCCGTATCCCTGCTGGTCGCCAATGTGTTCAACCTGATCGTCGCTCCCAAGCTGGTAGGCGCATTGAGCGTCTGGTTTGCGGGCGGACATGGGGTCGACGCCGCCTCTTTACGGATGGCAATGCTGATCCTGGCCCCCACCGGGTTTTGGGCGGCGTATCATCTGTATCTGGCGTCCAAGACCATCATTGCCGATCAGAAACGCGCCATCAGCTACACGAAGAGCTGGGCTCCTTGAGGCTATGGGCAAAACCACCATCGATCGCCGCTGGCTGCCGCTGAACGCATTACGCGCCTTCGAGGGCGTGGCCAAGCACTCGAGCTTCACCGCCGC
>DASWEO010000076.1:0-3955 GCA_036394715.1 Steroidobacteraceae bacterium
TTCGTGCCGGGCAAGGCGCGCCGACGAGGCATAGTGGGCACTATGGCGAGGAGGCGCAACGCCGCCCGGCGCGAAAAGACGCGGCGCAGCGAGCAATGTATTAATGATTCAGGACACTGGGTGCATGATCGCGCACGCACGATCGCAGCCCTACCCCGCGTCGCCGCCGGGCGGCTGGTTCGGTTTGTCGGCCGGATGTTCGCGCAGAGAACGCAGCGCCTCCCGCGGCAACTCATCGAGTCCCACTCCCCCCGCGTCCAGCTCCGCCATGAGTTTCCGGCGCATCTGGGGGCTCCAGAAACTCCTGATGTGATTGGCGATGCCGGTGACCGCGTCCTGCCGCGGCTGGGCGCGAAAGAAATTGCCGATATCGTTCGCCATATGTACCAGATGCTGTGTGCTGCTCATGGTCTGTCAGTCCCGAACATGCGGCTAGGCGCTGGACCTAGGCCGGCGCCGGCGGTCCGGACCCTTGGGTAATCCGGTCCGTCCCCTCGGCGAGGCTCTGATCTGCCGGGCTGAGCCGTTCTTCGGGGGGCGGACGTTGCAGATGGGCAAGCTCCGCGATTAGACGTTCAATCTCCTGCACCAAATCTTCTAGCTCTTTTGTTGTTTTTGCCATTCTTTTCTCCGCCAGGGCGCAATCGATGAGGCCGCTCGAACCACGCTGGCCGGAAGTGTCCTTAAGCGTATGCCGCCGACGCTATCCGGCATTCGCCCCTAGTCAACGTAGGAACTGCCTGACGGCGGGCGAAAGCCGCCGACATGTCGGATCAGCGAACGTGCTCGCTCGCCAGCACCTCGGTCAGGCTCTGGTCGAGTAGCGCGATTGCCTCATCCACATCGGCTTCGTCGATCACCAGCGGCGGCATGAAGCGAACCGTGCTCTGGCCGCAGGACAGCAAAATAAGGCCGTTGTGATATGCGCGGGTGATCAGGGCATCGCAAAGCTTTTTGGCCGGTTCCTTGGTCGCCCGGTCCTTCACCAATTCGACTCCGATCATCAATCCCTTGCCGCGCACCTCGCCGACCACGGCGAATTTATCGGCGAATCCCCTCAAGCGGCGCATGAAGTAGTCGCCGACCTTGACCGCATTGGCGCAGTATTCCCGCTCGACGAGATCGATGGTTGCGAGTGCAGCGGCGCAGCACACGGGATTTCCACCGAAGGTGTTGCCGTGAGCGCCCCGGGTCCACTTCTGCATGATGCTGCGCTTCGCGACGACCATCCCGATGGGCAGTCCCGAGCCCAGGCCCTTGGCCAGCGTCATGATGTCAGGTTGGACGTCCCAATGCTGCGCGGCGAACATTTTGCCGGTGCGGCCGATGCCCGATTGAACTTCATCGAATATCAGCAGAATCCCGTGCCGATCGCAGAGCTCGCGCAGACCCTGTAGAAATCCGTCCGGCGGCACGAGGTAGCCGCCTTCTCCCTGAATCGGCTCGATGAGAATCGCCGCCACCTCGCTCCCTGGCACATTGTGCACGAACAGCACGTCCTCGATATACCGCAGCACGGCGCGGCCCTGATCCGTACCCGCAAACAGCGGGCGATAACTGTTGGGGTACGGCACATGAGTCACGCCGGGCATGCTGGGGAAAAAACCCTTCTGCTGCGTGTACTTGCTGGACGTGAACGACAGCGAACCCATGGTTCTGCCGTGGAAACCGCCCAGAAACCCGATGAACCGGCCGCGCCCCGTGGTGTAGCGCGCCAATTTCAAAGCGGCTTCCACGCTTTCGGTGCCCGACTGGGCGAAGAAGCTCATGACCGGCTCCTTCATGGGCGACAGCTCATTGAGTCGCTCCGCCAGCTTGATTTGTCCTTCATGCCAGTAATCGGACGAAATATGCAGAAAACGATCGGCGGCATCCTTGATGGCTTGAACCACCGCCGGATGGCTGTGGCCGGTGCTGCACACCGCAATACCGGCGGCAAAATCCAAAAAGCGGTTGCCGTCGACGTCCCAAATTTCCGCGCCCTTGCCGTGCGACATGACGAAGGGATAGTCGCGCGGATAGGACGGCGAGACGACGAGCGCATCGCGCGCCAGCAGCTCGCGCGCCTTGGGGCCGGGCAAATCGGTCTTGATGTTCGGCTTTTTCATGTCCAGTCCAGCTCCCCCAGTAATGCATTCATCGTATCGAGTGCCCGCTCGAGCTCATTCTCCCCGATCACGAGGGGCGGCGCGAGAATAATCAAGTTGCCGCGAACCGCAAACGAAACTCCGCGCTCGCGCGCCGCTGTCACGAATCGGGCCATCGATGGATGCAGGGACGGCCAGGGCGCCAGGGGTTCGCGCGTATCTCGGTTCTTGACCAATTCGGCGATGGCGAACAAGCCCCTGCCCCCGCGCACATCGCCGATCACCGGGTGCCGTTCTTGCATGGCGCGCAGGCGCTGCAGCATCGCCCCGCCCAACACGCGTGAACGCTCGATCAATTTCTCATCCTGATACGCCGCGATCGCCGCCACGCCGGCGGCGCAGGCCAGCGGATGCCCGCAGTAGGTCAATCCGGTATTGAGCATGGTGTGCTCGAGCTTTGCGGCCACGTGCTGCGCCAATATCACCGCACCCAAGGGGATGTGCGCGCCGGTCAAACCTTTGGCGAGAGTCATGAGGTCCGGGCGTCCCGCATCCCCGTGCGCCTGCCATGCGAACCATTCGCCGCAGCGTCCGAATCCGCTCATCACTTCATCCGCGATCAGATAAACGCCGAGCCGGCGCGTTTGCGCGCGCAAGCCGGGCCAGAAGTTATCGGGCGCAATGATGCCGTTGGTGCCCGCGTTCGGTTCCATCAGAACCGCCGCGACGTGGTCCGCGCCCGCCTGGCCCATGACCGCGCCGATGTCGGCCACATTGCGATCCGCGCATTCGGCATCGCTCGCCGTTCCGTAGGGGCAGCGATACGCGTATGGCGGGGGAACGCGCAGCACATCGCACGCCTCCTCGTTGTGGCTGCGAGTTCGGCTGTCCCCGGACCAAGCCATGGCCGCGTAGCTCGCGCCGTGATACGAGCGATCGCGCGTGACTACTTTACCCTGCGGTCTGCCGCTCGCCTGGCGCGCGAATTTCACCGCGTGCTCGTTCGCATCGGCGCCGCCCAACGTGAAGAACACCCGGCCGCCCTCGAATCCGGAGAGATCCAAGAGACGTTCAGCCAGCGCCGCGCGCGACTTTGCGCCCCAGCTCGAATTCACGAAGCACAGAGTCTGTGCCTGCTCTTGAATGGCGCGTATCAGGCGCGGGTGCTGATGACCCAGATTCATGCACTCCGCCAGGCTGCTCATGTCGAGATAGGTGCGGCCCGATTCATCCCAGAACCGTGCTCCCTCTCCGCCGACGATGGTCGGCGCGTTCCAATCCGACTGAACGCACCAGCTGTGCAAGACGCTCGAGTTTTCCGCAATCAAGGGATACCCCGCAATTTCTGATCGAGATGCGCGGCAGTCTCCGCTCCGGTTCGGCGAGAGTGAAACGCCGCGCTCTTGGTTTCTGGTTTTCGCAATGGCATACTCGCAGGCGATTACGATCTGCGGGATGCGATCTGTCAACGGTTACAACAAAAGATCGCGATGAGCGGCCCCGCCTTGGGACTACGCTCGCGCCGCGTCCATCCTCGGGCGTGCGTTCCCCACCGGCGACTTTGAGGCACGATGATGTGGCGATCTTTCATTGCAGTATCGGTGGGCGGCATGCTCGGCTGCCTGTTGCGGTGGTGCCTCGCGATATTTCTCAACCGCTACCTTCCGACGATTCCGCCGGGCACCCTGGCGGCGAATCTCATCGGCTGCTACATCGTCGGAATGGCCATTGCCGTTTTCACCGCATACCCGACAATTGCGCCGGAATGGCGGCTGTTCGTGACGACCGGATTTTGCGGCGGCTTGACCACGTTCTCGACTTTTTCCGCCGAGACCGTGATGCTGCTGCAGTCAGGGCGCGCTGTTTGG
>DASWEO010000077.1:0-14485 GCA_036394715.1 Steroidobacteraceae bacterium
GTATCAGCCTTCGGTATCGCAGTGCGGCAACTTCTTTTCAGCTAGCGTGCTGAAGGCTGATACCCAAGGGAGTCGGTCTCGATATGGAGTTCTCTGCTCTCGCAAGCGTCGAAATCAAGATCCTGTCAGGGTTCCTGCTGACCGTGTCGCTGCTCCTGTTCGGCGGCACCTATACATACCGAACCAGCGTCGAGCTTGCGGACTCCGTCGAATGGGTCGCGCACACCCAGGAAGTGCGTGCGACCCTCGCGAATCTTTATGGATCGCTGGCCGGCGCCGAGCTGTCGCAGCGCGACTATCTGCTCACGGCGCAGCAGGTTCGATTGGACGAATACGCGCATCTGGCCAAGGTCGTGCAAGATCATCTTGCGGAGCTCAGCCGGCTCACCGGCGACAACCCGACGCAGCAGCGCGATTGGGCCGCGCTGAAATCCGCTGTGCAGAACCGTTTGGACGAAATGGCGAGCGCCGTCGCCGCCTACCAGCGCTATGGCCTGCCGGCCGCACGGGCGGTGCTTGGCCAAGGCGGTCTCAGCCAACGGACTGAGGACGTTCGCGTCATCGCCGAACGAATGGACGCCGTCGAAGCGCGGCTGCTGGCGCCGCGGCAAGCGGCAGCCGCCCACGTCCGTCGCACCACGCTGATCTCGCTCCTGGTCACTCTCGCGCTCGCGTCGGCAATCTTCATCGCATTGTTTCGCGGGATTCATCGCGACATGCGGGCGCGGCGCGACGCCGAACATGCTCTGCGCGACAGTGAGCAATACAACCGCAGCATCGTCGACAGCTCACCGGACTGTCTGGCGATTTTGACTGCGGACGCACGCTTGAGCCGAATGACGTCGCAGGGTCTGCGATTGATGGAGGTCAAGGATTTCGGGTCGATTGCCAACACCGATTGGCTCGAGTTCTGGAGCGGCGAGGATCAAGCGGCGGCGCGGCGCGCCGTGGCCGCGGCACTCGGCGGCAGCGCCGGGCGCTTCCAAGGGACTTGCCCGACGCAGGCGGGAACGCCGAAATGGTGGGATGTCATCGTGATGCCCATACCGGGCGGCAACGGCGAGACCGAACGATTGTTGTCGGTAGCCCGCGATATCACCGAGGTCAAACGCGCGGAAGCCAATTTGACCGCAGCCAACCGCTTTCTCGATTCCCTGATCGACAATCTGCCCGTCATGATATTCCTCAAGGATGCGCGCACCCTTTGCTACGTGCGGCAGAACCGTGCAACCTTGAATCTGCTGGGCCTCTCCAGGGACGAAGTGATCGGCAAACGCGACCGTGACTTCCTGCCCGCAGAGCAGGCCGATATCATCCAGGCCAAGGACCGCGAAGTCCTCGCCGGCGGCCGACTGGTCGACATTCCCGAGCAGTCGATTCATACGCGGCTGCTCGGTGTCCGAACTGTGCACACCAAGAAGATGCCGATTCTGGACGAGCACGGAACGCCGGAATTTCTATTGGGAATCTCGGAGGACATCACGGAGCGCAAGCTCGCGGAACACGCGATTCGCGAAGTGAACGCGGCACTGCTGGCCAAGGCCGCGCAACTCGAAGCCACCAATAAGGAGCTCGAAAGCTTCAGTTACTCGGTGTCTCACGATCTGCGGGCGCCGCTCCGCGCCATCGACGGCTTCGCATTGATGTTGGTGGAGGACTACCGGGAGCGGCTCGACGCCGAAGGGTTGCGCTACCTTTCGGTGATCCGCCAGAACAGCGGGCGGATGGGCGCGCTCATCGATGACTTATTGACATTCTCCCGGTTGGGACGCCAGCCGGTGGCGCATGGCGAGGTGAACGTCGACTTGCTGGTGCGCGAAGTCGTCGAGGAAGTCCTCCATACAGAGCCGCTCGGCGAACGCGGCGAAACGCCCACTGCGCCGCATATCGAAGTGGAGCCGCTGCCGCCCACCCGCGGCGACCGCGGTTTGTTGCGCCAGGTGTGGGCGAATCTCATTGCCAATGCGGTCAAGTACAGCAGCAAGGCGGCGCGGCCGTTCATCCAGGTCAGCGGCCGCCAAGTCGGCACAGAGAACCACTACTCCGTCCGAGACAACGGCGTCGGCTTCGACATGGAATACGCGGGACAGCTGTTTCGCGTATTCCAGAGATTGCATCGCGCCGACGAGTTCAGCGGCACCGGCGTGGGACTTGCCATCGTCCACCGCGTGGTTACCCGGCACGGCGGACGAGTGTGGGCCGAAGGCAAAGTGGATCACGGCGCGGTGTTCTCGTTCGCACTGCCCAGAGGAGATCAAGATGGATGATTATGAAGCGGTAGAAATCTTGCTGGTCGAGGACAGCGACGCCGATGCGGAGCTGATCATTCGAGCGCTGCGCAAGAGCAGTCTGGTCAACAAGGTGGTACGGCTTCGCGACGGAGTCGAGGCCATCGAATTCGTGTTCCGCGAGGGCGCCTTCAGCCGGCGAAGCGGCGGCCAGCCCCGGCTCATTCTGCTCGATCTCAAGATGCCGCGGCTGGGCGGCATCGATGTTCTGCGGCGGCTGAAAGCCGACGAACGGACCAAGCTCATCCCGGTGGTGGTGCTCACGTCCTCGGCGGAAGAACAGGACGTCGTGACCAGTTACAAGCTGGGGGTCAACAGCTACCTGGTCAAGCCGGTCGAATTCTCGGCGTTCACCAGCGTCATCACCCAGACCGGGCTTTATTGGGCGGTCATGAACCGCATCCCCAACCAATGACCATGCACCGGCAAATCAAAGTGCTGCTGGTGGAAGACGCCGCGGAGGATGCGGAGATGCTGCTCCGCGAAATACGCGTAAAGGGCCTGGACGTCGTCAGCCGCCGGGTGGATACGAGCGCCGATTACGAAGAAGCGCTCGCCACTTTCTCGCCTGATCTCATCCTGTCCGATTACACTCTGCCGGGTTTCGACGGCACCGACGCGCTGCAAATCGCCAAATCGCGCAGTCCCGACACGCCCTTCATCTTCGTCTCCGGCACGATCGGCGAGGAGCGCGCCATCCAAGCGCTGAAGCAGGGCGCCGTCGATTATGTTCTCAAGGAAAGCCGAGCGCGGCTGGTGCCGGCGATCGAGCGCGCGCTGCGCGAAGCCGATGACCGCGATGCCCGGCGCTGGGCGCAGCGCGAACTCGAGGAGAGCGAAGAGCGCTTCCGTTTTGCCATGCATTTTTCATCGGTCGGCATGGCCCTCGTCGCGCCTGACGGCCGGTGGCTCGGCATCAATCCTGCATTGTGCGACATCGTCGGATACAGCGAGAACGAATTGCTCGCCACGGATGTTCAGTCGGTCACTCATCCGCACGACAGGGACACCGACCGCGATCAGGTGCGCCAGATGCTCGACCGTGAGATCGAGACCTATCAGACCAACAAGCGCTATGTCCGGAAAGACGGTCGTGTCGTGTGGACTCAACTGAGCGGCTCGCTGGTCTGGCTGCAATCGGGAGAACCTCACTATTTCATCTACCAAATTCAAGACATCACCGACCGGGTCAACGCAGAGCGCGCGCTGCGCGCGAGCGAAGAGAGATTTCGCTCCATTGCCGAGGCCACCCAGGAATGGATCTGGGAAATCGACGCGGAAGGCCTCTATACCTTCTGCAGTCCGGCGGTGGAGGCAATACTCGGCTATCCGCCCGATCGGCTCATCGGAACCAATTGCCTCGACATTTTATCGCAGAGCATCCGGCAAACCCTGACCGACCTACTGCAGCGCGGAATCGCGGAAAAGCGCGGCTGGCGCGACCTGGTGCTGCGCCTTCAGCACGCGAACGGCGGTATTCGCTGGCTCGACAGCAACGCGCTGCCGCTGCTCGACTCCTCCGGAACGGTGGTCGGCTACCGCGGCGTGGCCCGCGATATCACGCATCACCGGCTGCAGCAGGAGAGGATCGCGCGCTTGAGCCGCATTCAGGCCGTGCTCAGCGGCATCAACTCGACCATCGTACGCGTCCGGGAGCGGCGCGAGTTGCTGCGAGAGTCGTGCCGCATCGCCGTGCAGCAGGGCGGTTTCAGGATGGCGTGGATCGGATTGGTAGAGCCCGGCGCGCTGAAGGCGACGCCGCTGGTCTGGGAGGGCGTCGATCAGGGGTATTTGCAGGAGCTCGGATCGGAGCTCGCGAACCGCGACGAGGATCCGGGCCCCGTGGGCGAGGCTCTGCGCCGGAAGAAGCTGATGGTCGTGAACAACATCGAGGCCGCCTCCCAGCCGCAGCTCAAGCAGCAGGCGCTGGCTCGCGGCTTTCGCTCGCAGATAGCGATGCCGCTGATGGTCGAGGACCAAGCGGTGGGCGTTCTGGTGCTGTATGCGGCGGAAACCGGATTCTTCGATTACGAGGAATTGAAGCTGCTGAGAGATCTCGCGGCAGACATCTCCTTCGCGCTCGATTACTTAGGCAAGGAAGAAAAGCTCACCTACGTGTCCTACTACGACACGCTGACCGGATTGCCCAATCGACAACTGTTCTTCGACCGCCTCGCGCAGGCATTGCATTCGGTGCGGGCCGAACGGCGGCAGCTTGCGGTCATGATCATCGACTTGCAGCGTTTCAAGCGGATCAACGACACCCTGGGGCGCCACGCGGGCGACCAGGTTCTGAAGGAACTCGCGAACCGGCTGCAGCGCACGATCAGCGAGTCCGCCACTCCGGCGCGCATCGGCGGCGATCGCTTCGCCGTGGTGCTTCCCAATCTTGCGGGTGCATCCATGGCGCGCTGGATCGAGGACTGGATCGTCGATTCGTTCGCGGAACCGCTCATCATCGACGACATTGAATTGCGTACGACGGTGAAAGTAGGGATTGCCGTGTATCCGGCCGATGCGGACACCGCGGAGAGCCTGTTCGTGAACGCCGAAGCCGCGCTGAAGCGGGCGAAGGACTCGGGCGATCCGTATCTCTTTTACTCGCCGGAAATGAACGCGCGAGTCGCCCAGCGGCTCCACCTGGAAAGCCGCCTGCGCAAGGCCGTGGCTCAGAAAGAGTTCGTTCTGCACTATCAAACGAAAGTCGACTTGGCGAGTCGCCAGATTCGCGGGCTGGAGGCGCTCATCCGATGGCACGACCCCGAGTTCGGCCTGGTGTCGCCGCTGGAATTCGTCCCGCTGCTCGAGGAATCGGGACAAATCGTGGAGGTCGGCCGCTGGGTATTCGAGCAAGCGGTCGCCGATACCAATCGGTGGAAATCCCTCGGCCTGGAGGTGCCGCGGGTGGCCGTCAACGTTTCGGAGGTACAGCTGCGGCATCCCAATTTTGTCGCGACGGTGCTTGGAGCGTTGGGGCCCTCCTTCGGTCACGCGACCGGCATCGACGTGGAGATCACCGAGACCATGATCGCTCAGAACACGGGCGCCAATGTGCAGAAGCTCCTGCGTTTGCGGGAAGCGGGACTGCGGATATTCATGGACGACTTCGGCACCGGCTATTCGGGCTTGAGCCAGATCGCGCATCTGCCGCTGGATGCCCTCAAGATAGACCGCGCCTTCGTCGCCGGCATGACCATCAGCGCCGAGCACATGGCCATCGTCTCGGCGATCATCAATCTCGCGAAGGCGTTGCGCATCTATGTGGTGGCCGAAGGGGTCGAGACCGAAGAACAGGCCGGCCGGCTGTATGCGCTCGGCTGCGACGAAGCCCAGGGATATCTCTTCAACCGGCCGATGCCGGCCGAGGACATCTCCAAGCTCCTGACTTCGCTCAGTGCGTGAGTGGCCGTCGAGGGCCGCCGGAGTCTAGCCGGCGGTTAGCGTCGCCCAGCTCAGCCAAATCGCGGGTCCAAAGCTGCCTGTGCCGGAATCGAGCTGCAGCTCGATCTGCCCTTCGCCCATGGGCGGCACGAAGGTCTCGTCGCCCAGGATGGTCACCTGCAAGCGCACGCTGTTCGCGCCCTCGATCATCAGTTGCCCCGCGTACGGGTAGAGGTGCGTCTCGGCCGGATCGACGATTTGCTTGAATTCCCGCGTCGTCGCTACGGTGATCTTGCCGTTGAGCTTCGAGCTTGCCAGCGTGTAGTTGAACGACGAGTACAGCTGGTGCGGAGAAACCGTCCGATCCTCCTCAAAATTGAAATCGAAGTTGGTCAGGGTCACCGAATCGGAAACCGCACCGCCCTTGCTCACCGAAATTGAAAGACTCGAGCCGGTGAGCCCGAATGTCGCCGTCGAGACACCGCCGCCGGCCGTTTTGCTGGCGGAAAAGGAAAACGCGTAATCGCCCGTCTCGGCGTAGCTCACCGTTCCCACGACGATGGTGAGGGCGTCGGTGACGTTCGCCGATATCGAGTCCAAGGTGCTCTGCGTCGTGAGCGTCAAATTCGTGTAAGTCTGAGTGCCGCCGACGGACGTCCCCGCAACCTCCGAGCAATCGGCAAACGTGACGGTCAGCGTTTTACCGTCCGCGGATGTGACGGCGGTGAAGCTGCCGCCGACGGCGCACGGAATCGTGACCGTCCCCGCGGCGGTGGGACTGACGTTTTGAGACGAGAACCAGCGCTGCACCACACGCCGGTCGATGGAGCTGAGCGCGGGCGGGACGGCAGCCGGCGCGGCGCTCGCGCCCGCCGCCGTGGTCGCGGTCTCGGCCAACGTTGCCGGTGTGACTATCGCTTCCGCCGCCGTTGCGGTTGCGTTGCCCTGACCGATCGCGAGCGGCGCGTTCGGTCCGGCAGCGGCCGACATGGCGCCGCCGGCTGAAGCACCGCCGCCGCATCCCGCCAGAGCGCCGGCGACCAGGGCACCGAAAACCGCAACCCTGGCCAGCAATATCGGCGAGCTCGTCCATCCATGTATTCGCATCGGCCTACTCCACGTGACACGCTCGGCAAAATGCGAACGCAGTCTATCAGCGGATGCGCCTCTCTCTGTGAACTTCGCACCATAACGCAGCGCATTCGATTGACCGGGCCTGGGGGTGGCAGCTAGCCTAAGCAGCCGTCTCGCTAGGAATTGCTGGTGCACCGCAACATCTTCGAAACCTCAACAATATCCCGGCGATTCAAAGGCCTGATGACTCGGCTGGCGCCTTATGCCGCTGCGGCGAGTTCCGCGTTGATTCTTTGGCATGCCGCACGCGATGCCCCCGCCTCGGCGGCGTTTGCACCCGCGCCCCTGATTTACCCCCATGCACCGGCCGGCGGCGCTGCACCGCCGACACAGGCTTTGCCTGCGGTCCAGGGTGGCCCGGCGGCCGCCGCGGGCCAAACGAGCCCCTCGAGGATTGCGCAACAGGCCAGCCTCGGCGCGACCATCGAAGTGGTGGTCGGCAGAAACGACACCCTGGACGCCATTTTTCGCCGCATGGCGCTCGATACGGCCGATCTCGCGGCAATTCGTCAACTGCCGGGCATTCGCCAGAGTCTGGATTTCCTCAAGCCCGGCGACGCCATCAAGCTCACGCATACGGACGGAGAGATCAAGGGACTCACCCGCAAGGTCAGCGAGACTCAAACCCTCGAGGTCGTGCGTGAAGACGACGGCTTCGCCGCGAAGATGATCGACAATCCGGTGGAAACGCGGACTCGCACCGCCACCGCCACCATTGATTCCTCACTGTTTCAGGCAGCCGAGGCGGCCGATATTTCCGACATGGTGGCGCTGAAACTCGCCAATGTATTTGCCTGGGACATCGACTTCGTGCTCGACATCCGCGAAGGCGACCGCTTCACGGTGGCCTACGAGCAGATCTATCAGGACGGGAAATACCTTCGCGACGGCGAGGTGCTGGCGGCCGAGTTCGTCAATAGCGGCAAGGTGTATCGAGCGGTGCGCTTCGCGGCGGATACCGGCGCCGCCGGCTACTACACCCCGGAAGGGCTGCCCATGCGCAAGGCTTTTCTCAGGGCACCCGTCGAATTCACCCGAGTCAGCTCGGTATTCAATCCGCATCGCATGCATCCCATCTTGAACCGCATCCGCGGACACATGGGCACCGACTATGCGGCACCGACCGGCACGCCCGTGCACGCGGCCGGCGACGGAAGGATCAGCTTTGCCGGGCGGCGCGGCGGCTACGGCAATGCGGTGGTACTCGCCCATAGCAATAGCGTGTCGACGCTGTACGGCCATATGTCGCGCTTTGCCAGGCACATTCGCATCGGCACCCACGTCCTGCAGGGCGACGTCATCGGCTATGTCGGGATGACCGGACTCGCAACCGGTCCTCACCTGCATTACGAGTATCTCGTGAACGGCGTACACAAGAATCCGCAGACCGTGCAATTGCCGGGCGCGGAACCGCTGCGAGCGGATACGCTGCAAAAATTCCGTCATCTGACCGCGCCGCTGCTCGCCGATTTGTCGCTGCGGCAGGCCCCAGCGGCCGCCGGCGGATCGCCCGCCGCCGCAGCGGCCGTCAGCCCGCTCACTGCCGGCCCGCTTGCCGCAGCCGCCGGCCCGTTCGCCGACGAACCGCCGGCGATCAGTGTGTTCAGCGTCTCCTCCGTGCTCAGCGATTCGAATTCCACCTTGAGCGACTATCGATCGCGGATCTCGAGCAACTGATCCGTTTCATCACCCTGTCACACGACTCGCCAAATTCCTCCGCATGAACGATACCGACCTCCAAACGCCGCATCTCTATATCAATCGAGAACTCTCGTTCCTGGAGTTCAACCAGCGCGTTTTGGAACAGGCCAAGGACACCAGCATCCCGCTGCTCGAGCGAGTGCGGTTTCTGTGCATCTCGTGCGCGAACCTCGACGAGTTCTTCGAGATCCGCGTCGCCAGCCTCAAGGAGCTGTTAGAGGCCGGGGCAGTGCAGGGAGGACCCGACGGATTGCCCGTACCCGAGCAACTGAAGGCGATTCGCGCGCGCGCCGTGCGCCTGGTCGACGAGCAGTATCAGTTGCTGAACGATGTACTCATGCCGGAACTCGCCCAGAAAGGCGTGGTGTTCGTCTCGCCCGAGATGTGGACCGAGGCTCAGGCCGCGTGGCTTGCCGACTATTTCGGCCGGGAGGTGGAGCCCGTGCTCAGCCCGCTGGCCCTGGATCCGGCTCGGCCCTTCCCGAAGATACTCAACAAGAGCCTGAATTTCGCGGTGGTGGTCGAAGGCGAGGACGGATTCGGCCGCAACAGCGGCCTCGCGGTGGTGCAGGCCCCGCGTTCCCTGCCGCGCCTCATCAGGTTGCCCGACGAGCTCGGCAGCCGGAACTTCGTGTTCTTGGGCACCATTGTCGAGGCCTTCGTCTCCAAGCTATTCGCCGGCATGCACATGCGCGGTTGCTACCAATTCAGAGTCACGCGCAACAGCGACTTGTTCGTCGAGCAGGAGGAAGTTGACGACCTGCTGCGCGCCGTCGAAGGCGAGCTCGCCTCGCGCCGCTTCGGCGACGCGGTCCGATTGGAAACCGCGCACGATTGCCCGGACGAAATTCTCACCTACCTTCTCGGCCAGTTTGGGCTGACGAGCGACGATCTGTACAAGGTGTCGGGACAGGTGAACCTGAACCGCCTGATGGCCGTGTACGACTTGGTGGACCGCACCGAGCTCAAGTACACGCCGTTCGCGCCGAGCATACCCGAGCGTCTGCGCATGGGCAGCGATCTCTTCACCACGCTGCGGGCCGGGGACGTGCTCTTGCACCACCCGTTCCAAGGCTTCGGGCCGGTTACGGATTTCATCAAACAAGCGGCCAGCGACCCGCAGGTGCTCGCCATCAAGCAGACCCTGTATCGCGCCGGCAGCGATTCCACCATCGTCGACGCGCTCGCCGAGGCCGCGCAGGCAGGCAAGGACGTGACCGTCATCATCGAACTGCGCGCGCGCTTCGATGAAGAAGCGAACATCGACATTGCGACCAAGTTGCAGGAAGCCGGCGCCCACGTCATGTACGGCGTCTTCGGCTTCAAGACGCACGCCAAGCTGGTGATGGTGGTGCGACGCGAGGAAAGGGGTCTCCGGCGCTACTGTCACCTCGGCACGGGCAACTATCATCTCAAGACCGCGCGGCTCTACACCGACTACGGGTTGATGACGGCCGACGAGTCGATCGGCGAGGATATCCACGAGATTTTCCTGCAACTGACCGGACTCACACGCGTGCCGCACCTGCGCAAGCTGCTGCATGCGCCTTTCAGCCTGCATCAGGCGCTGCTGGCCAAGATCGACCGGGAACGCGCCCACGCGAGGGCGGGCAAGCCTGCCCGCATCATTGCGAAACTGAACGCACTCACCGAGCCCACCATCATCCAAGCGCTGTACAAAGCGTCGTGCGCCGGCGTCAACATCGACCTCATCGTGCGCGGATTGTGCTGCTTGCGGCCCGGAGTGCCCGGCGTCTCCGATCACATCAAGGTGCGCTCCATCATCGGCCGCTTTCTGGAGCATTCCCGCGTCTATTACTTCGAGAATGCCGGAGCGCGTGAAATCTACTGCGGCAGCGCCGATTGGATGGATAGGAACTTGTTCCGCCGCATCGAAGTCGCCTTCCCTGTGGAGGCGCCCGACCTGCAATCACGGGTCGCCGACGACTTGAAGCTGTATCTCGCGGACGACACTCAGGCGTGGATTTTGGACTCCGACGGCCTTTACTCCCGTGCCGAGGGTACGGATCATGCCTGCGCTCAGACTCGCCTCTTGAGCCTGTACGACGAAAGGGTACCGCTCACCGACGCCTAGGAGCCTGAGCCTCAAACGATATTCAGGCGAAAACCGGCGTCCTTCAAGTACCCTCGCTCCTCCTCGAGATCCTCGAGAGTGAGCGGATGATCCTTCATCCACCCCTGCGGCAACTTCATGTTCACGGTGCGGCCCTTGACGCTGAGCTGTACCTCCGGCAAAGGTTGCGGACTGCGTCCGCGGTGCAGCAACACCGCCAGCCGCAGCAGCACGATCAGAAACTCCGCGAGGCGATCCCAGGGCGGCAGCAAATCTTCCATGGCTTCGAAGGACAATTGGCGGCGATGGCCGCCGACCAAGGCGGACATCAGCAGCTGCTCCTCGCGCGGGAAGCCCGGCATATCGGCATGCTGGAGCAGGTATGCGCTGTGCCGCTGGTACTTCGAGTGCGCGATGCTGAGGCCCGTCTCGTGCAGCCGCGCCGCCCAGCGCAACACGGATTCCGCCAGCGGGTCTTCCAAACCCCATTCCGACTCGACCTGCTCGAGCAGAGCAACCGCCGTCGCCTCGACCCGGTCCGCCTGCACGCCATCGACGTGGTAGCGCATTTCCATGGCGCGCACGCTGCGCACGCGCGCGTCTTCGTCCGTGAAGCGGCCCATCAGGTCGTACAGCAGGCCTTCGCGCATGGCGCCTTCGGCCACTCGAACACGGTCGATACCGAAGTTCTCGACGACTTCCAGCAGAATCGCGAGACCTGCGGGAAACACCGGGGCGCGCTCGGCGTCCACGTCCTCGAGATCGAGCTCGTCCACATGGCCCGCGGCGATCACGCGCTCGGCGAGCGCGTGCAAGTTGTCGAGAGTGATGCGCGGAGATTCGGGGTTGAGCCGGCGCAACACATCGCCGATGACACGCACCGTTCCGGAACTGCCGAACGCCTGCAGCCAACCCAGCTTGCGATAAGCCTCTTGTATGGGCTCAAGTTCGAGCCTGACCGCCGTGCGCGCTCGTTCGAAGCGCTTTTCGGAAATCTTGCCGTCATCGAAGCAGATTGTGCTCAAACCCACGCACCCCACCGACAAGCTTTCGAGCAGCAAGGGATTGAACCCCTCACCGATCACGACCTCGGTCGATCCCCCGCCGATGTCGATCACCAGCCGCTTGTCCGGGCTCATGGGACTGGTATGCACGACACCGGAGTAGATCAATCGCGCTTCTTCCAGCCCGGAGATGATTTCGATGGGGTGACCGAGAGCGGCGCGGGCGCGCTCCAGAAACCAGCGCTTTCGCCGGGCGCGACGCAGGGCGCTGGTGGCCACCACGCGCACGCTGTCGGCGTGCATCGCGCGGAGCCGCTGCCCGAAGCGTTCGAGGCAGCGCAAAGCGCGTTCCGTCGCCGCGTCGTCCAGCCGTCCGCTGTCGCCCAAGCCTGCGGCCAGACGTACCATTTCCCGGAGGCGGTCCAGAATGACGAGCTGGCCGTGCGAATGACGCGCCACGACCATGTGAAAGCTGTTGGAGCCCAAGTCGACGGCGGCAAGCACGTCGGGTACGACACGGCCGCCGCTCATCTACGCGGTCAACATTCTAGGCCGAGAATGAAGACCCGCAACCGCAGGTTGTTTTGGCGTTTGGGTTTCGAATGACGAACTGGGCGCCCTGCAGGTCCTCTTTGTAGTCGATTTCCGCGCCCATGAGGTATTGCGCGCTCATCGGGTCGACCAAGAGCTGCACGCCTTGGTTTTCGACGCAGAAATCGCCGTCCTCGACCTTCTCATCGAAGGTGAATCCGTACTGGAAGCCCGAGCAGCCGCCGCCGGAGACGAATACCCGCAATTTGAGGGCCGGATTGGCTTCCTCGCGGATCAGCTCGCCTACCTTCCCCGCCGCCGCGTCGGTAAAAACCAGCACATTGGGCGGAGGAGGGGCCAAATCGGCCTGGTTCATCGTATCTGATGTTGCACTCATGGTCGCATTCTACCCCGCTGGCCCCTGGCCAATCAAAGTTCCGGACACTGTTTGGGACTTGGGTTCACCCGTCCGGGTTCCCCGGCGGCTCCGCGCCGGCCGGATTCGCCCTGTGGATCAACTTCCCATTGATTTGGGCGCCGACCGCAGTTTCAATGATGGTGTAGTGAACATTGCCCAGAACGCGCGCCTTGGCGCCGAGTTCGACCCGATCGGCCGCGTCGATGTCGCCTTTGACGATGCCGTTCAAGATGACATTGGGCGCGATGACCGAACCCTCCACGCAGCCGTGCTCGCTCACCGACAAAAAGGTGCGCTGGTTCGAGTCGCCCTTGACGTTGCCGTTGATGTAGCCGTCGAGATGCAAGCCGCCCGTGAATTCGACATCGCCGTTGATTCGAGTCTTGGGGCCGATCAAGGTGTCGATACTCGCGTTCTTAGTCTGTTTCTGTTTGAACATCTGCGTCACCCTTTCCCGGAGGATTCCCGCTTGCCTCGGTTTCCACCGACATTCCCTGCGCCTTCCAAACGAAGGCCTGACGGAAACTGTGGCTCAAGTCTCTGTCTTTGCCGCTGCGAATTTCGATCCCGACGCGCGTCGGCTCGAACCCCTGCGGCAATTGTATGGGTTCGTCATAATCCTGAAAGTAACGGAAGGAGTATGCCAGGCTGACGCGCCGGTTAGGCGCTACCTGGCCAAAACTCAAGCTTGAAGGCTTGCCCCGCAGCAGCCCGTCGACGGTGATCGCGGCGCTGCCGGCCACCACGGTGTCCGGCTTTCCGGTCTGCATCAGCACGAATTTGAGGCGGAATTGACCTGGAACGGTCTCCGGCACGATTTGCATCTGCTGGACTTTCACGTGAATGACCGAATCGGGTTGCACCAGACCGCGGTAAAATGACAGGTCCTGTTTCAGCCGCGCAATTTGACTCTGCATATCGCCGAGGTTCCGATTGACCTGCTTGTAGCCCTCCTCATCGACGCGCCGCGCCACCTCGGCCGCTTCCAGCTGGGTGCGCAGCCTCTCATTTTCCTTTTCGAGATTGCGGATGCGCGCGCTCGCCGAGAACGCGCCGCGCACGGAATCGACCACACGAAAGCCCGCATCGTATCGGCCGAGCTCGAACACCGCGTACAGTACGCCCAAGGTCAACAGCACCGCGAGGCCCAGCAGCACCGCACGACGCCGTGGCGTATGCGATCTGACGACCAATTTGCCGAACGAATCCACCATGCTTCCGCGCCACTCCCACAGGGGAAACAGACATTACACGCGCGGCGTCCGCTAAGACAGACCTTCTGGGACTCGCGCCTGAGCCGTATGGCGCCATATGGCGACAGCCGGGCACACGCGGCGACAATCGGTGCGTCACGGTATCATGCCAAACTCAAGCGAAACGGGATCATTCATGCTCTGGCTCAAGGCATTTCATGTCATCGCGGTGGTCACGTGGTTCGCCGGCTTGTTCTACTTGCCTCGCCTCTACGTCTATCATGCGGCCGCCGATGACTCGATCAGCCTCGAGCGCTTCAGAATCATGGAGCGCCGCCTGTTCGCCATCATGACCATTGGCGCGGTGGCAAGCGTGGGATTGGGCGCCGCGATGGTGGCGGCAGCGCCCGTTTACCTGACGATGGGGTGGTTGCGGATCAAGCTGCTGCTGGTGCTATTGCTGATCGCCTACCACGTGTCCTGCTACAAGCTGATGCGCGATTTTGCGGAGAATCGCAATAGTCACAGTGCGAAATGGTACCGCGGCTTCAATGAGGTTCCCTCGCTGCTGCTGATCGCCATCGTACTGCTGGCCGTGGTCAAGCCTGGTTAGAGTATTCCCATGCGCTTCGCGCAACTGTTAACGGGGTCGGGGCGACCCCGTCCTTTTAGGTGTGGGCGGACTCGATTTCGGGCCACCATTCGGGATAGGGGGGTAGACCCTCGGGGAACATCAATTGGCCGAGATCGTGCAGCGCCCG
>DASWEO010000078.1:0-3486 GCA_036394715.1 Steroidobacteraceae bacterium
AGTTTTTCTACTTTTTCGAACACCAGCGCGGGCTGGTCGCCGATTCGCGAATATTCATGCTTACGCGACATGTCTTCCATGACGCGGTCGCGTTCTGCCGCGGTGAAAAACCAGTGCGTCTTCTGCCAGTCGGTGCCCAGCAGTTTCGCAAACGGATCTCCCGGTTTGAGACGCACGCGAATGCCGTAAGGACGCGGCAGCACCGGCAGAGTGCGCACCAGATTCTGAACGTTTGCGATTCCCATGGTCCTCGAAAGATAGCCGAATCGCGAGTAGGCTGCCAGCTGATTCGCCGAGGATGCGCATGGTAGACTCCGCCGCCCCGGCCGGGGAGCTCGGCATGGTCTTAGACAAACAAGGCCGGGGTCGCTTCGACCCCGTAGATTCAGCGCGCAGCGCTTGAAGAGGTAACGATGGCAGCGTCTTCTTATACGGCCTCCGATATCGAGGTATTGAGCGGCTTGGACCCGGTTCGCCGGCGGCCGGGCATGTATACCGACACGACGCGGCCGAATCATCTCGCGCACGAAGTCATCGACAACAGCGTCGATGAAGCACTCGCGGGCTTCTGCCAAAACATCAATGTGACGGTGTACAAGGACGGCTCCCTGCAAGTCGAGGATGACGGCCGCGGCATGCCGGTCGATATTCACCCCAAGGAAAAGATCAGCGGCGTCGAACTGATTTTGACTCGCCTGCATGCGGGCGGAAAATTCAACGACAAGACCTACCAGCATGCCGGCGGATTGCACGGAGTGGGCGTGTCGGTGGTCAATGCACTGTCGAAGCACCTGGAGTGCTGGGTGCGCCGGGGCGGAAAGGAATACAACGTGAGCTTCGCGGGCGGGCGCCTGAAGTCCAAGCTCGAGGTCGTGGGCGACGTGCCGAAATCGAAGACCGGAACCACCATTCGGTTCTGGCCCGATCCGCAATACTTCGATACGGATAAATTCGCGATCCCGAGGCTCAAACAGGTGCTGCGGGCAAAAGCGGTGCTATGTCCCAACCTACGGGTCACCCTTGCCAACGAGTTCACCGGTGAACGCGACGAATGGTTCTATACGGGCGGGTTGCATCAATACCTGGCGGAGGAGCTGGGCAAGGGCGAATGGCTGCCCGCCGAGACGTTCTACGGCAAGCGCGATATCGAGGGTGGTTCGCTGGATTGGGCGTTCGCCTGGGTACTCGAGTCCGAGCACGGCATCACCGAGAGCTATGTCAATCTGATTCCCACGGTGGAGGGCGGCACGCACGTCAACGGCTTGCGGTCGGGAGCCGCCGACGCGGTGCGTGAGTTCTGCGAATTCAGAAACCTGGTTCCACGCGGGTTGAAGTTGACGCCCGAGGACGTCTGGGACGGCGTGAGCTTCGTGCTCTCGATGAAAATGCGCGAGCCGCAGTTCGCGGGACAAACTAAAGAGAAGCTCTCGTCGCGCGAATCGGCCGGGATCGTGCAGGGCGTGATCAAGGACGCCTTCGCCCTCTGGCTCAATCAGCATCCCGATCAGGGCGAGAAAATCGCCATGCTGGCGATCGCCAATGCGCAGCAGCGGTTCAAGGACAGCCAGAAAATCGCGCGTAAACGCGTCGTCGCCGGCCCCGCATTGCCGGGCAAACTCGCCGACTGCGTGAGCCAAGATCCGGCGCGCAGCGAGCTATTCCTCGTGGAAGGAGATTCGGCCGGCGGATCGGCCAAGCAGGCGCGAGACCGCGTGACCCAGGCCATCATGCCGCTTCGCGGCAAGATCTTGAATACTTGGGAAGCGGACACCGGCGAGGTCCTGCAATCCCAAGAGGTTCACAACATCAGCATCGCCATCGGCGTCGACCCCTCCGCCGCCGATCTGTCGGGTTTGCGTTATCACAAGATTTGCATTCTGGCGGACGCGGACAGCGACGGGCAGCATATCGCCACGCTCCTGTGCGCCTTGTTTCTGCGCCACTACCGGCCGCTGGTGATGGCCGGACATGTGTACGTCTGTATGCCGCCGCTGTTTCGGATCGACGTCGGCAAGGAAGTGGTCTATGCGCTCGATGAGGCGGAACGCGAGAAGGCGCTGAAGCGCATTGCCGCGGAAAATCCCCGCGCCAAGCCGGTGGTGATGCGCTTCAAAGGCTTGGGCGAAATGAGCCCTCTGCAATTGCGCGAAACCACCATGGCGCCGCAGACGCGCCGGCTGGTACAGATGACCATCGACGCGAAAGACAGCCCTGACCCGATGCTCGACATGCTGCTGGCCAAGAAGCGAGCCGGCGATCGGCGCGAATGGCTCGAGAGCAAGGGTAATCTGGCGCAGATTTAGCGCCGCGAAGACAATGTCATGAAAGACCAAGAACTCAATTTCGAAGGAACTCCGGCGAAGCTGCAACCTTGAAAGATCAAGAACTCAATTTCGAAGGGATCGAGAAGGAGCCGCTCAAGTCGTTTGCGGAGCGCGCCTATCTCGATTATTCGATGTACGTGATCCTGGACCGGGCGCTGCCCCACCTCGGCGACGGCTTGAAGCCCGTGCAGCGGCGCATCGTCTATGCGATGAGCGAGTTGGGCCTGGCCGCCGGCGCCAAGCACAAGAAATCGGCGCGCACGGTCGGCGACGTGATCGGCAAGTTCCATCCGCACGGCGATACCGCCTGCTATGAGGCCATGGTGCACATGGCGCAGGATTTCGCGTACCGCTATAACATCGTCGACGGGCAGGGCAATTGGGGTTCGACCGACGATCCGAAATCGTTCGCCGCCATGCGCTACACCGAGTCGCGCTTGACGCGCTACGCGACCCTGCTGCTGCAGGAGTTGGGGTCCAGCACGGTGGATTGGGCGCCGAATTTCGACGCCTCACTGGAAGAGCCCACCATGCTGCCGGCGCGGGTGCCGAATCTGCTGCTCAACGGCGGTTCGGGAATCGCGGTCGGCATGGCCACCGACATCCCGCCGCATAATTTGCGCGAAGTGGTCAAAGCCTGCGTCGCCTTGCTCGACGACCCGGATTTGAGCACGCGCAAGATCATGGCGCACATCAAGGGGCCCGATCTGCCGACCGGCGCGGAAATCGTGTCGCCGCGCGACGAGCTGGTGCAGATGTACGAGACGGGATCGGGCAGCTTCAAGGCCCGTGCGACTTATAAGATCGAGGACGGCGAGATCGTGATCGATGCGCTGCCGTTCCAGGTATCCGGGGCCAAGGTGCAGGAGCAGATCGCCGCCCAGATGCAGCAGAAAAAGCTGCCGATGGTCGAGGACCTCCGCGACGAGTCGGACCACGAGAATCCCACGCGCCTCGTCATCGTGCCCAAATCCAATCGCGTGGACACGGCGGCGCTGATGGCGCATTTGTTCGCCACCACCGATCTCGAGCGCAACTACCGGGTGAATCTCAACGTCATCGCCCTGGACGGCCGGCCGCGAGTGATGCCATTGAAGGCATTGCTGCTCGAGTGGCTGCAGTTCCGCAAATCCACCGTCACCCGGCGGCTGAACCACCGGCT
>DASWEO010000079.1:0-11100 GCA_036394715.1 Steroidobacteraceae bacterium
TGGAACCGGAGTGGGAAGGGCACGTGACCTTGGAGTTTTCCAATACCACCCCGCTGCCGGCGAAGATCTACGCCAATGAAGGCGTGGCGCAAATGCTGTTCTTCGAATCCGACGAAGTCTGCGAGACCTCGTACCGGGATCGCGGCGGCAAGTACCAGGGCCAGCGCGGCGTGACATTGCCGAAGACCTAGGAGCCTGTCGGACTTACGTCCATCTGCTGCGACGATGTGCCTACGTCGGACAGGCTCTTAGCGCTTCAGCGTTTTGATCCGCATGGCGAATTCCAGTTTGCCGTCGCGGGTGCGTTCGGCTTGAACCGGCACGAACCCCAAGGACGGCGCAAACCACATCCGTAAAATGCGATTGTTGCCGGCCTGTCTGCTTTCCACGATGACGGTGTCGAGTTGCCCCAGGGCGGTTCTGATATTGGCGGTCCCTTCCTGGGCGTAGATGAATTCCTTGAGCTTGTCCTTGTCGATGATCTGGAAAGTCTTGGGCAAATTCCCTTTTTTCAGACCGAGCATCACTTCGACCTGAATGGACAGCAGGTCCTGGGTCCCTTCCTTGAGCGTCAAGTCGACCGGTTTGTTTTCCGACGTGCCGCGAACATGTCCGCCATCCCAATCGAAATCCAGATTCACGCTGGATGAGCCGTCCTCGGCGCGGTATTTCTCCGGGCGAACGTGGTCGGCATTGATGCTGAGCCAGCTCTGTTGAGTGACCTCGTCGCGGTACAGCCGGAAAATGCCGTGCGCCGTGATCGACCAGGTGTAGACGTAGTGGCCGGGCTCGGTGTCCTGCTTGAGTTCGAGGTCGCTGGTACCCACATTGATGCTCTTCCAGTCCGCTTGATAGCGGGCGGAAAAGGGTGCGATGCCCGCATCGGCGGCGGACGGTGTCTGTGCCCCCGCCGTGGAGCCGGCCATGATCGCCAGCGACAGCGCAGTGAGTCCTCGAACGCTCATAGGCCCCTCTTTAGGGTTCGGTGCCGGTGAACAACACGGGCTCGCGCAGCAGCCTGCCGTCGAGCCACGCACAACCCGCGTCGTAACGCAGTCGACCCTCGCAGAACCAACGCACGGCGACAGGATAGATGCGGTGTTCCTGGGCCTGCACTCGCGCCGCCAGGGTCGCCTCGTCGTCGTTCGCCGTCACGGCAATACGCGCCTGGATGACCCCCGGACCGCCGTCGAGCTGTTCGGTCACAAAATGCACCGTCGCGCCGTGCTCGGGCTCATGCGCTTCCAGTGCGCGCCGGTGAGTATGCAGGCCTGGAAATTTGGGCAGCAGCGAGGGATGGATGTTCAATATTTTTCCGGCAAAGTCCCTCACGAACTGCGCGGACAGGATGCGCATGAATCCGGCGAGTACGATCAACGATGGCGAGTAGATTTGGATCGCGGCGGCCAGGGCGCGATCGTAGGCTGCGCGATCCGTCGTTTCGGCGGCGGCCAGCGCTTGCGCCGGGACGCCGAGATCCCGCGCCAGCCGGAGCCCCGCGGCATCGGGCTTGTCCGAAAACACCCTGCATACCGTATAGGGCGCGCCGGGATCTCGACTATGCTCGATGAGAGAACGCATATTGCTGCCGCGTCCCGATATGAGGACGACGACCGGCCGCCGAGTCTGCGAACGGTTCACGCGATGACGACACCGCGCGTGCCCGTGCGCACTTCGCCGATGACGAGCGCCTCCTGGCCCATGTCGCGCAGGATGCCGACGGCGCGATCGGCGTTGCCCGGCGCCAAGTGGACGGTCATGCCGATACCGCAATTGAACACCCGATACATCTCCGCGTCGGCAACCTGACCCTCGCGCTGCAGCCAGTCGAACACCGTTCCGCGGCGCCAGGCCTTGCGTTCCAGAACCACTTCCAAACCGTCCGGCAGCACACGTGGAATGTTTTCCACCAGGCCGCCGCCGGTGATGTGCGAGAGTCCGTGCACCGGGAGGTCCGCGATCAACCGCAACAGAGGTTTCACGTAGATGCGCGTCGGCGCCATGAGCCGATCGATGAGGCCCACGCCGTCGAGAGGGGTTTTGAAATCAGCACCGGCGACCTGCAGGATTTTCCTGATCAGCGAAAAACCATTGGAATGGGGTCCCGAAGACGGCAGTCCGAGCACCACGTCGCCGGCACGCGTGGCCGATCCGTCGATGATGGCGTCCTTTTCCACAACGCCGACGCAGAAGCCCGCCAGATCGTAGTCCTCGCCATGATACATACCCGGCATCTCGGCTGTTTCGCCGCCCACCAGTGCGCAGCCGGCTTGCACGCACCCGTCGACGATGCCGGCGATGAGGCGTTCGCCCACGCCCACGTCGAGCTTGCCGGTTGCGAAGTAGTCGAGGAAAAACAGCGGTTCGGCGCCTTGGACGACCACGTCGTTGACGCACATCGCCACCAAATCGATCCCCACGGTATCGTGACGCCGGGTATCGATCGCGAGGCGCAGCTTGGTACCGACTCCGTCGGTTCCCGACACGAGCACGGGCTTCCGGTAGCGGTCGAGCGGCACCTCCACCAAGGCGCCGAATCCGCCTATGCCGCCCAGCACCTCGCGGCGCATCGAGCGCTTCACGTGCGGCTTGATTCGTTCGACGAGTTCCTCGCCGGCGTCGATATCGACTCCGGCCTCGCGATAGGTGACGGGGGCTCGCTCTGTCATTCTGATCCTTCATTGGGCCGACCCGGCGGGTCGGCGTCGGGGAGGCCGGCTGGCCCGACGCGGGAGGTCGGCCAGCTGTGGTATTTTACATCAGGTGACTCAAGGCTTCCGCGATTACACCATGCCACAGTACTTCAGCGTCTTTTCTTCGAGAAATTTGCGTCCGGCAGCGATTTTGTGCTTGAGTGTGGCAGCATTGTGCTTCGGCGATGCGAGTCTCGCGCTGACTCGTGCCGGGCTGTATCAGGCGGCCGCGCCCGTGGCCGACCGTTCCGAGGCGGCGCAGACCGAGGCCTTCCAGACCGCCATGAAGATCGTGCTGGTTCGCGTCACCGGCCGCCGCTCGGCCGAGGATGACCCGGCGCTCGCGCCGCTGGTGGGCAACGCGCGGCGCTACGTTCAGCAGTATCGGGGCGCTCCGGACGGTCAAGTGTGGGTGTCCTTCGACGGGCCGGCCATCGAGCGTTGGCTCACGCAGAACGGCCAGCCTCTTTGGGGTCATGAACGACCGACGACCTTTGTCTGGCTGGCTGCCCAAACGGGTCCCCAATCCGGCACCGTCATCACCGCGGACGATACCTCGGAATTGAAAGCGGCAATCGATGGGGCGGCCGTGTTTCGCGGTGTGCCCTTGCTCTGGCCGAGCGCGGCCGATGTGCAGAGGAATCGTCTGGACTACGCGAGCGTGAGCGGCGCCGCGCCGTCCACCCTGGCGGAGATCGGGCGACGCTTGGGCGGCGAGGGGATACTGATCGGCAGGGCCTCAGGCACGGCCGCGACCGCCAATGTCCGTTGGACGCATTTGTTTCAGGATCGCAGCAGCGAATTTTCCGGCGCCCTCGAAGGCGTGAATCGCACGGCGGATTTGTACGCGGGGCTGTTCGCCGCCAGCGGCAATCTCGTGCCGATCGATATCGAGGTCACCGGCGTCGGCGATCTTCGGGATTATGCGAGCGTACAGACCTACCTCGAATCGCTGACGTTCATTTCGCACGTCAGCGAGGTGGCCTTGACGGGCGATACGATTAGATTTCGTCTGGCGACGCGCGGCGGAGCCGAATCGCTGCAGCGCACGCTTTCTTTGAACGGACGTTTGCAGCCGATCGCCGCCGGCGACAATGGAATTCTGCGCTTTCAGCTGCGACGCTAATCACGTGTTCTGGTCTCCGCGCCATATCCCGAACGTCATCAGCGCGATCAGAATTCTGCTCGTCGCGCCCATCGCCGTGGCGCTGGCGGATCGACAGCTCGTGACCACCATCATCCTGTTCGGTGTCGCGGCGCTGTCGGATGCCGCCGACGGTTTTCTCGCCAAACGCTATGGTTGGCAGAGCGAACTCGGCGCCGTGCTCGATCCCGCCGCGGATAAATTATTGCTGGTCACCCTATTCATCACGCTCGCCTACATGAAGCTCGTGCCGCGTTGGTTGATGGCGGCTGCGGTGGCACGGGATGTGATCATCGTGCTCGGCGCGCTGCTCTATCGGTATTGGGTTGGGCCGCTCAACCTGCGTCCGTCGGTCGTCAGTAAATTCAATACCCTGTGCCAGGCGGCATTCATTTTGGCGGTGGTCGGCAGAGAAGAATTCTCGGTGCCGCCGGCGTGGGTGGTGCTGGTGCTCGGCGCCTTGGTGTTCGTGACGGTGGTGATCAGCGGCGTCGATTACATCCTGATTTATGGCCGGCGGGCCTTGAGTCTCAGGAAGCCGCGCGCCGCCGCGCGTGCCGGCGCCCGGCGCCCGTGAAGCAGCTCGCACTCGGAGTGAGGTTGCGCGCAGATGCGGTATTCGAGAGCTTTTGGCCCGGCCCCAACAGCGAGATCGTTGCAACCCTGCGCACACCCAGCATCGTCCCGCTGTGGCTTTGGGGTGGGAGCGGCACGGGCAAGACCCACCTCCTGCAAGCCGTGTGCGCGGCCGCGGGCGAGGCCGCAGCGGCGGAGGTTGCCTCGGCCGAGGCTGCTGCGGCTGGTGCGGCTGGTGCCGGTGTGCCGAACGCCGGTCTACCGGCCGCCGGTCCGCCGGCCGCTTATTTCCCGCTGGCCGGCCCGCGAACATTGCCCCCTGAGGCTCTCGCGGGCTTCGAGCGTACTCGGGTGCTCTGCGTCGATGACGTTGATGCCGTGGCCGGAGATTTGGCGTGGGAGCAGGCCCTGTTTCGCCTGTTCAACGAAGCGTCGGAACTTCGCACCCGGTTGATCTTTGCGGCCGCGGCGCCGCCGCGCCAGCCTGGTTGGCGTCTCGAGGACTGGGGGTCGCGGGCTGCGGCCTGTGTCGTCTACCAATTGCGCGAGCTCGACGACGACGGCCGTATCGAGGCACTGCGGTTGCGCGCGGCGCAGCGGGGATTACAGCTGCCGTACGAGACCTCCGAGTATTTATTGAAGCGCATGCCGCGGGACATGCGCTCATTGTTCGAAATCCTCGACCAACTCGACGAGGCGTCGCTGGTCGCTCAGCGCCGGCTCACCATTCCCTTCATCCGCGATGCGCTCGAGAGGCACGCAAGAACAAAATCATAGTGCAGAACCACCCGAATACCAGCAGCAAGCTCATCGCGGCGACCCAGCGGGCGGCAGGATTGGCCAGCAATTCCGTCAAGGCAAACGCGAGATAAGGGATCGCGAACAATGTCGCCCAGGCGTAGGTGTGACGCCGGCCGCGGATGAGGCCGCTCAGCGGCGCGAGCAGGGGCAAAGCGGCGAGCACGCACAGCAGCCACGGATATCCGGCCATCGTCCACGCAAGCAGACTCAGGACGAGCGCCATCCAGAACCCAATTGTCAGCGAACGCGCCGTGGTCTCGAGACTCACTCGCGGCTCTGCAATCTGTGGCCAAGCTCGGCCACGCGCGCGCCCAAGGCACGCGCCAGCTCGCGCTCAGTCTCCGACAATTCGCCATGGCCGCTGAGGGCGGCGACGTGGCTGGCTCCGTAGGGTGTGCCGCCGCTGCGCGTATCGGTCAAGCCGCGTTCAGTGTACGGCAGACCGACCAGGTACATGCCGTGATGCAGGAGTGGAATCATCATGGACAGCAACGTCGACTCCTGACCCCCGTGCAGAGTCTGGGTGGAGGTGAACACGCCGGCCGGTTTGCCCGCCAGGGCGCCGGATAACCACAGCGCGCTCGTGCCGTCCAAGAAAAATTTCACCGGCGCCGCCATATTGCCGAAACGCGTCGGGCTCCCCAGGATGAGTCCACAGCATTGCACCAAGTCGTCGTGCGTGGCATAGGGAGGGCCTTCATTCGGCACGGAGGGATCAATCCGCTCCGTGGTGGCCGTCACCGGTGCAACCGTGCGCAGACGGGCTTGCATGCCGGGCACGGTCTCGACGCCTCGGCACACTTGCCGGGCGAGGGCAGCGGTGCTGCCTTGGCGTGAATAATACAGAACCAGAATTTCGTTCATCGGCACTCTTCCGGGAAATCACAGGGATTTTGCGTGCGTGCTGCGCCGGCGCAACGAATTCCCTGCGCCGGATCGTGCATTGTATAACGGCGGCTGGTTTGACGGCTCTGGCGGCTGTTGCTAGTGTCCGCGCACCCTATGCTGCGTTTCCTTGCTGTATTTGTCGGTGTTGCCTGCCTCGCCGGATGCGCCGGCGCTCCCGTGCAAGAGATGAGCGACGCTCGTCAGGCCATCGCCGCTGCCGGGGCGGCGGGCGCGACGACGGCGACCTCGCCGGATTTCTATGCCGCCCAGGCCGCCATTACCCGCGCGGAAACGCACTTGCAGGCACAGGAATTCACGCGCGCCCGCCTGGCGGCATTGGAAGCCAAGCGCCACGCCGCCGCCGCCCTCGCCGATGCGAACGCCCAACACGCAGAGGCCCCCGTGACCCAGCCGCACTGAGGCGGGCTCGACTTGGACCAAGTCATTCGGCGTTTTCTCGTCTCTGGGAAAGTTCAGGGCGTGTATTTTCGGCACAGCGCCCGGCTCGAGGCTCGGAGGCTCGCCATCCACGGCATCGCTCGCAATTTACCCGACGGTTCCGTCGAGGTCGTGGCGCAGGGCCGCGCAGCCGCGGTCGAGGAGCTGCGGGCATGGCTGCGGCGCGGACCCACCCAGGCGCGCGTGGATGAGGTCCGCGAAACATCGCCGGATCAAGCAGAGCCGATCCCGGACGGCTTTGAAGTCTTTTGATCCGGATGATTTAAGCGCTAAAAACGCCAGACGCGCTGCCAGCGCTGCATGACCAGCGCTGGGTAGGTATTGCGTCCGACGCTGCCGTTGTACCTCGCCAGCGCGCGCGTCCAGTTGCGGTTCTCGGCACGCAGATAGTAGCGGAGGATCTCGCAGCCCATGCGGATGTTGGGCGCGACCCGCACCAGCTGATTCTGCACACCGAGTTCACGCGGCCAAAACGGCATCACCTGCATGAGGCCGACGGCGCCGGCAGGCGATACCGCCCAGCGATCAAAGCGACTCTCCACCTCGATCAACGCCAGCACCAGGTCCGGAGGCAGTTGCAGCGAGGGATCGCGCCTCGCCTCGCAGTACACCTGATCCAGAATCTCGACGCGCGCTTCATGCGTGGGCACGAGGCGGGCGAGCCGCGGCTCCATGGTCTTGTACCAAACTTCGGATTCGAATTTATCGGCGAAGCAATCAGTGCTGCCGATGATCTTTTGCAGCAGAGCCTTCAGCTCCGGATCGCGTTGCTGATCCGCGCGGGCAACCCGCGGCAGGACACAGCACCACGCCAGAGCAACGAAAGCGCAGGCGATAATCGCGCGCAGCGGCCGCCGCATCGGTACCCTCAGCCATTTAACTTATGTCGAATATAGCCTACCGGATCCGCCGCGGGAATTTCCGTCGATTCGGTCTCGCTGCGGTGACGGTATTCCAGATTCCCCGCGGCAAGACCTCGTTCCCCGATGACGATCCGATGAGGAATTCCGATGAGCTCGGAATCGGCAAATTTGACGCCCGGGCGGGCGTCGCGATCGTCCAGCAATACGTCGATGCCGGCGGCATTGAATTGCTGGTACAGCGAATCGGCCGTCTCTTGGACCAGGGTCGACTTTTGGTAATTGATCGGCACCAGGACGACCTGGAACGGCGCAATCGCCTCCGGCCAGAGAATGCCGTTGGCATCGTGATTCTGCTCGATGGCCGCGGCAACGACCCGCGTGACACCAATTCCGTAGCAGCCCATGAACATGGTCAGCGCCTTACCCTGCTCATCCAGCACGCTGGCATTCATGGAGGCGCTGTACAGCTGCCCAAGCTGGAAAATGTGGCCGACTTCGATGCCGCGTGCGATTTCCAGGGTGCCTCGGCCGGTGGGACTGGGGTCGCCGCGTTGCGCATTGCGAATATCGACGGATTGCGGATCCTCGAGGTCCCGCCTCCAGTTCACGCCGCGGAAGTGCATGTCTTTTTCGTTGGCCCCGCAGACGAAATCCGCCAGGTGAGCCGCGGCATGGTCGACATAGATCTTGCCGGCAAAACCGATGGGTCCGATGAAGCCGGGCTCCGCGCCGGTGGCCTTGCGCACCCGATCGGCGCTGGCCATTCGCAATGGATTGGCAACTCCGGGCAGTTTCTGCGCCTTCACCGCATTCAATTCATGGTCACCGCGGACAACCAAGGCGACGACGTCGCCGTCGCCGCCGTCGACCAGCAGCGTCTTGACGCAGCGCGCCGCATCCACGCCCAGCTGCGCGGAGAGCTCGGCGATGGTGCGTGCGTTCGGGGTGGGTATCTTGGTCAGCGGTTCTGTGGGCGCCGGGCGCGGCGCGCTGGGCGCGACGGTGGCCGCCACCTCCAGATTGGCGGCGTAATCATCGGCATTGGAGAAGACGATGGCGTCCTCTCCGGAGTCCGCGAGGACGTGGAATTCCTGGGATGTGGCGCCGCCGATGCTGCCGCTGTCCGCCCGCACGGCGCGAAACTCAAGGCCCATGCGCGTAAAAATGCGGGTGTACGCCTCGGACATGAGGCGATAGCCTTGGGCAAGGCTGGCTTCGTCCACGTGAAAGGAGTACGCATCCTTCATCAGGAACTCGCGGGCGCGCATGACGCCGAAGCGCGGCCTGATTTCATCGCGGAACTTGGACTGTATCTGATAGAAATTGACCGGCAATTGCTTGTAACTGCGTAATTCGCGCCTCGCAATGTCGGTGATGACCTCTTCGTGGGTGGGTCCATAGACGAATTCGCGGTCGTGCCGATCCTTGAAGCGCAGCAACTCCGGGCCGTACTTGCTCCAGCGGCCGGATTCCTTCCACAGTTCCGCCGGCTGGACGGTCGGCATGGACAGTTCCAGTGCTCCCGCGCGGTCCATTTCCTCGCGCACGATTCGTTCCACCTTGCGGAGCGTGCGGAGGCCGAGCGGCAGCCATACATACAGGCCCGCCGCCAGGCGGCGGATCATGCCCGCCCGCAACATGAGCCGGTGGCTGATGACCTCCGCGTCGGCGGGCACCTCTTTGAGGGTCGAAATCGGGTTTTGAGATAAGCGCATAGCCGCATAGCTTACATCAGCCCCCCTGGTATCATGGGGGCTCATGAGCGACGACGACGATCTGACAGCGCGGCCGCGGGGAGTGTATTGGCTGCCGAACCTGCTCACCACGGGAGCATTGTTCGCCGGCTTCTACGCGATCGTGGCAGCCATCGACTTGAAATTCGAACGCGCGGGCGCCGCGGTGTTCATCGCCATGATATTCGACGGACTGGATGGCCGCGTCGCGCGCTGGACTCACACCGAAAGCGCTTTCGGCAAGGAGTACGACAGCCTGTCGGACATGGTGTCGTTCGGCGTTGCCCCGGCCATCGTCACCTACCAATGGGGGGTGGCGCGCATTGCCGAGTACGGTCCGTTGTGGCGCAGGTTGGGCTGGCTGGTGTGTTTTTTCTACGCGGCGGCGGCTGCCCTGCGGTTGGCCCGCTTCAATTCAAGGTCGGCGACCCAGGATAAGCACTACTTCGAGGGTCTGCCCAGCCCATCGGCCGCCGCCATCGTCGCAGCCCTGGTGTGGCTCGCCAGCGATAAAACCGACATTGGTCTGCCCGGTTTGATACTGGCGTTCCTGGTCACCGCCTCCGCCGGTGCGCTGATGATCAGCCGATTCGCCTTCAACAGTTTCAAGCAGGTGAATGCGAGTGCGCGAGTGCGTTTCACGTACATTATTTTGGTGCCGCTCGCCTTCATCTTCATCTTCCTGCACCTGCCGATCAGTTTGCTGGTGATTTTCGGCCTGTACGGCCTATCTGCGCCCTCACTCTGGGTCTATCGCAAGTTGCGGCGGCGAAATCGCCCGGTGGTGCAGACTCATGAGTAACGCCCTGCGCCGCGAATACCTCGCCGCCTTGGGGCTGGAAACCTGGGTTTTGCGCGGCAAGTCATCCCTACGGGGCGAGACGGCCCGTGACGCGGTGGCTCTGCGTGAGACCCCTGCCGCGCGCGAAGCCGGCGTCGATTGGCCGGAGCTTCGGGCACGGGTGGCCGCATGCACGCGTTGCGCGCTGTGCAATACGCGTACTCAAACCGTGTTCGGCGTGGGCAGCCAAACGGCAGACTGGCTCATCGTCGGCGAAGCGCCGGGTGCCGAGGAGGACCGCCAGGGTGAGCCTTTCGTGGGTCGGGCCGGTCAGCTCCTGAATTCCATGCTGCGCGCGATCGGTCTGGCGCGCGAGCAAGTGTACATCGCCAACGTCTTGAAATGCCGCCCGCCCGGCAATCGCGATCCCAGCCCCAGCGAAGCGGCCGAATGCCTGCCGTACCTCGAGCAGCAGATCGCACTGTTGAAGCCCAAGATCATGTTGGCCGTGGGACGTATCGCCTCTCAGAACTTGCTGCATACCGAAGTCACTTTGGGGCGACTGCGCCAGCAGGTGCACCGCTTCGGACTCTCCCAAGTGCCGCTGGTCGTGACCTATCATCCCGCCTATCTCCTGCGCACGCCGAGCGACAAGCGCAAGGCGTGGGAGGATTTGAAATTCGCCCGCGAGGTCTGCGCGCGTGTCTAGCGTCAAAAAAGAAGTCGAGTTTTCCTCGGTCGAGATCCGGCCCATGCACGAGCTCGACGTACCCGTGATCGTGGCCATCGAACGCGCCGCCTACCAGTTCCCGTGGAGCGAAGGAATCTTTCGCGACTGCATGCGGGTGGGCTACGTGTGCCGCGTGGTCGATGTCGGCGGCGACATGGCCGGCTACGGCATCATGTCCGTCGGCGCAGGCGAGGCGCACATCTTGAACGTGTGCATCCGCGATGAATATCGCGGCCGCGGCTTTGCCCGCAAGGTCCTCGTGTACCTCCTCGACCGGGCGCGCGCCGCCGGCATGTACGAAGCATTTCTCGAAGTCCGACCGTCGAATACGGCCGCCGCTCGCCTCTATCATTCCATGGGTTTCGAGCAGGTGGGAGTGAGGCGCGGGTACTATCAGGCAACGGTGGGCCGCGAGGACGCGGCGGTGCTGCG
>DASWEO010000080.1:0-8893 GCA_036394715.1 Steroidobacteraceae bacterium
TATGCCTACCGCGTGCGCAGCCTGCTGCAATTCGCGTCGTGGCCGCCGACGCCGCTCGAGGAAACCGAGAGTCTCGAGCAGCTCCGCGCCTTGGAGCACGGCATGCGGATTCACTTGGTGACGTTGTCCGAGCCGCCGCCCTCCGGCGTGGATACGCCGGAGGACCTGGAGCGCGTGCGCGCCTGCCTGGCGGCTGCGGAGACGCTGCGCTGAGATACCCTCATTACCGGGACGCGAGCGGCTTCGAGGAAGTGCTGGATTTCTCCGCCGCCGCATCGCGCGGCCTGCCGGCGGACTTACAGAAAGTTGCGTAGCAGCCAGTACAGCCCGCCGGCGAGCGCGATCGAGACCGGCAGCGTGAGCACCCAGGCCATCAAGAGATTGCGCACCGTCGCGAACTCGACGACGGTAGATCTGTAATATGAAAGTGAGATGACAACCGAGGTTCGTTGATGCCATTCACCATTTCCCACGCCGCTGCAGTTCTGCCTTTCTCCCGCTTGCTTGCGCGATGGCGCTTGCTGTCCGCGGTCGTAATCGGCGCCATGGTTCCCGATTTCGGACTGTTCTTTCCCTGGCGCCTACAGCGCGTCGAAACGCACAGCGCGGTTGCCTTGTTTACTTTTTGCTTGCCGGTGGGTATGGCCACTTACTGGGTGTTCCAATATCTGGTCAAAGCGCCGGTTTTGGAAGTGCTGCCCGACGGGGCGTATGCGCGCTGGCGTCCGTTTTCCTCGCCCGCGCATATTGCCAGCATTCGCCAGTGGATTTTGGTTGCCTTCGGGGTGGTGGCCGGAGCAGTGACTCACCTCATGTGGGACGCCTTCACTCACGAGAATGCACGGGGTGTTCGCCTGATCCCTTGGCTGGAAGAGCCGATCGACATCGGCGCCCACCATATACGCGCGATTCGGCTGCTGCAGGACGGCAGTTCGTTGATCGGACTTGCGGTCGTGCTGGGGCTCATCGCGTACGGCCTGCGCCCCGGCGGCGATCAGCCCGTTAGTGCCCGGCCGTTGGGGGCCGCAGAGCGTCGGGCATGGGTGGCAAGCTATTTAGTCGCCGCAGTTGGCTTGAGCGCCGCGTGTTGGCTGTGGGCGCCCGTCAGCGCGCACCCGATGATGTTCATTGCCAACAGCATGGCGGTGGCCGCGCTTCGCGGCCTGGCTTTGGCGCTCGTGTGCACCAGCCTGGTCCTGGACTGGCGCCTGCGCGCGCTCGGTGTATCGGGCGCGCGCAGGGCGAGTTAATCGGCGTCGGCGTCGAACCCTACCGGTCGTCCGGACCGGTGCGCGGCACGTCACTCGGTGCGGAAGACCACACCACGTACTTGTTGTCGGTGCCGGTACTGGATACCGAGGGCTCGGAGACCCGTGCCGGTGCCTCGGCAGCCCGCGCCGGCGCTTCGGGGGCTCGTGCCGGTGTCTCACGCGCCGTTTCGAAGGGTGGCGGCGAGCCGCCGCCCTCACGGCCCTCGCCCGCGCCGGCAGCGGTCCCGCTATTCGGACCTGTGCCCGGCCCCGGGCCCGACCCCTGGCTGGCGCCGGCACCATTGGCGGTGTTTTCTCCTCCTTCGCGCCGACCGCGGCCGCGCCGCCGTCGGCTACGCCCGCCGCGCTCGCTGCCCGAACGCTCACCGCCCGAGCGCTCGCCGCCCGATCGCTCACCGCCGGAGCGCTCGCCGGCGGCTCGCTCGCCGCCGCCGGGCTCGCCGCCGCGCGCCTGCTGTTCCGGGCGGGGTTGCTCGGCACGCGGGATCTCCGGCCGCTGTCCGCCCGGATTGCGCTCTGCCTGGGCAGCCCCTTCGGGGCGGCGCGGTGCGGAATCACTGCGATTCTCGCCGCGCGGCCGTCCACCCTGCCGCGGGTCGCGAGGTCCGTCGCGCCGCACGTCGCGATTTCGGTCGCGGTCGCCACGGTCGCGATGCCGATCCCGGTCGCCGCCGCTGCCGCTACGATAGCGATCGTGACGCGCATCGCGACCGCTAAGCCGTTCGCGTTGGGTTTGGGTCGATGAGGACGAGGGCGCAGGAGTGGCGGTGCTCGTGCCGCCACCGAACAGCCAGCGCCACAAGCGTACGAACACTCCCGCTTGCGGAGCCGCAACCGCCGCGGGTACGGGCGCCGGTGCCGCGGCAGGCTCAGGCATCGGAATGATGGGCGCCGCCGATGCCGGCAAAATGCTGGGCACCAGGGGCAAGTCGCCTTGAGGCTTCTTGTCGCGATTTCCGATATTCGAATCGTCGAGGCTGGGCTGATCGGCCAGTTGATAACTGACGGTGGTATTTTCCGGCAGTTCCTTCTCGTCGTCGCGGATTCGCCGCAGTGAGTAGGCGGGCGTCTGCATATGCGGATTCGGCACGATCACCAGCGACACCTTGTCTCGCTGTTCGATCTGGTTCAGCCAATCGCGCTTCTCGTTGATGAGGTAGGTCGCGACATCGACCGGCACTTGCGCGATCACGCGGCCGGTTCGCTCCTTGCGGGCCTCTTCGCCGATCAAGCGCAGTAACGCGAGCGACATCGACTCGACGCCCCGTATGGTGCCCATGCCGCTGCAGCGCGGGCAGTTGATGTGCGTGGTCTCGCTCAAGGCCGGCCGCAGGCGCTGGCGCGACAATTCCAGCAGGCCAAAGCGCGACAGTCGACCCAGTTGAATGCGCGCGCGATCCATCTTGACCGCGTCCCGCAGCATGTCTTCCACCGCACGCTGGTTGGCCTGCGACTCCATGTCGATGAAGTCGATGACAATGAGTCCGCCAATGTCGCGCAAGCGCAGTTGCCGCGCGATTTCCTCGGCCGCCTCCAGATTCGTGTTGCGCGCGGTCGCTTCGATGTCGCCGCCGCGGGTGCTGCGGGCCGAGTTGATATCGATCGATACCAGCGCTTCCGTATGGTCGATCACCAAGCTGCCGCCCGAGGGCAGGGTGACCTTGTGCGAATAAGCAGACTCGATCTGGCTCTCGATCTGGTAGCGAGTGAACAACGGCACCGGGTCTTGGTACAGCTTGAGCTTGCGTTGCGCGTCGGGCGGCATGAAGCGCTGCATGTATTCCTGGGCCTTTTGAAAGGCTTCAGGCTGATCGATGAGGCATTCGCCGACATCGTCGGAGAAATAGTCGCGGAGGCCGCGGGTGACGGCATCGCTCTCCTGGAAAATCAGAAACGGCGCGGGCCGGCCGTCGTTGGCGGCCACGATCGCGTCCCAGGCGGTCTTGAGATTATTCAAATCCCACTGCAATTCCTCGGTGGACCGGCCCACGCCGGCGGTGCGCACGATGGCGCCCATGCCGTCGGGGATCTGCAGGCCGTTCATGGCCTCGCGCATTTGATCGCGGTCTTCCCCCTCGATGCGGCGGGAAACTCCGCCCGCGCGCGGGTTGTTCGGCATCAGCACCAGGAAGCGGCCGGCAAGGCTGATGAAGGTCGTGAGCGCCGCCCCCTTGTTGCCGCGCTCCTCTTTCTCCACCTGAACGATCAGCTCCTGGCCTTCCTGCAGCAGATCCTTGATGTTCAGCCTGCCTTGGTTGGCCGGCTGCGAGCGGAAGTATTCCTTGGAGACTTCCTTCAGCGGCAGGAAGCCGTGGCGCTGCGCGCCGTATTCGACGAATGCCGCCTCGAGACTGGGCTCGACGCGGGTAATCCGGCCCTTATAGATATTGGATTTTTTCTGTTCCCGTGACGGGATCTCAATCGATAAGTCGTATAGTTTCTGACCGTCGACGAGTGCGACTCGCAGTTCTTCTTCTTGAACTGCGTTGACGAGCATTCTTTTCATGTGCCCCAACTGAAATGGTAGGGGCCGAGGAGGTGGAGGTGAGCTTGAGAATGGAAGCCGGGACCGCGACGAATGGGGCAATCACGAATAGGGAACGCCTTCGCGCCAGCCACGCGACCGGCATCAGTTCAACCCAATTCTGCCAAAACCCAATCCACAAAAAAACCATGCGGCAAGCCCCGCGGCCTTGTTCTCGGTTAACCGCTTGCCAGACGCCGAAGCTCAAATGGGCTCGCTTGCGTCTGTCTCATCGGCCGAGCGATGGTCTGGAAATCCAGAACCAACTAATATGCGGCTCCCCAACGGATGGGGGGCCACCGGAAACCGGTGTACATGCAGACCAAACTTTATGGGCGTCGCCCCTTCAAATGGTTCAGCGCCTGACACGGTTTTAGGACATTATCACGCCATCCCGTCAGGGTCAATGTAATCAATACCTTAGAAGATTGCGCAGCAAAGATGTCGATCATGAACAGTAATGTGGCAATGCCCGAGCGCCTGCACTCTCCCAAAAGTGCGGTGACTCTGCGCAAGGTAACCGCCGATGAGGCCGGTCAGCGAATAGATAATTTCCTGATGCGTCTCTTCAAGACCGTGCCCCGCAGCCGGGTCTACCGGCTGGTGCGCAAGGGCGAGGTACGCGTCAACCGCAAGCGGGTCGAAGCGGAATACCGGATTCAGGAAGGGGACGAAGTCCGCCTGCCGCCGGTGCGCATCGACGCCGGTGATGAACCTGGGCGGCCATCGACCAGCCTGTTGGAATTGATCGAGCGAGCGGTCATTTTCCAAGACAAGCATCTGCTGGTGATCGATAAGCCGGCCGGTGTTGCGGTGCATGGTGGGAGCGGCATGAGCTTCGGCGTCATCGAAGCGCTGCGGGCATCGCGCCCGCACGAGACCCTGGAACTCGTCCATCGCCTCGACCGCGACACCAGCGGCTGCCTGCTGGTGGCGCGCGACCGCGCCACTCTGACCGCCCTCCACGCTCTGATCCGCAACGGCGGTATGCACAAGACTTACTTGGCCTTGGTTGCCGGCAGCTGGCAGCTCGGGACCAAACGCATCGACGCGCCGCTGGCGACCGACAACCGCCAGCATGGTGAGCGGCATGTGCGCGTGGCGGCGGCCGGTAAGGACTCGGTGAGCGTATTCAAGCCGGTGCAATTCCTGGGTCCACTCGCGACGTTGATGGAAGTGGACATTCCCACGGGACGCACGCATCAAATCCGCGTGCACGCATCGTTCGCCGGCCACCCGCTGCTGGGCGACGACAAATACGGCGATCGTGAGCGCAATGCCGAACTCAGACGACATGGTTTGAAGCGCACGTTCTTACACGCGCAGTCCGTCGCCTTCGAATGGCCCGGCTCCGGCGTCCCGTTTCACGCCAGTGCGCCGCTGCCCAGCGACCTCACCGCCGTGCTCGACGCGATTGTTCCGATGAAGCGCACGGCGAAGCGCCTGGCGAAGCGACCGGCCCGGCCGTCCTAGGGTAATTCGAAACCGACACCGCGCAGCACCGTGCTCAATTGAATCAGCGGCAAACCGATGAGCGCGCTTGGATCCACGTTGTGGATGGATTCACAGAGCGCTATGCCTAAGCCCTCGCTCTTGAAACCTCCGGCGCAATCGAGCGGCGCCTCGCGGGCGACATAGCGTGCGATGGTGCCGTCATCGAGCGTGCGAAATTTCACCTGGGTGGTATCCGCGAACTCGTGAGCCGAGCGGCCGTTGTGCCGAACTACGGCGACCGCCGTCACGAACGACAGGGTCTGGCCCGAACAGCCTCGCAATTGCTCGATGCAGTGCGCCTCCGTCCCGGGCTTGCCGAGGATCAATTCTCCCAGGGAGGCGTCGGTCCGTACCGCCACTTGATCGGAACCGATGACCCAGGCATCGGGGTGCTGCAATGCCACGACCATGGCTTTGGCCCTTGCCAGCCTCGCCGCCAGGGCGTGCGGCCGTTCGCCGGCACGGCGGGTTTCGTCGACTCCCGGTGCGATGCAGGAAAAGGGTAAATGCAGCCTCGCCAGGAGTTCCCGCCGGTAAGTCGAGGTCGACGCTAGAATCAGTGAAGGCGGAGACTGCAAAAACAACGACTTGCACCCGATTGATTTTGACAGGGGTGGGAACCGGCCCTATTATACGCGGCCCATGGCACCGGCCTTGCCTGACCGAGTCGATTGCGCGCGCCAGGCGGACGATAGAGCGGTTTTGGAGCGCGTCTACTCGCTCGGCGAGATGCCTCGCTTGCAGAATTTGTTGGCGGACGCGAAAGGGACCGTGCGCGCGAGATTTGCGTTTGCGAAATTAGGTGTGGGCCGTGCGGGCGCGACCGTTGCGATTGAGGCGGCTCCGCAACTGGTATGCCAGCGTTGTCTGCAAGGTTTCGCATTTGCCGCCGCCGGCAGCAGTGAGATTGAATTTTCGAGCGTCTCGGACGGGAGCGCGGCGAATTCGCAGCGCGAGGTGTATGAGACGGATGAGGGCTGGGTTAGCTTGCGCGAACTGGCCGAGGAAGAATTGTTGTTGGCCTTGCCCATCGTAGCGATGCATGCACCGCAAGTCTGCGGTCAGGCACCGGCTTACGAGGCGGCCGGCGAGATTCAGGACTTGTCGGGCGATCGGTCACGGCCGTTTACCGTTTTGCAGGATTTGTTAAAGAAAACTTGATAGGACATAGCACTCATGGCAGTTCAGAAAAGCAGAAAAACCCCGTCCAAGCGCGGCATGCATCGCTCCCACTCCGCGCTGCCTCTACCCGCGGTGTCGATCGACGCCAAGAGCGGAGAAACTCATTCGCGTCATCGAATTTCCCGCGAGGGATTTTATCGCGGCCGCAAGGTGCTCCAGACCAAAGCAGACGCGGCAGCGGCCGAAGAATAAGCCATACATTGGCGGCGGTCCGCCCGCCGCTCGTGCTTTTTTGACGCACTGTGTCTGCGCTGCTCCATATTGCCATCGACGCCATGAGCGGCGATCACGGGACCTCGGTATCCGTTCCGGCGGCGTTGGCCGCAGCCCGTGAATTCAGCGATGTACGGTTTACCCTGATCGGGCGGCAGCCCGATTTGGAGCGCGAGCTGGGCACTGCATCTCCTTCCAATGTGTCCTGCCTGTTTGCGTCCGATGTCGTCGAAATGACCGATCATCCGCGCGAGGCCTTGCGGCGCAAGAAAGACTCCTCGATGCGCCGGGCCATCGATCTGGTGAAGGCGCATGACGCGCACGCCTGCGTCAGCGCGGGCAACACGGGCGCATTGATGGCGACGGCACATTTCGTACTGAAGATGCTGCCGGGAGTCGAGCGCCCCGCCATCGTATCGCTCATCCCGTCGCGCGGCGGACACACATATATGCTGGACCTGGGTGCCAACGCCTCGTGCACTCCGCTGCACTTATCGCAGTTCGCGGTGATGGGCTCCGTGCTCGCCGCCGATTTGGAGGGAGCGCACGATAATCCGCGCGTGGGTTTGCTCAACATCGGAGAAGAAGAAATCAAGGGCAACGACATCGTTCAGGCGGCGCATAATCTGTTGACGGACAGCGATCTCAACTATGTCGGTTTCGTCGAGGGCCACGATATTTTCTCGGACAAGGTCGACGTCGTCGTCACGGACGGATTCACCGGCAATGTGGCCCTGAAAGCGATGGAAGGCGCGGCGCGCCTGATCGCCGATGCCATGCGCGAGGAATTCACCCGCACCAGCTTGCGCAAGCTGGGCGCGCTGGCGGTAAAGCCGGTGCTCAATGCCCTGCGCACGCGCCTCGACCCCAGACGCTACAATGGCGCGAGCATGGTCGGCTTGAACGGGATCGTCATCAAGAGTCACGGCAATACCGATCTGTTCGGATTTCAGCGCGCGATCGAAGTCGCGGTATTGGAGGCGCGCAACGGCGTGCCGGCGCAGATCGCGCAACGGTTGGCCGCCTCACGCGAAACTTGAAGGAATTCAATGTACGCACGCATCGCAGGGACCGGCAGCTATCTACCGAAAAAGATACTGACCAACTCGGAACTCGAAGCGCTCGTCGACACCAGCGACGAATGGATTCGCACCCGAACCGGGATCGAGCAGCGTCACGTGGCGGCGGAGGGCGAGACCACGACCGACCTTGCCGAACATGCGTCGCGGCGCGCGATGCAGGATGCCGGGGTTGCCGCCGAGGATATCGATCTGATCTGCGTCGGCACGACGACGCCCGATCTCGTGTTTCCGAACGTGGGCACGCTGCTGCAGGACCGCTTAGGTGTTCACGGCTGTCCGGCGTTCAGTCTCGAAGCGGCCTGCACCGGTTTCGTCTACGCGTTGAGCGTGGCGGACAAATTCGTTCGCCTGGGCGAATCGAAGTGCGCGCTCGTCGTGGGTGCGGAGACGCTCACGCGAATTATCGACTGGAAAGATCGAGGCACCTGTGTGCTGTTCGCGGACGGCGCCGGCGCCGTGATCCTGAAGCCTTCACCTACGCCCGGGATCATCAGCACGCGCCTGCACTCGGACGGCAAGTACAAGGATTTGTTGCTCTACCCGGACGGCGTATCCAAGGGGTTCCATTTGGTGCGCGAAGGCAAGGCCGGTGTGCAGATGAAGGGCAACGAGGTCTACAAGGTGGCGGTCAATACGCTGGGGCACTTGGTCACGGAGACGCTCAGCGCGAACGGAATCAGGAGGGACCAGCTCGACTGGTTGATCCCTCACCAGGCGAATATTCGCATCATCGAGGCGATCGCCAAGCGGCTCGATCTGCCGATGGAGCGGGTCATCGTGACGATCAACACCCAGGGCAACACGTCTGCCGCATCGGTGCCGCTGGCGCTCGATACGGGTATTCGCGACGGCCGCATCAAGCGCGGCCAACTGCTGCTGCTGGAGGCGTTCGGCGGCGGTTTTACGTGGGGGTCGGCGCTCATCCGCTATTGACCGGCCACACTTAAAAAAAACGCCGCGGTGTTACCCGCGGCGTTCAGCTAGGCAAATGCTCGGTTTACTTCGACACTGACTTCTTGAACATGCGATCGATCTTCTCGTTGATCGCTTCAATGGCCGTCGAATTCGACTGGCCGGTCGACAACGCCTGATTCGCGGTGCTCTGCGCGCCGGAAGCAGCCGATTGT
>DASWEO010000081.1:0-2773 GCA_036394715.1 Steroidobacteraceae bacterium
CTTTTCCCGGCCCGCGGCGCCCTGCCCGGGAATTTGAACGAGGTTACCGAGCGGGACAAGGACATCCGCTATTCCAGCCGAACGCGGGCGGGTACGGACACATTGCGGCAGCTGCACGATCTGCGCCACAGCATCAACATGCTTTGGGAGAGACTTCCCGACGATCTGAGGACCGGCCCGGAAGCCGCCTTGCTCAACGAATTCCGTTGCGTGACCACCATGGACATCGTTCAAGTGATTTACCGTCCGGAGCACGCGCTGGGACAATCAAAGGACTACGAATTCGACCGCCCGACGATGGAAACGCGATGGGCGCAGGGATTCTCCGATGCGCAGGAAACGATAGTGGCTGCGCCGTGGCTGGAGCCGATGCCGCCGGAGCTCGGAGCGCGCACATTCGACGTTCGCGCGAAGGGTCCGATAGGGGATACCTCGGAGAATTCGTTGGACAAGGCCAGTGGGTAATTGTGACCGCAGCGGCATCGGTGCATGTTCGAACCGCGTTGGGCGACAAGGCATTCGACGAGGCCTCGAGCCGCGGCCTAGCGCTGACCCTTGGGGATGCCGTTGCCTATGCCGAGAATCAAGTGCGAGCAGCATTCGCAGGGACCACGCGCCGCGGCGAGGATATTGAATCTCGATTCGACGCCGGTATCGAAATTAATTGCCTCGTAATGTCCGTATCGCGATCGTCACGGACGCGGGGCGGGATGCGGCAGCGTTGGGCACGCGACGGAATCGCAGGCGGGTCCAATCGGCCCCTGAGCGGTCATCATTCGATCACCTCGTCGGCACGGGCGAGCAGCGGCGGCGGCACGGTGAGACCGAGCGCCTTCGCAGTCTTGAGATTGACCACCAGGTCAAACTTGGTCGGCTGCTCGACCGGAATGTCGGCAGGCTTGGCGCCTCGCAATATCTTGTCGATGTAGTCAGCAGACCGTCGCCATAGCTCGGGAAAGTTCGGCCCATAAGATATCAGACCGCCTGCTGCGACGGACTCCCGGTTACCGTGCATGGTTGGCAATCGAGCGTTGAGCGCCAGGGCATTGATGCTGGCACGGCTAGTGACCACCAGCCCGTCGATCACGATGTACATTGCGTCCGCGCGATCCCCGAGCGTTTCGAAGGCAGGTGCGATATCCTCGGCTTGCCGGATTTCCACGGTAATCACCTCATAGCCGAGGCTTCGGGCTGCCGCCTGAGCGTCGCGCATTTCCAGTACCACCGCGACATTCGCAACATTTGCCAGGATTGCCAGCCGGCGAAGGCCGGGTATGGCCTCGCGCAAAATTTCGACCCGCTTTCCGGCAAGGTCTCTGGTCAGATTTGACAAGCCGGTGACGTTGCCTCCCGGTCGCGCCAGGGACTTGACCAGACCGTTGGCAACGGGGTCCCCGACCGCCACGAACACGATCGGAATCGACGATGTGGCCTGCATCAGCGCGAGAACCGATGGCGTTCCCGCTGTGAGGATGACATCGACCTTGAGCCGGACGAACTCGGCCGCGAACTCGGCGAACCGATCATTGCGTGCTTCCGCCCAGCGATACTCGATGGCGACGGTGTTCCCGACAACCCAGCGAAGTTCGCTTAACCGCTGCACAAAGGCGTCGATCCAATCGTTCGTGGAAAAAAGGGCACCTGAACCCAGGAAACCGATGGTCGGCAGCCTCGCTGGTTGTTGCGCTCGTGTCGCAATCGGCCAAGCCGCAGCGGCGCCGCCGACAAGCCTGATGAACCGGCGCCTTCGCATGTTCCCCCCAATCAGCAATGGTTAGAGCCTAACACTTTGCGATCGGAAAATGGTAGTTTGCAGCGTCCAGCTTGCGCTGGCCCTTGCGGATTCGCCGCTTCCTGGCATCGGCGCGTAGCGATATGCTCGGCTGGCGTCGGCGCCTCGGCTACGGGAGGAGCACGCAGCGGGGAGGCGGCGATGGCGTCAACTCTGATCGGCAAGCAGGCCGTCGTGATCGGCGCGGGAATGGCCGGGCTCACGGCCGCAGGCGCGCTCGCCGACCGCTTCGATCAGGTGGTTGTGCTGGAGCGCGACACTCTGCCCTCGGAGCCGGCGTACCGCGCTGGCACGCCGCAGGCGCGGCACGTGCATGCGCTGCTGCTCAGCGGCCAGCGCGCCCTCAGCGAATTGTTCCCGGGGTTCGAGCAGGATCTCGCGCAGGCGGGAGCCGTGCCGCTCAGGGCCGGTCTCGATGTTCGCATCGAGCGCCCGGGCTACGATCCCTTCCCGCAACGCGATCTCGGCTGGATAAGTTATGCCGTGTCACGCCCGACAATCGAGCGCGCCGTGCGACGGCGGTTGGAAAGCCGCGCCAACACCACATTGCGTCAGCGCTGCCGGGTCCAGGAAGTGCTGGCGTCGCCAGATGGAGAGGCGGTCACCGGCGTGCGCTACGAAAACGAAAACGGCGCGAGCGAGACGATTGCGGCGGATCTCGTGGTCGACGCCTCCGGACGCGGCGCCCTCACGCTCGCGCTGCTGCAATCGATCGGCCGACCACCGCCCGAGGAGACCACAATTGGCATCGATGTCGGCTATGCCACATGTGTCTTTGCCATCCCGGACGACGCCCCGACCGATTGGAAAGGCCTCATGACCTTCGGCCAGGCGCCCCACAACAGCCGTGGCGGCCTGATGTTGCCGCTCGAGGGCAAGCGCTGGATGGCGACCATTGGCGGGCGCCACGGTGACGTGCCGTCCGGCGATGCGGAGGGCTTCCTGACTTACGCCCGGGCGCTGCGGACGCCGACGATCTAC
>DASWEO010000082.1:0-3549 GCA_036394715.1 Steroidobacteraceae bacterium
GTCCGGCCGGTTCCAGTACAGCGGCGTCGAGGAATCGCCGCGCACCCACATGATGCCTTCCTCGTTGTCGCCGACCTCGCGGCCGTCCTTGTCCTTCAGCGCGATCTCGTAGCCGGGCACGCGAAGCCCCGCGGCCCCGACCTTCTTCCTGTCCGGGCGGTTGGAGAGGTAGATGTGCAGCTCTTCGGTGGAGCCGAGCCCTTCGACAATCCCAAGCCCGCTGAGGAGCTTCCAGGCATTGAAGACCTCGGCCGAAAGCACTTCGGCGGCGGACAGCGCCATGCGCAGGGATGAGAAATCGGTTGCCGCAGCACCATCGGCCTTGGTCAGCGAGGTATAGAGCGTCGGCAATCCGAAAAACACGCTTGGGCGAAACCGCTCGATCGCCGCAAAGATCGCCGCCGGCTTTGGCTGGCCCGGCAGCAGCAGCGTGGCGGCGCCGGCCGAGAACGGGAAGGTGATGGAGTTACCAAAACCATAGGCGAAGAAGATTTTTGGCACCGAAAAGCAGACGTCGCTGTCCCTGAGCTTCAGCACGTTGCGCCCGAAGGCAGCCTCGGTATAGGCCATGTCGTGCTGCAGATGGACAATGCCCTTGGGGCGTCCGGTCGAGCCCGACGAATACATCCAGAACGCCATCTCGTTGCGATGGGTATCGGCCTCCGCAAGCTCGGCGGGAAAGCCCCGCAGCCATTGTTCGGCGATAACGGTATTCGGCACGGCGTGTTGAGCGGCCGCGCCGTTGATCACGATCAGCGTGCGCAACGCCGTGTCCTTGCAGGCCGTGGCATCGAAGCGCGCGCAAAACTCGGCGTCGGCCACGGCGGCCGTGGCGCCGGAATCGGAAAGGTAGAATTGCAAGAGGTCAGGTGTGGTCAGCGTATTGGTCAAAAGCGGCACGAGCCCTGCGCGAACCGCGCCGAAGAACGCCGCCGGATAGGCCGGGGTATCGTCGAGGAACATCAGCACGCGGTCGCCGCGCCCTAGTCCCAGCGACTGGAAGCCGTGGCCCCACCGCGAGGCTTCGGCGCAGAGCTCCGCATAGCTGCGCTCACCAGTCGGGCCGGTCAGCGCCAGCCGACCGCCCCAGCCGCGGGAAAGATTGTCGAACAGGATGCGGCTGGCATTGTATTGTTGCGGGATCGCAAAGCCGATCTCCAACGCCCCCGGGCTATCGGGGGGAACGGCGTCGGCGATCTCAAGTGCTGTATCCGCCTTTGGCGATGTCATCCCTTGCCCCCGCTTTGGCGCAACGATTGCCTCGACGCGGCGTATTTCGCCATGAACGCCGGCGACATCGCGCGCAGGCGCGCATCGTCGATCCGCCCCGAGCGGGTGATGTAGCTATAGGCAAAATCCATCAGGCCGAGCTTCATATGCTCGGGAAATTTTTCGTACCAGTCGGCGCTGGTGCGCGCCGCCGTCACCAGCTTCTTCACGATCGGCTTGCGCCCGGTCTGGTAACGGGCGAGGCCTGCGGCAATGTCGCGTTCCGCCTCCAGCGCCCTGGTGAGCGCGATCGCATCCTCGATCGCGAGCCGCGTACCCGAGCCGATGGAAAAATGCGCCGAATGCAAGGCATCGCCGATCAGCACCATATTCTTGAATGACCAGCGTTCGTTCCAGATCCAGGGAAAATTGCGCCACACCGATTTGTTCGATACCAGGGAATCGCCGTCGAGCGTGGACGCGAACACTTGCTCGCAGATGGCTTTCGATTGCTCGACCGTCCTGTTGGCAAAGCCGTAGCGCTGCCATGTCGCCAAATCGCATTCGACCAGGAACGTGCTCATGTCGGGCGAGTATCGATAGTGATGCGCGTTGAACGATCCGAGTCCGGTTTCCACAAAGGTCTGCGACAGCGTCTCGAACCGTTTTGACGTGCCATACCAGGCGAACTTGTTGGCGGAATAGGACAGCGAGGTGCCGAAATCGCCTTCGAAGCTGCGCCGGATCAGCGAATTCAGGCCATCAGCTCCCACGATCAGATCATAGCCGGTCAACTGGTCCACGGATGCAATCAGCGTGTCGTAGCGCAGTGCGACACCAACCGAGGATGCGCGCTCCTGCAGAATCCCGAGCAGCTCGAGCCGGCCGATCGAGGAGAAGCCGACGCCGTCGATCTCGACGCTCTCGCCGCGCAGATTGAGAGTGATGTTGTTCCAGCTCTCCATCCTTGGGGCGATGACGTCAACGGTGTCGGGATCATCAGTGCGCAGGAATTCAAGCGCCTGCTCGGAGAACACCACGCCAAATCCCCAGGTGGCGCCGGCGCGGTTCTGCTCAAACAGGTCGATCCGAGCGTCCGGGTGGCGCCTCTTCCAGAGATAGGCGAAATAGAGGCCGCCCGGGCCGCCGCCGATCACGGCGATACGCAATTTCGCCTCCTCTCGACGGCGCCGCGCCATCGCCAGCGCTGCGCCAGCCGGTGTTCAGTTCGAGAAGCTGATCATGTCGGTCCGGGTCAGCGTTATCTTCGGTGACAAGATCGGCGCGTGGGTCAGGTTATAGGCGACATATTGCTCGACATAGGTGTCCTGGCCCACGGTCGACATGCCGTCCACCGGCACGATCACGTTGAAGCCGCGCAGCGCCGCGGTGCTCGCGGTGTAAAGCACGGCGCCATGGGCCGCGGTCCCGACCGCGATGACGGTGGTGATCCCCTTGTCCTTCAGGATATTCGCAAGACCGGTATCCTTGTCGCCCAGCATGAATTTGTCGACAAGGGCGACGATGACAGGTTCATTGCCCTTGGGCGCGACCGCAGGGAGGGTGTCGCCGATCGCGGGAGCAGGAACGTTGGGTCCCGCAGTGGGGACCAGGGTATAGATGATGGTAACACCCTTGGCGCGGGCGTCAGCGAGCAGCTTCTCGATCCTGGGAATGGAAGCAACGCAACGCGGTCGCAGTTCCGTGTTGCAGAACTGCTTGATCAGATCCATCGCCAGAAGCGCGGTGGTCTTGGGATCGAGCGTGACGGGCTTGAGCTCGGGCGGAGGCGGCGGCTTCACGCTCGACCACTCGTCGACGATGTTCTGCGCAGGCGCGGGCGCGCCGCAGGCCAGCGCGACCGCAAGCGCGGCGAGCGGTAACAGATGGCGTGACCGGAACATGTTTTCCTCCCCAGGTTTGTTACCCCAAGGGACCAGCAAGTGCGCGCGCCGTCAAGGCGGCGAAACCCCGAATTACCTGTTCAACTAGCTCGCCGGCGAGTTGCTGAAGGTGCGAACACCTCGCGCCGTTGCGTGTGACCTCCCTGTAGGAGGATCAACTGAGATGGTGGACCTTCTGAAGACCGTAAACCGGTGTGGGAATGCCCTCCATTCGCGCCTTCAACTGGAGAGACAGAAACTGCGAGTAGTGTCGCGACTGGTGCAGGTTACCGCCATGGAACCAGAGCCCCTCCTGCTGCGTCGGCTTCCACATGTTGCGCTGCTCGCCTTCCCATGGACCCGGGTCTTTGGTCGTATTCGAGCCTAGTCCCCAAACCTTGCCTACCTTGTCAGCGACTTCCCTGGAGATCAGGTCCGCGGCCCAGCCGTTCATCGA
>DASWEO010000083.1:0-2419 GCA_036394715.1 Steroidobacteraceae bacterium
ACCGAACCCCAGCTCGTGCAGTTGTTCGTAGGAAGCGATCATGTCGTTGTTGAGCCAGGTATCGGGCCCGCCGCGCCGCGGCGCCGCGCAGGCTCGGATGGTCGCGCCGAAGGCATGATCGACTCGCGTCGTGTACGGTCCATGGCGCAGCGTCTTGCGCAAGCTGCGCGAGCAATTGAATTCACCGGGGAACAACACCATGCGCGGATCCGGCGACCACCACAGTATCGGTTGCTGCGCCGAATACCAGGGGAACACGCCACGTTCGTAGGCCGCCAGCAGCCGTGCCGGACGGAGGTCGCCGCCGGCCGCGAGCAGCCCGGGAGGTTCGCGCAGAGCATGCTCCAACGGCGGAAACCAGTCGGGATCAGCCTGCTCGCCCAACCATACGAGTCTGCTCAGAGCTGCAATTCCTCATCCGGCGCGCGGTGGTAGGGCACATGTTCGTTGACGGCGGCCGCATAGCTGTCGACTCCCCGGGCCTCGCGCGCCGCGAAGTCGCGAATGGCCGCGGCAAACCGTGGGTCGGCGACGAAATGCGCCGAGCTCATCAGGGTCGGCACGAAACCTCGGGGCACCTTGTGCTCACCCTGCGTCCCCGGCTCGAAACGCTGCAGTTTCTTGTCGATGCAGTACTCGATTCCCTGGTAGTAGCAGGTCTCGAAATGCAGGCTGTGGTAGTTGCCGCCGGCGCCCCAGTAGCGGCCGAACAGGGCATCACTGCCGACGAAGAAGATGGCGACGGCGATGGGCGTTCTGCCTATCCGCGCGACTTTGAGCATGATCCGGTCCGGCATGGAGGCGGCCAGCCGCTTGAAGAAATCCAGATTCAGGTAAGGTTCGTGGCCGTGGCGGTAGAAGGTGTCCGCATAGAAGGGATATACGGCATCCCATCGCGCATCGTCCATGTCGCCGCCGTGAAGAGTATCGAATTCGATGCCGGCTTCGGCGACCCGCCGGCGTTCACGCTTCGCCTTCTTGCGCTTCTCGGCGGTAAAGGTCGCGAGGAAGGCGTCGAACGACTCATAGCCGTGGTTGTACCAATGAAACTGGCAGTCGCGGCGCAGGATCAGCCCCGCCGATTTCAAGCGCTCGGCCGTGTCATCCGTCGGGAACAGCACGTGCCAGGACGAGAGCCGTTCGCCGCGCGCATAGTCGATCGCCGCCTTGATCAAGGTATGGTTCATTAGCTTCGGGTCCGCCCCTGGCCGGACCAGCAGTCGCGGTCCGCGCACCGGGGTGAAGGGCACGGCGCACAGCAATTTCGGGTAGTACGGCAAACCATGCTGCGCATAGGCGCTGGCCCACGAAAAATCGAACACGAATTCGCCGCGCGAATGCGACTTGCGGTACAAGGGCATGGCGCCTATGGGGCGGCCTTGCGCGTCGTCCAGAACCAAGTGCCGCGCCGTCCAGCCCGTGCGCGGCACCGCGCAGCGGGATTCTTCGAGCGCCAGGAGAAATTCGTGACGCAGGAAGGGCTGGCCGTCCCTGAGGAGGGAATTCCAACTCGCCGCATCAATTTGCGCGATGCTGTCGAGAATCCGCGCGCAGCGTAGGGTCACGCGTGTTGAACGCGCGGCGCGACAAATGGCTCGGCCTCCGCTCGTTCCAAATATTTGTCGGCGTCGAGCGCGGCCATGCATCCGGTGCCCGCCGAGGTGACGGCCTGGCGGTAGACGTGATCGGCCACGTCGCCGGCGGCGAATACTCCGGCGACGCTGGTGGCGGTCGCATCGCCTTCGCTGCCCCCTTTGACCACGATGTAGCCGCCGCGCATGTCCAATTGGCCATCGAACAGCTGGGTGTTGGGTTGATGGCCCACAGCGATGAACACGCCGTCGACACGCAGGGTGCGCGCCGCTCCCGGCGAGGCGCCGCGCAGACGCACGCCGGTCACGCCCGCCTCGTCGCCCAGAATTTCGTCGATCGAGTGGTTCCAGACGATGCTGGCCTTGCCCGCCGATTCGAGCGCGAACAGCCGATCCTGCAGTATTCTTTCCGCGCGCAGCTTGTCACGGCGATGCACCAGGGTGACGTGCGAGGCGATGTTGGTCAGGTAGAGAGCTTCCTCGACCGCGGTGTTGCCGCCGCCGACCACGGCCACCGCCTTGCCGCGATAGAAAAAGCCGTCGCAGGTCGCGCACGCCGATACCCCCTTGCCGCGGAACGCCTCCTCGGATTGGAGGCCCAGATACTTGGCCGAGGCGCCGGTGGCGATGATCAGCGCGTCGCAGGTGTACTCGCCGTTGTCGCCGAACAGGCGAAAAGGACGTTGGCGCAATTCGACGCGATTGATATGGTCGAAGACGATGTCGGTATTGAATCGTTCGGCGTGCCGCCGCATGCGGTCCATGAGAGCGGGCCCCTGGAGGTGCTCGACGTCTCCGGGCCAATTGTCCACATCGGTGGTGGTCAT
>DASWEO010000084.1:0-4988 GCA_036394715.1 Steroidobacteraceae bacterium
GGATCCAGGAGCGTGGCCGCGTCATCGAGCGCGACTCGACCGGGCGAGCGTTGCGCGCGGTTGGCCTGTGTCTCGATGCGGATGAGCGGCACAAATCCGCACACGCCTTGGAGCGCAGCGAGTCTCGATTCGCGCACGCCGTTTGGGGAGCGAGCGTCGGTTTCTGGGATCACGACCTTGCGACCGGCACCGTGCATTGGTGGAACGACTGGTGCGCCAGCGTCGATCTGGATCCCTGCGATGGTCCGGACCATTCGGTGCGCTGGGACAGATACGTTCATCCCGACGACCTCGCGAACTTCAACAAGAGATACGAGGCTCTGCTCGAGGGTCGAAGCGATATCTATGAGTCGGAGTACCGGATGCGCGCCAGATCCGGAAACTGGCGTTGGATCATGAGCCGTGGACGCGTCACAGCGCGCGATGCCATGGGGCGCATCGCGCGCCTTGCCGGCGTAACGATCGATATCGACGCACGAAAGCGCATGGAGCTGGCGCTGCGCGACAGCGAGGCGCGCCTGCGGACGCAGGCGATGATTTTGGAAACCATGCGCGAAGGCGTCGTTCTCGTCGCTCTCGACGGGCGCATTGAGTTCACCAATCCGGCGTTCGACCGCCTATTCGGCCGCAAGGCCGAGGAACCGGTCGGGTTCTCGGTATTGGAGTTGTTCAACACGAGGCAGGGTCAAGCTCCGGCCACCGTATTGGAAGGCCTGCTCGAACAGCATGGCCGCGGCGGCAAGCGCGACATGCTGTTTCGCCGGCGCGACGGCGGCCATTTCGCGGGAGAAGTGTTGTCCGCGGAGATCGAACTGAGCGGCGAGAAGAGGATTCTGTTCGTGGTGCAGGACGTTTCGGAGCGCAAGCAGTTGGAATCCGAGATCATAGAAATCACCAATCGAGAACGGCGGCGCCTGGGGGCCGATCTGCATGATGGCCTGGGCCAAGAGCTGACAGGCATCTCGCTCATGTTGCGCGGCCTCGCAAAGCGCGCCGGCCTCGCGGCATTCGCGGCGGTTCCGGAGCTCGACGAGATCATCACCCTCGTGAACCACGCCATTCAGAGCGCGCGCAAGATGGCGCTCGGCATTTCGCCGGTGACGTTGGAACGCGGCGGATTGTTGCCCGCCTTGCAGACTCTCATCGGATGGTCCCGAGCAAGCTACAGCGTCGACGTCCGATTGAGCCTGTCCGTCAGGTCTCCGCTGCTCATCGGCGAATCCGCCGCGGCCCATCTCTACTTGATCGTACAGGAGGCCATCAACAACGCCGTCAAGCACGGCCGTGCTCGATCGATCGCCGTGACCGCGCGCACCAACCGAGCGCGGCTGTCCCTGTCGATTACCGACGATGGCGTGGGGATCCCGGAGAATCCGGCGCGGGGCGCCGGCATGGGGCTCAAGCTCATGGAGTACCGCTGCGCCGTGATCGGCGGAGTCATGAAGATCAAGCGGCTGCCGGATGGCGGCACTCGAATTCGCTGTGTCTGCCAGCAAGGGCCGGCGCGGCGGGATTCCCTCACTCCGCAGGCTTCACGCGCGGCCCGCCCCGCCGGAGCAGAGTGAGCGCCAGAACCGCCGACGCGATCATGAGAAACAGGCTGACCGCGTTCAGCACCGGAGTCGCACCTTCGCGCATCCGTCCGTACATCATCACGGTCAACGGGGTATCGGCGCCGACCAACATCAGGGTGGTGTTGAAGTCCGCGAACGACATGAGAAAGGAGATGGCGGCCGAACCCAATAGCGCGGGCCGCAGATAGGGCAACAAGATGGTGCGGAACACCGCCGCTTTGGAGGCGCCGAGATTGAGCGCCGCTTCTTCGAGAGTTCGGTCGAAGCGTCTCAGGCGGGCGCTGATGGTCAGCGTCGCAATGGTCGCAATGTACGAGAATTGACCCAACACGACCAGGGGCAGCCCGGGCCGCAGAAAATCGAGTTCCAGGCCGAAAGTGTCATCCGCGAAATCCGCGAGGCGGCTCGCGAAAGCGAGGATGGAAATACCGAGGATGACGCCGGGAATCACCAGCGGCGCCAGCATCAAGATCGACAAGGTCTGCTTGCCCCGGAAGCGCCCGCGCTCGATGAGGAATGCATTGGTGGTCCCGACCAGCGCCGACAGCGCCGTCACGCAAACGGCGACGATGCAACTGGTCCAGATGCTGCCCAGCAATTCGCCGTCGGCGAACAGGCCGGTACGCCCGAGCGCGGCGTTGCCCAGAAACCAATCGAGCGTGAAGCCGCGCCAGGGCGGCGCGGGGTAGGGCGCGTCGTTGAAGGCGAATACCGCAACCACCGCCAAGGGCAGAAACAGGAAGGCGAGGAACGCGATCAAGTACGCCACCGTGGCGGAACGGAGCCAGACAGGTCGCGGCAGCGAGGGAATCAAGTTCGTCTCATGACGTCGCCAAAGCGCTGCCCGCTGACCGCCAAGCCCAGGATCACCAGCGCGGTGGACAGCGCGAGCAGCAGGAAGCCGAACGCGGCGCCCTGTTCCCAGTTGAAGCGGGTGATGAACTGGGTATAGATCTGCTCGGTGAACCATTGCGAGTTTTTGCCGCCGAGCAGCGTCGGAGTCAGGTAGTTGCCCAGCGTCAGCATGAAGACCACGATGCAGCCGGCCGTGATGCCGGGCGCGGCGTGCGGAATCACGATGCTGCGCAGAATGGAAAACCCGCCCGCACCGAGGTCGTAGGCCGCCTCGATCAGCGAATTGTCCAGACTCTCCAGGCTGGATACCAGGGGCACCACCATGAAGAGCAGCGAGGTGTATACCAATCCCACCAGAATGGTCGCATCCCGATACAGGAGTTCGACGGGCATCGCCGTGAGGCCGAGCTTTACCAGCAAGGCCGGCAGAACGCCGGACTCTCTGAGCAATATCATCCACCCCAGCGTGCGCACGGTCTCGCTGACCCAGAACGGGATCAGGCAGATGATGAACAGCAGGGAGCCGGCTCGGCCCCGCGCGAGCTTTGCAATGATCCAGGCGATGGGAAACGCCAGCAGCAGCGTCAACAAGGTCGCGATCACGGACATGACCGCCGTGCGCAGGAATACGTGCCAATACAGAGGTTCCGCGAAGAAGGTCTTGTACTGCGTGAGACTCGCCGCGTACTGGCGGGGTCCGACGCGTTCGCGGAACGAGAGCACGGCCAGATCGACGTGCGGCAATATGATCAGAGCGCCGAGCCAGAGCAGAGCGGGTGCGAGCAACAGACCGAGCGCGAGGCGTCCGTGCCAGCGGGAGTCCATTGCCGCCTTAGGCATCCTGCCCTTCCGTGCCGCTACGTGCGGCGAAGCACACCGCCCGGGAGGGATCGAAGCTGAATACCACTTTCTCTTGGGGCTTCAGATCCGAAAACTGCCCGGTCTGGGGCAGGGCGATGCGAAATTCGCGGCGAGTGCGCGCTTCCTGAAGAAGAACCGCCGAATTCGCCCCATCGAACAGCACGCTCTGCACCTCTCCCGCATGACGCGGCTGGTCGGGCGGCAATTGCGCCTCGCTGCGCGCGAGAATGGCAACTTCCGGACGCACGAATACCTCGACCGCGCTGCCCGCGGCGATCGCGCCGATTTTGAGCGCGCGCACGGACCAACCATCGGCGGTGGCAATTTCAGCGATCGCGCCGTCCGTTTGGGTCGTGCGCCCGACGATCCGGTTGTTCGCGCCCACGAATCCCGCGACGAACGGCGTTTGCGGCCGGTAGTACAAATCCTGCGGAGTGCCCAGTTGTTCGAATCGGCCGTGACTCATCACGCCGACGTGATCGGACAACACCAGCGCTTCGGATTGATCGTGGGTGATGTAGACGAAGGTCGTGCCGAAGGACGCCTGCAGCTGCTTGAGCTCGATTTTCATGTGCTCGCGCAGCTTCAGATCGAGCGCCCCCAAGGGTTCATCCAGCAGCAGCAACGTGGGCTCCAAAACGAGGCTGCGCGCGATGGCCACGCGTTGACGCTGGCCGCCCGACAGTTCGTCGACGCGCTTGTCCGCGGCATTGCCCAATCCCACCCGTTCCAGCATTGCATTGCTGCGCCTCAGTCTTTCTGCCTTGGGCGTGCCGCGCCGAGCCAATCCAAATGCGACGTTCTCACCCACCGACATCATCGGGAACAGCGCCAGCTGCTGAAACACCATGTTCACCGGGCGGCGATTCGGCGGCACATCGCGCATGCTCTTGCCGCCGATGGCGATGTCGCCGCCATCCGGCGCGATGAATCCCGCGATCATGCGCAGGAGCGTCGTCTTGCCGCAGCCCGACGGACCCAGAATCGAAAAGAAGCTGCCGCGCTCGACCGAGAATGACAAGGAATCCACGGCCAGGTGATCCGCGAAACGCTTGACGACGGCGTCCGCTACCAGATCCGGCGTGCTCAATTGGCGGCCTTCACGCGGTCGAGCACCCGCCCTTCCAATTCCTCGAGGCCGGGCGGTATGGCGGGGTACCAGTGGATGCGCTTGAGATCGTTGTTGGGGAATGCGGCCGCGAACTGCGCCTTGAGGCGCGGGTCGATGAGCGGCGCCGTGTTCATGGCGGCCGAGAAACTGCCCACGGACTTGATGACTCGCGCGGCATTCTCCGGGCGCATCGTGAAATTGATCCAGGCGTAGGCGGCGGCGTCGTTGCGGCCTCGCGCCGGCAGCGCGAAGGTGTCCAGCCATCCGAGAGCGCCGGAGCGCGGAACGATGAATTGAATGTCGGGGTTGTCGCGATTGAGCGTCCAGCCGCCCGTGTCCCACATCATCGCGGCCACGACTTCGCCCGAGCGGATGCCGTTGAGCAGCTGGTCCTTGTTATCGTAGAAGAACTTGAAATTCGGCTTGCAGGCGATGAGCGCGGCACCCACCTGATCCATGAGCGCGCCGTACGCCTTCGGATCGCCGTAAAGCGCGAACGGGTCCTTGCCGGCCGCGAACGCGAACGCCATCAGCGTCGGACGCCTCAGTCGGACGGCGGTTTTGCCTTTGAGGTCCGGCCTGCACAG
>DASWEO010000085.1:0-6682 GCA_036394715.1 Steroidobacteraceae bacterium
CCGGTGGGCGCATTCTCCGATAACTACATCTGGCTCATCGATTCGCCTCGCGCACCCGGCCGCATCGTGGCGGTCGACCCGGGCGACGCCGCACCGGTCGTGGCCGAGCTCGAGCGCTGCGGCGCAACTTTAGCTGCCATTTTACTCACTCACCATCACCCTGATCATATCGGCGGCGTCCCGGAGCTGCTGCGCCATGGGGCGGTACCCGTGATCGGGCCGGACGATACCCGTATTGCGCAGCGCACACGTACCGTCCGGGACGGCGAGCGCTGCGAATTGCCGGAGTTGGGACTTTCCTTCGAGATTTTGCAGATTCCCGGGCATACGTTAAGCCACATCGCCTTTTGGGGGCATGGGGCGCTGTTCTGCGGGGACACGCTGTTCAGCGCCGGCTGTGGTCGAATGTTCGAGGGTACGCCTAAGCAGATGAATGCTTCGTTGAACAAGTTACGCAACCTGCCGCCCGAGACACAGGTCTTTTGCGGTCACGAATATACGGCGGCCAACCTGCGCTTCGCCTTGACCGTCGATCCGGCCAACCTTGCGGCGCTCGAGTACCGAGACAGCGTGGCCCGGGTGCGCGCCCAGGGCAAACCCACACTGCCTTCAACCTTAGGCCGGGAGATTCAGGTCAACCCCTTCCTGCGCTGCGATGAGCCGGCCGTGGTGAGAGCCGCCGAGGCCCATGCCGGTAAGATGCTCGAGGAGTCCGCCGAGGTATTCGGCGTATTGCGCGCCTGGAAGGATCAGTTCCGCTAGCGGGCTCAACGTATGCCACTCGCCACTCGAGAGTATTTGTTCGCCGGCGCTTTGCTGCTGCTCGGGGCCTGCGCGCATCAGCCGGCCAAGCCCCCCGAGCGCGAACCCATCGTGGTGCCCGCGGCGCCGATCCCTCCCCAACCCCCCGTTGCGCCTCCCGATGCCACGGTCGCAACGCCCTCGCTCACCATGCCGCGCGAGTGGCAGCACCACAACGGCGAGGATTACGACGATTTGTTCGACCGCATGCGCGCGGGTTTCACCTTCGATGAGGTGCAGGAACCGGCCATCGATCAGCAACTCGCCTGGTGCGAACGCAATCCGGACTACCTCGAGCGAGTCTTCCAGCGCGGTCAGCGCTACATGTATCACGTCGTCACCGAAGTGGAAGCGCGCGGCATGCCGTTGGAATTCGCGCTCCTGCCGGTGGTGGAGAGCGCGTATGAACCGTTCGCCTACTCGGTGAGCCGCGCCGCGGGATTGTGGCAGTTCATCCCCGATACCGGCAGGCGCTTTGGCTTGAAACAGAACTGGTGGTTCGATGGCCGCCGCGACGTCATCGAATCGACCCGCGCGGCGCTCGACTACCTTCAGGCGCTGCACGATCAATTCGACGGCGACTGGCTGCTGGCGATCGCCGCCTACAATGTCGGCGAGAACACGGTGCAGCGCGAACTGGATTTCAACCGTGCCCACGGCAAGCCCACCGATTTCTGGCACCTGAAGTTGCCCGCCGAAACGCGCGCCTATGTGCCGAAGCTGCTCGCGATGAAGCGGCTCATGGCCGAGCCCGAACGCTACGGCCTGGAATTCGCCGTGATTCCGAACGAACCCTACTTCGCCGTCATCGATACCAAATCGCAAATCGACCTGAAGATCGCCGCCCAATTGGCGGGCACCAGCTACGATGAACTGGTCGCCCTGAATCCGGGCTACAACCGCTGGGCGACCGACCCCGACGGTCCGCACCGCATGCTGGTGCCGATCGATAACGCCGATGGCTTCGAGACGGCGCTCCAGACCCTGTCACCCGATGACCGCGTGCGCTTCGCCATTCACGAAGTGACGCGCCGCGAAACGCTGGCGTCCATCGCAAAAGCATACGGCACCTCGGCCGCCGTCATTGCCAAGATCAACGATCTGAAGGGCGGCAAGGTGAGTGCCGGAGAGTCCCTGAAGATCCCCGAGATCAGCGGACAGTTGCCCGACAAGGTATTGCTCGCCGCGTCGCGAGTGGACCGCCCCGATCTTGGCGGACGCAGACAGCGTCAAATCGTCTATCGCGTTCGCGCGGGTGAGACGTTGAGCAGCATTGCGCGCCGCCACGGCATGCCGGTGAGCACTCTCGCGCGCCTGAACAACATGGGGGCCGGCGACACCCTGGTGAAGGGCCAGCGCCTGGTCATCAAGGCCAGCACACGGCGTTATCGCGATGAGGGAGTCAGTCCCGGCCGCCGCGTGCTCTACACCGTGCGCAGCGGCGACACCGTCTACAGCATTTCGAAGCAGTTTCAGGTCTCGGTTCCGCAGCTCAAGACTTGGAACGGCCTGAACCGGCATCACCAAATCAGAGCCGGACAGCGCCTGGTCATGTACGTCGACTCGAACCGGCAACAGGGTTGACAACTATGGGTTTTTTGAGCGGTAAACGCGCACTGATCGTAGGCCTCGCCACGGACCGTTCCATTGCCTGGGGCATCGCGCAGGCCATGCACGCCCAGGGCGCCGAACTCGCGTTTGCGCATATCGAGCGCATGACGGACCGCGTGGTACCGCTGGCCAAGCAATTGGGCTCGGACATCACCTTTGTCATGGATGTCGGCTCCGACGAAGAAATTTCGAAGGGATTCGCGCACCTGAAAACCCGCTGGGATGGGTTCGACATTCTGGTGCACGCCGTGGCGTTCGCCACGCGCGAGGCGCTCACCGGCAACTTCATCGATGCCACCACCCGCGAGGGGTTTCGCGTGGCCCACGATATTTCAAGCTACAGTCTCACGGCGCTGGCGCGCGCCTCCCTGCCCTTCATGCAGGGACGCGCGGGTTCGATCGTCACCTTGAGCTACCTGGGCGCGATTCGCTCCATCCCGAGCTACAACGTCATGGGCCTGGCCAAGGCGAGCCTCGAGGCCAACGTGCGCTTCCTCGCCGCCGATCTGGGTCCGCAGGGCATTCGCGTGAACGCCATTTCGGCAGGCCCCATCAAGACCCTCTCGGCAGCCGGAATTCCGGGTTTGCGCAAGATGCTCGCCCATGTGGCGGCCACCGCGCCCATCCAGCGCAATGTGACCATCGAGGACGTGGGTAACGCGGCGGCGTTTCTGTGCTCGGACCTCGCGGCCGGCATCAGCGGCGAAGTACTGTACGTCGATGGCGGATACCGCACCGTGGGCATGAGCTTTCCCGCGGATGGCGACGGCCCTTGAAACAGGCGTCAGACCGAACTATGGACAAGACGCCGTGTCAACGCAATTTGGGATCTAACGTTAGGGTAAATGCTGTTGAGCACGGTTACTGGCTGTTTTTAAAGGGTCATCTTATGTTAAATCGTCATGTCGTTCAGACTGCGGTCGCCGGGACGTTAGGCTTAGCGCTAGCCGCCTGTTCAAGTCTGCGCGTCACCACCGACGTGAATCCAAACCTGTCGGTCGCGAGTTGTCATACGTACGCATTCGCGAAGGAATTCGTTGCCAATGCGAATCAGCCGGCGGCCTACGGCAATCCCTTGAACGCGGAACGTCTGCGGGTCGCGATTGAAGCCAACCTGGCGGCCCGAGGCATCCAACGCGCAGACCGCGCCGCGGCCGACTGCGTGGTCGGCTACGCCATGGGTACGCGCCAGGTGTTCAACGATTATTACAATGGCTTCGGGCCCGGTTGGGGCTTCGGTGGCGGCTACGGCTACTATGGCCGCGGATTCTACGGCGGCTGGGGATGGGACGGCCCCTACGTGAGCGACGAGACCCGTATTGCCGTGGACCTATTCGACGCGAAGTCACACACGCCGATTTGGCATGCGTCGGTCAGCCAGAGCGTCGGCGATCTGACCGGCCCGAACGCCGAGGCCAAGATCGGGGCGGGCACCGCCGCGATCTTCTCCAAGTTCCCGATCGCCGCCCCGGCTCCGGCGGGAGCGCAAGCGAAGACTTAGCCCTTCGGGTTCGGGTGCCGACAGGCCGGTATCGCCAGCGGCCGCAGGCCCCTAGCGGCGCGCCGCGGCCCGCTGCACGAACACGTAGTACAGCGCCGCCAAAATGCCCGCCATGGCCAGCACCAGCGCAAAGAAGCGGTGCAGCGAGCCCGCCAGAAGCTCAGGATGCCGCCCCACCGAGAGTCCCAGCCAAGCGAGCACCGAGCACCAGATGAGCGACCCCGCCAGCGTGGTGAGCGCATACCAGCGAAAGTCCATGCGCAGAATTCCGGTGGGGACACCGATCAGGTGGCGGATCACCGGCAGCAGCCGGGAGAAGAACACGCCGGGTGGGCCATAGTGAGCGCACCAGCGCTCCGCCAGTTCGAGTTTTGCCTGTCCGAGGCCTACATACCGGCCAAACCGCAGGATGATGGGACGGCCCAGGAGGCGCGCCGCCCAGTACATCACCGATGCCCCCACCCACGACCCCGCCGTTCCGGCGAGCACTACCCCCAAAAAAGAAAGCTGCCCCTGGGTGTGCGCGAGATAGGCGGCCGGTGGAACGATCACTTCGCTCGGGATGGGCACCAGGGTGCTTTCCAGCGCCATCAGCCCGGCAATCAACCAATAGCCCCCCTGGCTCAAGGTCGATAGATACCAATCGGTAAAATGGTGCAGCAGCTCGGCCAACTACTCGATTGCCTGTGGATTCAGGGTCACTTTGGCGTCGGCGCGCGCGCCGGCGGCATAGCTCTGCGCCTCGGTCGAGGCGATTTGGGCGGCAAACTGCTCGCGCATTGCCATGTCCGGAAGTGCAGCATCGCTGGGCGCCTCGCGCACCGCGCTCAAGGCAATGACCGCGGCGTCGCCGTTTGCGAGCCGCGCGTCGGAATACATAGGCTTACCCGCGGGCTTGGGTTGTCCGAATGCCGTGGTGCGAATCTCCAGCGGTACTTCTTGGTCCGATCGTGCGATGAACTTGGCCGGCGGCGCGGCCGCCCCCGCACTTTTCACCACGGCATCCCAGGACTCGCCCGCCGTCAGGCGCTTGACCGCATCCGCGGCCGCGGCGGCGGCGAGCTCCGCGCCGCGCTGCTTCTTCCACGCAGCGACCACCTCCGTGCGCACGGCGTCCAGCGGCTTCTGCTGCGGCAGTTTGTGGTCGGTGGCGCGCAGCACCACGCCGCGGCCTTTCTCCACCTCGACGATGGGACTCAGCCGCCCATCGAGCACGTCCTGGCTGAACGCCGCGTCGATCACCGCACGAACCTTGCTCAATGCACCACCGCCGTCGATGCGGCTGAAAACCGGCACCTCGAGCACGGTCAGACCGGCCTTGCGCGCCACCACGTCGATGTCGGTGGTGTTTTGCAGTGCAGCATCGGCGAGCTGGTCCTGGGCGTTGTTGAACAGCTTTTCGGCTTCGTTGCGGCGATATTCGGTTTCCAAATCGGGCTTGGCTTGCTCGAAGGTTTTGACGGTCGCCGGCCGGATCCCCGCCAGCTTGAGAATGTGATAGCCGAACTGGGTCTTCACCGGACCCCGGATCTCATCCACCTTCATGCTGTATGCGGCATCCGCGAAGGGCGCCACCCAGGCCTTGCGCTCGGACCATCCCAGATCTCCGCCCTGCTGCGCGGACCCCGGATCTTGCGAGAACTCCTTCGCCAACGCCGAGAAATCCTCGCCGGCTTGGACGCGCTTCAAGATCCCTTCCGCTTTGGCCTTGACCGCCGCGTCGTCTTTCGGATTCGCGACCGGCAACAGGATATGGCTGACCCGGCGCTGCTCCGGTTCGGTAAATCGCTCCGGCGTCTTGACCTTCTGCTCATCGTAATAGGTCTTCAGCTGCGCATCGTCGACGCTGACCTTCGACGCGAGCTGCGACAGACTGATTTCGACGTAGCGCAGATCCACCGTCTCCGGCGTCATGTATTCGAATTTATGCGCGTCGTAATAAGTCTTGAGCGCGGCATCGTCCGGGGTCGCTTGGTTCGCGTATTTCTCTGCCGAGAACGGAACCCAGGTGAGTTCGCGCTGCTGCTTGGTGAGTGCGCGGAATTGCTTCATCTCCGTCGCCGTCGCGAAGCTCGACATCGACAGGGCCGAGTCGAGCTGCCGCAGCTTGGCATCGCGTCTGAACAAGGCTTCGATCTCGAGGATCGAACGGCCCTGCGCCCTCAGAACCGCCACGGCATGCGCCTTGTCGAATTTGCCGTCGACCTGAAAGATCGGAACCTGCGACATGTCGTCGAGCAATTCCTGATCGCTGACGCGATAGCCGAGCGCATCGGCGCGGGTGACCAGCGCTTCGCCGCTCACGTACTGATCGAGCACCCGCATCTTGATCTGGTTGCGCTGCGCCTCGCTGATCGAACCGTCGGATTGCCGCTGGGCCTGCGCGAGTTCACGCTGGTAGGCCTGCCGGACCTCGTTGGCCGACACTTCACTGCCGTTCACCTTGGCCACATAGTTCGGCGCGCTCAGGGTCCAATTGATGCCCCAAAAGACGAACACCAAGCCGATGGCGCCCAGCACCACCGCGGCCAACCAACCCTTCAACTTGTCGTGTATCGACTGCAGCATGCTCCCACCCGTTTCATACCCTTAGGCGCGGCCAAACGGCTCGCGCGGACCCACAAGGTAAAATGGCGGAGTGGACGGGACTCGAACCCGCGACCCCCGGCGTGACAGGCCGGTATTCTAACCAGCTGAACTACCACTCCGCTGTTGGTGGGTGCTGAGGGGATCGAACCCCCGACCCTCGCCGTGTAAAGGCGATGCTCT
>DASWEO010000086.1:0-3626 GCA_036394715.1 Steroidobacteraceae bacterium
CGCACACCCTGAATCACCTCGAGCGCGGCAAGGCCGGGCATGTTCCAATCGATGATGACCAGATGGGGCGGCCGCTCTGCCACGGCCACGATGGCTGCCGATCCATCGGTGATGGCGCGTACGACGAACCCGGCTTCGCCGAGTCTCTGGCGGAGGGGTTCGACAGCGGCAACATCCCGATCGACGATCAGTATCTGTTTATTGGTTTCGGTGGCAAGCATGCGCCGCGCTATTAGAGGGACGCAGCTTTACAGTTAGTTTACGCTTTTGTGACCTTTGTAAAGATATTGTCGGCGACACGCATCGATGCAGATCGGACCTCGCCTATGATTTCGCCGGCAAGGTTAAATTCGTCGACAGCGTGCGATGTGCCGCGCGCACGGAGACGGATGAATAGCCGCGCAGCGCCTCCGGCCGGCGCCGCAGCTGCCCCGGCGTGTCGTTGTCGGACGCATTCCACGCCGCCAGCAAGAGTCCGAGGGCCAGCCAGTTGAGCGACGCTTCGCGGTGCTGCGCCCAGAAATGCCACGTGGAACCGCGCTCCCATTGGGAACCCGCCCGCCCGCCGCTGCCCAATCCGCACAGGGAACCGCACGCAATCTCGGCCGGTGATGTCGACATGCTCCGCTCCTCGTTTGGGTTGACGAGGTCAGTGTCGGGCGCGATTCGCGAACCCTCGGGGGCTCAATTCGGGCGATCCGGAGGCCATTTATGGCAAATCGTGGCAGCGCGTTTTCGGACCGGTTTCTCACCAAATGAGTTCCCGTCATCGGCTATGATTCAGTGATGAAAAAGCACATCGCGATAGTCGAGGACGAGCCGGCTTTGCGCGAGAATTACTCGGCGGCGCTGGCGCGGCACGGCTACTCGATCAAGACCTATGCCAACCGCAGGACCGCCATGCAGGCGTTCCAGATCCACTTGCCCGATCTGGCCATCATCGATATTTCGCTCGAGGATGAGGCTGAAGGCGGGTTCGATCTCTGCCGCGACTTGCGCGCGCTCTCGGCCGAGCTGCCCATCATCTTTCTCACCGCCCGGGACAGCGAATTGGACGCCGTTTCCGGGCTACGCCTCGGCGCCGACGATTTTCTGACCAAGGATGTCAGCCTGCCGCATTTGGCGGCCCGCGTCGCGGCCCTGTTTCGGCGCATCGATGCCCTGCGGCGGCCGGACAATGCCGCCGAGATCATACGGCGCGGCTCCCTGTCGATCGACGGCGAGAAGATGCAGACCACCTGGAACGGCGCGCCGGTCACCCTGTCCCTCACCGAGTTCTGGATCGTGCACGCGTTGGCCCGCAATCCGGGGCATGTGAAGAACCGGCAGCAATTGATGGATGCCGCGAACGTCGTGTTGGACGACAATACCATCACCTCTCACATCAAACGCATGCGCCGAAAATTCCAGCAGATCGACCCGGCTTTTGATGCGATCCAGACCGTGTACGGAATGGGCTATCGCTGGGTCGAGTGAGCATTCGCCTGCAATTGTTGATCGTCGCGCTCACCACGCTGGTGCTGCCGTGGGCGGGCTGTCAATATGCGCGCGAACTCGAGACTGCGCTGCGCGACTCGCAGGAAAAGTCGCTGCTTGCGAGCGCCGGCACCATCGCCAATGCCTTGTCGGCTCAGCCGCAACGCGTGTTTCGCGATCCCGACGACACTCGAGCGTTCGCCGCGGACCGCGGGGACTTGTACGTCTATCCTCTGCGCAGCCAACCGCTCTTGGACGGTTATCGCGACGATTGGGGCGTGGCGGGGAATCCCACACCCTTGCCCACCGCCACGGGTTATCGGGCGCGCGCGCAGGCGGGTTCCACCGAGCGATACCTTTACCTGTACATCGAAGTCGACGACACCCAGTTCGACCCCGAGCCCAGCAATGTACGTCCCGGGCGGGACCGCTTTGATCGAGTCAATCTGGCGCTGCAGCGGCCGGACGGGACGCGGGAATTTTATTATTTCGGCACCAACGCGCCAGGTTTGATCGCGGCCCAAAGCATCGTCCCTGGCGGCGACGGCCGGGACCGTGCCGTTGAAGAACCGCGTATCCAAGCATTTTGGCTGCAGACGGCGGCGGGCTACCACGTCGAGGCACGCATCCCTTTGAGCTTCGTGGGCTCGCGCCTCTGGGTGGAGGCCGAGGACGGCCGCGGGAACGGGAAGTCCGGGGTTGACGCGGTCGGCGTCCCGGACGGCGGCCGACTATTTTTCACTACGGCGGGCCTCGCCGACTTGTTGAGCACGTTCGTCCGCGACGGTACCCGCGCCACCGTCATCGACGCCAATGCCTTGAAACTCGGGGTCGCGGGCACCTTGAGTGCGAACATCCCGGGCGCGAGCGAGGAGGATACAGAGTCCTGGTATCGGCGCTTGATGTCCGTCGACACCTCGAGCTTTCCTCTGCAGTCTTCCGCACCGGACCGGCTGGGCGGCAATAGCGTGGCCGCCGCGCTCGCGGGAAAGGCGCACGCGGAATGGGTGCGCAGCGCCGCAAGCCAGGACCTGTTGTTGACCGCTGCCGCGCCCATTCTCAGTGACGGCCAAACACGCGGTGCCGTATACCTCGAGCAGGCCGGAGACCAGCTGCTCGCCTTGCGCGACCGCGCCGTGACTCGCCTGTTCAATCTCACGCTGCTCGCCACGGCCGCCGCGGTCATCATCATGTTCGGCTTCGCGACTTGGATCAGCCTGCGCATCGGGCGCTTGCGCAACGCCGCCGACTCCGCGGTGGGGAGTGATGGAAAAATCCGGCTCGACATGCCGGAATCCGCGGGCGCCGATGAGATCGGCGCCCTGGCGCGCGCCTTCGAGCGCCTCCTGGCACGCCTCAACGAGCACACGCAGTACCTGCGTACCTTGGGTGGAAAGCTGTCGCACGAGCTGCGCACGCCGCTGACCATCGTGCGTTCCTCGCTGGACAATCTCGAGTCCGAAGGCTTGCGCGACGACCAGCGGCGCTTTGTGACGCGGGCGCGGGAGGGCACCCAGCGCCTGCAATCCATCTTGAGTGCGCTCGGCGCCGCGGCGCGGGTCGAGGAAAGCATCAAGCAGGCGGAACGCGTAAATTTCGATTTGCGCGAGCTGTTGTCATCGGCGATCGCCGCCTATCGCGACGGCTTTCCGCAGTCGCATATCGTGCTCGAGACGCCCCCCGATCCCTGTTTCATTCGCGGCGCACCCGATTTGCTCGTGCAGCTGCTCGACAAGCTCATCGAAAACGCCGTCGATTTCTGTCCTTCCGCCGGCACGATCACGGTGCGCCTGGAACGCGAGCTCGGCAATTACGTGCTGCACGTGCAGAACGACGGTCCGCCGATTCCGCAGGCGCTCCATGGACGCTTGTTCGAATCGCTGTTCGAGCAGCGCCAAGGCCGCGACGACAAGCCGCACTTCGGCTTGGGGTTGTACATCGTACGCCTGGTCGCCGAGTTTCACGGCGGAACGGCCGTTGCCGCCAATCGAGCGGACGGCGGCGGCGCCATATTCACCATCACGCTGCCCTTGATCTAGCGAAATCGTCGAGACTTAGCGAGTCTTCAAACCGTTGCAGCCAGCTCGATCGATCCAGCAGCCCTCTCGACGACGGTATGCATCCCGTGTCCTGGGTTCGGCACCCGGCGA
>DASWEO010000087.1:0-4075 GCA_036394715.1 Steroidobacteraceae bacterium
GCCAAATTCTTCGATATCCTTGTTGACGGCATCAATGCGCTCGGGATTCTTGTGTAGAGAATGTCGCCCTTCAGGTGTCAGCGTGCTCAGCAGGATGTAGGTTGGCATGACGCTCTCCTAGCGATGGTTTTGGCGCCCTGGAATTATGAGCCTTCGGCCTGTGGCCGCTTCGTTTGCCACGGCAGGTGGTCCCGCAAAATTGAATCTGTGGCGGTCGGCGCTGTGGCCGCCAAGTCGCGGCGATTTTATCGCGTGCTGGAACGGTCGAATGCGCCACGCCACTTATTTGGCCCCGCGACCCGGGGGTGTGCGTCGCACAAGAGTAGGCTAAATCAATGTCGGAAAGCGATGGTCATAAGCCGCAGATCTACCATCCTAGGGCCGCTGCTGCCGGCCTCGAACTCATAAAGAATTTATCAATCCAGGAGATTTGGTCAAGTTTATATCGCGGCCGCGGCGATTGTCTAAGGCGCGCTAAGTTATCCCTGGCAACGAGCCGATTCGCGCCTGGGCTTGCGCGAACCGGCTCCTACCCTCGTGCACTAGCCCAGCGTTACCGGGACGAACAAGCGGCTGTTTCCCCGCTGAATCAGCAGTGCCACCTGCTTGTCGTGCTCCTGCACCATTTTCCGCAGCTGCGCGACGCTTTGCACCGGTGTGCCATCGACGGAAAGAACCACATCGCCCGGCTGGATGCCGACCTCGGCAGCGTGGCCTTGAACGTCTTCGACGATCAGACCGCCGCTCACACCGGCTTGCTGGCGCTCATCCGGATTCAACGGACGCACAGCCAAGCCTAACCGTGCCTGCGGCGATGCATTCGCGCCGCCTGCGTCGGCCACTTCCACCGGTGCGGCGGAGCCGACGGTGGCATTCAGGGTCGTTTCCCTGCCGTCGCGCCATACCTTGAGCGAGACTTTATCCCCGGGAGCGACCGCACCCACGCGCGCAGACAATTGGCCGGCGTCGACGATCGGATTTCCGTTGAACTCGAGGATCACATCTCCAACCTTCAGGCCGGCCTGGGCCGCAGCGCTGTCGGGCTCGACCTTGGCGACGAGAGCACCGATGGGCGCCTTCATCTTGAACGAGTCGGCCAGCGACTGGTCGAGAGTCTGCACTTCGACGCCCAGCCGTGCGTGGGCGACCTTGCCGGTCTTCACGATTTGATCCTTGGCTTGAATGGCAAGATTGATCGGAATCGCGAAGGAAACACCCTGGTAACCACCGGAATTGCTGTAGATCTGGGCGTTGATGCCGACGACGTTGCCGTTCGCGTCAAACAACGGACCGCCGGAATTGCCCGGGTTGACGGCCGCATCGGTTTGAATGAAGGGTACGTAGCCATCGCCGGGCAGAGAACGGCCCTTGGCGCTCACGATGCCGGCGGTCGCCGTCTCTTCGAGCCCGAAGGGTTCGCCGATCGCGAGCACGTAGTCGCCGACGTGCAATTGGTTCGAGTCGCCGATCTGCACGGTGGGCAGATCATGCGCGTCGATTTTCAGCACGGCGATGTCGCTGGTGCGGTCCGCGCCGAGAACCTTCGCTTTGTACTCCCGATGGTTCGACAGCTTGACGGTAACTTCCTTCGCGCCGTCGACCACGTGGGCGTTGGTGAGAACGATGCCGTCCGAGCTCACCAGAAACCCGGAACCCTGGGCATGCATCACGCCGTGATTGCGCGGATGTGGAAGACCGCGAAAAAACTGCGACAGGGGATTGTCGTTGTCGCCGAAAGGACCGCCGAAGTTGAACTCCTGCGCCGATGTGTCCATCGCGCCGGCCGTCGTGATGCCGACGACCGCGGCTTGGTTGCGTTCCACGATCGCACGATAATTGGGGGCGGTTGCGGGCGAGATGGCGTGCGATGCCGCTGCACCCGCCGCAACGGAATCAGTGACTGCGGCCGCCGGCGCCGTCTGCGTCGTGGATTGAAGCAGAGTGGCCGCGGACAGGCCCGTGGCTGTGCCGACGGCGAGCAGCCCCGCCGCCGACCAAACCAATGTTTTGCCGCGAATTTGCATGTGAGGTCTCCATATGTAGTTGAGCAAACGCTCTGGCGACACGTTCCCACAAGTGCCTTAAGACAGCCTTAAGAGGGCGGGAGACAGCCTTAAGACGGCGGGGGAAAGCTCACGGTGACGTGCAAACCGCCCGAGAGGGCATCACCCAGATCGACCCGGGCACCATGGCGCGCCGCGATGGCTTTGACTATCGCGAGCCCCAGACCCGTTCCGGTTTCATTCGCGTTGGCCCGCCGGTAAAACCGGTCGAACACTCTGGCTCGATCGGCAGCCGCGATGCCGGGGCCGGTGTCGACCACTTCCAACTTGGCGCCCGCGGCTCCCGCGTGGCCGCGTACCTGTACCGATCCTCCGGGAGGCGTATAGCGCACCGCATTGTCCACGAGATTGCGCACCAGCGTACGAAGCGCATCTCGATCCCCGCTCACGGAAACCTTGCCTTCGCGTTCCAGCGACAGATCGATGCGCCTCGACTCTGCCAATGCATGCGTTTCAGTCAACGCTTGCGCGGCGACAGCCGCGAGGTCAACAAGCTCGAAGTCGCCCGCCGTCTCCCCCGGGTCGCTGCGCGCCAGCGTCAACAGCTGCTCGACCAGGTGAATGGCGCGTTCGACCGCCGCACCCAGGCTGTCTCGCGCCGTGCGGCGGGCCGTGTCGTCGGGTGCGCGATCCAGCAGCTGAAGCTGCAGGCGCAGCGCGGTGAGCGGCGATCGAAGCTCGTGAGCCGCATCGGCAATGAACGCCCGTTGAACCGCAAAGGCCTCATCCAATCGGGCCAGGAGCCGATTGAGCTCGGCGACCAACGGCTGGATTTCCAGCGGCAGATTGTCGGTGGCCAACGGGGTCAGGCTGCGCACCTCGCGCCGCTGCACTTCGGCGGTGACATCGCGCAGGGGCAGCAATCCGCGCCTGACGATCCAGGCGACGAAGGCGATCATGATGGGCAGGAGAAGAATGAGCGGGACCACCACGCGCAGCGCCGCCGCCCGCGCCAGCCGCTCCCGCACTTGAATCGGCTGCGCGATCTGAATCACGCCGTCTTCCGTTTGCAGGCCGTAAGCACGCCAGGCCTGGCCCTGGAGCGACAGATTCGCATACCCGAGAACGGTCTGGTTGATCAGCGGGAGACCGGGCCTCGACAGGTACACCCGGGCTCCGAAGGGATCCCAGATTTGAATCACGAAATCAGTGTCGCCTTGATCCGGCGGAACCTCGATTCGCGGCGCGAGGGAGACTTGGCTGCGCAGCGACAGCGCCATCTGGCGCAATTGATAGTCGAAGAGAGTCGAGGTTTCGTTCAATACGCGGCGGTACGTGACCGTCGCCGCGAGCAGCGAGACGATTGCCACGAGTACTGTCAATGCCATCAAGAGCCGGGCGCGAATGGACCTCATGACTTGGGAACGAAATAACCCACCCCGCGCAACGTGCGAATGGCATCGTTGCCGAGCTTGCGCCGCAGCCCGTGAATGTAGACTTCGACCGCATTGCTGCCGATTTGTTCGTCCCAACCGTACAAGCGATCCTCGAGCTGGGCGCGCGACAGCACGGCGCCGGGGCGCTGCAGCAGAGCCTCGAGAACTGAAAACTCATGGGCCGATAAGCTGATGGGCACACCGCTGCGCTCGACCGTATGCGATACCGGATCGAGCCGCAGATCGCCGTGCTGGATCACGGGGTCGCCGCGTCCGGCCGCGCGGCGCAGTACGGAGCGCATGCGGGCCATCACTTCGTCGAGATCGAAAGGCTTGACGATGTAGTCATCGGCGCCGGCATCGAGGCCGGCAATCCTCTGCCCAACTTCATCGCGCGCCGTGAGAATGATGACGGGCGTGGCGCCGCCGCGCTGACGCATTGCGCGCAAGACGCCGAGGCCGTCACGCTGCGGCAGCCCGAGATCGAGAAGCACCAAGTCGAAAACCGAGTCCCTCAACGCCGCATCCGCGCTCTTCCCATCGGCCACCCAATCGACGGCATAGTTGCCCTGCCGCAGGGCGGTCTGCAACCCTTGCGCGATCATGCCGTCGTCTTCAACGAGCAACACACGCATG
>DASWEO010000088.1:0-7596 GCA_036394715.1 Steroidobacteraceae bacterium
GGCGCGCTTGAGCGAGGCCGTGCAGACCGGGAAACTCGCGGTGGAGGGCGGCAGCCCGGCGGACCCGCAGGCGATGACCGAACCCGCGGCCGCGAGCGCGCAGCCGGCGATGACGGCGGCGCAGGACACCGCAGCCAGGCCCGCGCCTCCCGACCGTGTCGGCGGCGTGGCCCGGATGGCGGCCACCTTGATGCGAAGCGAACGGGGTCCCGAAGTGGCGGTCATCGAAGCCAGCGGGTGGGATACGCACGCCAATCAGGGCGGTGCCAGAGGGGCGCTCGCGCAACGGCTGGCGGGTCTCGATAAAGCGCTGCGCGCACTCAAGGATCAGTTGGGGTCCTTGTGGCAGCAAACCGCGGTACTGGTCGTGACCGAGTTCGGCCGTACCGCCGCCATGAACGGCACTCGAGGTACCGATCATGGGACGGGCGGTTGCGCCTTTCTCGCGGGCGGGGCCGTGCGGGCGGCCGCGTGATAGCCGATTGGCCGGGGCTCGCTCGCTCGGCGCTGCTCGATAACCGCGACCTTCGGCCGACTCTCGATTTACGCAGCGTTTTCAAAGCCGTGCTCGACGAGCATCTGCGCGTCGACGCAAAGACTCTCGCCACCCGAATCTTCCCGGACAGTAGCGGCGCGCGCCCTCTCCAAGGGCTGATACGCGCCTAGATCACCTTCGGCGGATGTTCAAAACGCCAACGGTTCTGTACTGGGAGGCGTCGTCGACGTCGGTGTCTCTGAGACCGGCATCGTTGGCGGTGTGGCCATCGGCGCCGGAGTCGGCGGCGCTGGAGCCTTCGGCCGGGCCATCGTTGGCTTGGGCGAGCTCGGCTTGGGCGCAGCCTTCTTGGCGACGGGTTTGGCTTTGGCCTTCTTGGGCGCAGCCTTGACGGCCTTCTTCGCAGCCTTGAGTGCTCTGCCCGCCTTCTTCGCCTTGGCCTTCATCGGCCGCGCTTTCTTTTTCGCGGCACTCTTCTTGACGGCACGCTTAGCCTTTGCCACTGGACGCTTCTTAGACTTGCTCTTCTTTGCCATGATCACTCTTCTCCTAGAGATCGTTCGAACTCGCTGTGAGAGTAGCCCTGAAAAAGTCTGCTGTCATCTGTGTGTGAAGCTGGAGTCAGCAACACGGATTGCGTAGGCTGCCTGAGTGCTGCCGACTGACCCCATTCGCCCGCTGAAAGATGTCTGGTTGAGACCCCGACGCGTGTTTCGTGAATTGGCGGCACGACCGCTCGGGATCGCCGACTACTTGCTGGCGGCGGCTCAAGGCGTGGGCAACCTTCTCGCGCTGTGCCGGCATGTAGGAGCCGGAGCACACAGCAGCGTGGAAGCAATTCTCGCAATATCCTTTGCGTACGGCGCCGTCTCGGGCGTGGTGAGCGTGTACTTGATGGCCATTATCTATGGGCGCTTAGGGCTTCGCGCCGGCGGCAAGTCGACGACCACCCAAGTCATTCATGTCCTCGCCTACGGCGGCGTACCCATGGCGGCCTCGCTCGCCATCTGGGTGCTGACGGCACTCCTTGCCGGGGAGGCCACCTTCGTCGAGACTCCACGAGCCGATCTCGAGGCCTTCCTGGCGCTGCTGCTCCACCTGCAGTTCACCTCCTATGTTCTGTTGTTTATTTGGAGCATCGTCCTACAGGTGATGGGGTTGAGCGAAATCCAGGGCCTCACCACGCGCAAGGCCTTCGGAGTGTGGTTCCTGGGGCAGATCATCGGGTTCCTGGTCTCCCTGTTTCTGGCCTTGGCGATCGAAACACTATTCCCGGGAATCCTGATCCACTTTATCCCATAGCGCCCGAAGACCTCGGCGTTCAGATCGAGGATATCCGTGGACTCTTGGCGCCAGACCGGCGTCGCAGGTCTTGGAATAAGAGTATGGACTTGCGGCGATTGCGAAACGGTCCACGACCGCGACGTCAACGCCGCGAGGAACATTCTCGCGGCGGGACGCCGCCGTCTTGCAGAAGAAATCCCCGCCCTTTGAGGGCGCGGGAGGACGTCAACCCGCAGAACTGACGCCGGGCGCAGGCGGTACGCTGTCGACTTCCGCCGCCAAGGGCTCCGGTACCGCATCCGGCGCCGGTACAGGTGCTTGGTTCGGCGTGGCCGGCTGCTTCGGCGCGACGGCTCGCTTGGGTGCGGCGGGTCGTGGCACGCGCCACGGATTCGGGGATTTGGCGCGCTGTGACGATCGCTTCGATATCTTGGTAGCCGACGGCTTAGATTTTGACGCCTTAGGTTCTGACGCCTTAGCTGTTGACGCCTTAGGTTTTGAGACCTTGGGTTTTGACGCCTTGGGTTTTGACGCTTTGGCGCGTACGTTCGTGCCAACTGCGGCTTTTCGGGGACCGGCTGCCTTGGCGCGAACTTGCAGCGCAGCCTGCGCCGCTTTGGCCTTTTTCCTTGCTTGCTTTGCGGCCTTTTTGCTCGCTTTCGCTAATTTTCGGGCCCGCTTGAGCACGTTCTTGGCGGCGCGCACCTTCTGCTTCGCCGCATCGGCGCGCGCGACAGCCGTTGCTGCATCGGCATTCAGTCGTTGCGCCGAAGCGGCACGGTTCGGATGTGCATCCGATGATCGAGAGATTGCCACGGTGCGATGCCTCGCCAAAACAATGGTGGCCGCTGAGCTTAGCCCCCGTTACCGGGGCTGTCACCCATCCGCTGCGCTTCAATGTCGCGTCGATGCCTCAAGACAGCACGCGGAACAGGAATTCACGAATGTCGGTGACTTCCGCGGCGCAGACGGCGTGTCCCATCGGATACTCATGCCACTCGACCAAGTATCCCTGCGCCTTGAGGAAGTTGCGCGCCTGCACCCCCATAGCCAGAGGGAGTACGGTATCCCCTTGGCCGTGAGCCATGAATATCGGGGTGGAGTTGTTTGCGGGTGCGCGCTCGGCACTGAAGCTGCTCTCTCGCGGGAAATAACTGGACAATGCCATGACGCCCGCCAGGCCCTCCGGCAAACGCACTGCCGTATACAGAGACACGGCGGCCCCTTGTGAAAAACCGGCGAGGACAATGCGATTCGCCGGAATTCCACGCTCGACCTCCCGGGCAATCAGCCGCCGAATCTGTGCATCCGCATCGCGAAAACCGGCCACGTCTTCCGCCGCCTTGCGGTCCAATCCCTTGATGTCGTACCAGGCACGCATGGACATGCCGCCGTTGATGGTCACCGGACGCACCGGGGCATTGGGAAAGACAAAGCGCCACGCCCGTTCACCTCGACGCACGATCTCGGGCACGATGGGTTCGAAATCATGCCCATCGGCGCCCAGACCATGCAGCCAGATCACGCTGGCGTTCGGCATTACCGCGGTTTCTACTTCAATGGTTTCCAGCATGGCCGGCAATATATCATCGCGGTATGCGGGTCACGTTGGATCATCTGCGCCGTTACGCCATCGCGCGATCGCTGTTCAAGCCCACGACCCTTAAGCGGGCGATAGACAAGCTGGGATTCGTGCAGGCGGATCCGATCCGTGCTCCGGCCCGCGCCCAGGACCTGACTCTGCGCCACCGTGTGGCGGGCTATCGGGCGGGCGACCTCGAGCGCCGCTACCCGAAACTGCCGCTGGAAGAAGACTTCTTTGTGAATTATGGATATATGCCGCGGGCCCATCATCAATTGATGCACCCACGAACGGCGCGAACGGTGTGGACGCCGGCGCGTGCCGCGCAAGCAGCAGCGGTGCTGGAATTCATCCGCGCACGCGGCGCCGTGCACCCGCGCGAGGTGGACGCGCATTTCGCGCACGGCAAAGTGACCAACTGGTTCGGCGGATCGTCGAACGCCAGCACGGAATTGCTCGACGTCATGCACTACCGCGGACTGCTGCGCGTGGCGCGCCGTGAAGGGGGCACTCGGGTGTACGCCGCGCGCGATACCGCGGAAGGCCCGGATACGGTCGCACTGCCGCTCGACGCGGGCGCCGTGAGCGCAAGGATGGACGCGCTGGTGGACGTGGCCGTCCGCAAATATGCGCCGCTCTCGGCGAGCACCTTGGGTCAGCTGGTCAGGCATTTGCGCGGCGGCGCGCCGCAGTGGACCGCGCACCGCGGCGACGCGCTCGCTCGCGCCAAGCAACGCCTTGCTCACGCTCGCGTTGACGGCGTCGACTGGTACTGGCCCGCCGCGGACAGACCCACATCGGCCCGTTGGCGGCCCGACGAGAGCGTGCGCTTGCTGACGCCCTTCGACCCGATAGTCTGGGATCGCCGCCGCTTCGAAGTCTTCTGGGGCTGGGCCTATCGCTTCGAGGCTTACACGCCCGCGCCGAAACGCAAACTCGGCTACTACGCACTGCCCCTGTTATGGCACGAGCGGATGATCGGATGGGGCAATGTGGCGGCGGCCCAGGATGGGCTGCGCTGTTCTTTCGGCTACATCGGCGGCCGCGCGCCGCGCTCCGCCGCGTTTCGTGCGGGCCTCGAGGCGGAACTCGCGCGGATGCGCACCTTCCTTGGCATGGCGGGTTGAGCCGCGCCGGTAGCGCGGAAAAGCGCCCGTCACGCGACCCTTCCTATCATCTACGCTTTCGCTGCCAGGCTCTTGCGGATATCGGCGGCGATTTCGTAGGAGCGCAGCCGTGCGGCATGATCGAATATCTGCGCGGTGATCATCAATTCGTCCGGCCGCGTCCGTTCGATGAATGCAACCAGGGAATTGCGGACCGTCTCGGGCGAGCCGACGGCCGAGCAGGTGAGCACGTCGGCGAGCAGAGCCTTGGCGGACGGCGGGAGTTGGCTCTCGTACCCGTCGATCGGAGGCGGCAGTTGCATCGGCCGCCCGCTGCGCAGGTTCACGAATGCCTGCTGCATCGACGTGGCGAGGAAGCGAGCCTCCGCGTCGGACTCCGCGGCAAAGACGTTGAATCCCAGCATCACGTATGGCCTATCGAGCTGCACCGAGGGCTGGAATCGCGCACGATAGATGTCCATGGCCTGCATCATCATCGCGGGTGCGAAATGCGAAGCGAATGCAAAGGGCAGTCCCAGAGCCGCGGCGACTTGCGCGCCGAAAAGGCTCGAACCCAAGATCCAGATCGGCACATTCAATCCGACGCCGGGGACCGCCATGACGCGTTGCTCCGACCCTGAGGGCGCAAAGTATCCCATCAGTTCCAGAACGTCTTGAGGGAACTGGTCGGGATCGGACGCGAGATTGCGCCTGAGAGCTCTCGCGGTAACTTGATCGGAACCCGGCGCCCGTCCCAGTCCAAGATCGATGCGGCCCGGAAACAGGCTTTCCAAGGTACCGAATTGCTCTGCAATCACCAGCGGCGAGTGATTGGGCAACATGATGCCGCCTGCTCCGACCCGAATCGTCGACGTTCCGGAGGCAACGTGGCAGATCACCACCGAGGTGGCTGCGCTGGCAATTCCCGGCATACTGTGGTGTTCGGCCAACCAATAGCGCCGGTAACCCCATTCCTCCGCATGTCGCGCGAGATCCAAAGTGTTGCGGAGCGACTGCGCCGCAGTGCTGCCCATCGCCACCGGAGACAAGTCGAGAACGGAAAATGGAATCATAGGCTCACTTTGAGGCCGGAATGACACCTGTCTGGGAGCCCATCGTCGATTATCAAGGTCGCCGACGGGCATTCCGCCGTGCCGCCCTTCGAGACCAAGCGCTGTCTACCGCGCAAGGCCCGTCGGCGCAAGCGCGCCAATTCTGTCGAGAATGCCCTGCAGCGGCGACATGGATCCCATCGCCTCGAGCTGCGCCGAATCACCCATCAGGAGGACCTTGGCGCGAGCCTTGTCGACGACGGCGAGCAACCGTTCCAGCTGTTTGAGCCCGATCATCTCTGCCCCATCGACCACAATCACATGATTCAGGGTCAAGGGGTTTCGCCCTTCCTGCCATTCGAGTTCGTGTGAGGCAAGCGGTTGCGTAGGAATGCCCGACGACGCCTGCAATGTCTCGGCGGCGATTCTCGAGAGCGCGACACCGATGACGCTCAGCCCTTGTATCTCCCAAGCTTCACGCATGGCGGCGAGAAGCACGCTCTTATCGTTGCCCGCCGCCACCGCCAAGGCCTTGATATCGCCCCCACTCATCGCATACTCAAACGCGCCGCGCTGCTCCTCGGTCAACGCGAGCGGCTCCTCCTTCAACGCTCGCGGCTCCTCGGTCAACGCGAGCGGCTCCTCGTTTAAAGCTAGTGGCGGCAACTTAGTCATTGGTGGGTGGGGCGGTATTCGGAATTGGTGCGGGACGCCGCGGCCGCGTCGCATCGCCATCGCTGCCACGCGCTTCATCAGCGACTTTTCCGCGTCGAGCATATCGCGGCTGGTGAAGCGGAGCGGATTGCCACCACCGGGGTTCAGCGTCACCAGTTCGCCGGACTCCATGACCGCGGCAAGCACCGCGCCGAACTGCTCCTGATCGCCGGTACGCGACTTCAGAAATTGAGCGAGTTCCTGATGGGTAAAGGTAGGCCGCAGACGGGACAAGGCACGCAGCGCTATCGTGGGGTCCTCTAGGATCATCTCGCCGTTCTCTTGCGCAATCCGTTGCCGCTCGGCGACGCGCTCCTGCAGATGGCTGGGCAGTGTCTGCTCGCCTTGGGTCCAGCGGCCGACTCCTTTGCGACCCGGCGTGAGCTCGATCTGCTGAGCCTCCAGCGTCCGGTGATCGATTCGCACGGCGTGCCCGGCTCGCGCCAAATGTTGATTGGCACGTTCGGCCCAAGCCGAACGCCACTCAATGAGATTGGCTTTCCGGTTCCAATGCCGCATTTTGGGTCCAAACCCCGACGGCGTGGCTTCGCGCAGGGTAAGCAAGATCTGGGCATACGGATTGTTGGTGTCATTCCGACGGATGCTGAAGTCCGCGATCATGCCTTTCGAGACAAACTCCTGTGCAATGTAATCGCGCACGAGCGCCACGCTTTCCGCGTGGGACAGCTCGACGGGCAAACCGATTTCGATCGCGCGCGCGAGTTGCGAGTCTTTCCGGCGCTCGCCCGCCTCCACCCGATTCCACAACATTTCCCGGTCGTGCACCCAGGCCGGCGCGCCATCAGGCGACATGATTTCCGAATGCGCGGCTTTGCGGCTGCGTGTGTAATTGTGCGTGAGCCCGTAGCGCTCATCACGCAGCGCGGACCCGGACCGATACGCGGCGGCAGCGGTGATGCTCTGCCCCCGCCCGCGTGAGATGACCTTCGCCGTAAGATGGTAGATCGCCAGATAATTCTCGGTGGAGCGGGTGACGTATAGACGTATAAGTGTTTAATGCCTCGGTTGTCGTTAGACTGTACGCGTAGCTCTGTGCCAAAATCAATGGCGAACCGGCGCCGCTATTCCGGCCGGACTCTTTGACCGCGGACACGATCCCGATGCCCAAACTCGACGATCAGATTTCGACGCTACAACAGAAACTCACCCAGTTGAAGCTTCGTCAGGAGCGCCTCGATGCGCGCAAGCGTGCCGTCAGTGCGCTGCGCGAACGCAAGGCCGCGACCCGCCGGAAGATATTGGTCGGCGGAATCGTACTGGCCAAAGTGGAACACGGAGAAATCGACCATGAGCAGTTTCGCGGTTGGCTCGACCAGGCCCTGACCCGACCCGAAGATCGGG
>DASWEO010000089.1:0-4238 GCA_036394715.1 Steroidobacteraceae bacterium
CCGAACATCCGACGCCACCATGGCGGTTTTCCTCGACCTTGAGAACATTGCGTTGGGCGCACGCGACGCCAAGTTCCCGAGCTTCGACATAGAGAAGGTGCTCGAGCGCCTGCTGCTCAAGGGCCACATCGTCGTCAAGAAAGCCTACTGCGATTTCGACCGCTACAAGGACTTCAAGCGCGGCTTGCACGAAGCGGCGTTCGAGCTCATCGAAATCCCGCACGTGCGCCAATCCGGCAAGAACTCGGCGGACATTCGCATGGTCGTCGACGCGCTCGACTTGTGCTACACCAAAGGGCATGTCGATACCTTCGTCATTTTGAGCGGCGACTCGGACTTCTCGCCGCTGGTCAGCAAATTGCGCGAAAACGCCAAGACCGTCATCGGGGTCGGGGTCAAGAACTCGACCTCGGATCTCTTCATCAATAACTGCGACGAATTCATCTACTACGATGACCTGGTCCGCAAAGAGCCTTCCAAGGCGCGCCGCCGTACCGTGGCCGCCGCCCGCCCCTCTGCCGTGTCAACCGAAAATCCACCCGCCGACACGGCGGCCGCCGAGAACAAGGGTCCGGATCTCAACGATGCGATCGAGCTGATCGTGGAAACTCTGGAGGCCTTGGCCGAGGAGCGGGGTGGGAGTGAGCCCATCTGGGGTTCGATGATCAAACAGGCAATCAAGCGACGACATCCTGGCTTCAACGAACGCGCCTATGGGTTCAGATCGTTCAATGATCTATTGGCCGACGGCGAGAAGCGGGGACTACTTAGTCTGCGGCCGGACGAGAAATCCGGCGGCTACACGGTGCGGGTGCTGGATCGACCCGCGCCGCGCGCACCCTAGACGGCCTCGCCCCGCGATCGCGTTGCATCGCGATGCGATTCACCGGCACACGCTAATCGCCCAGGATTCTTCTGACATTCCGCGTAGGACACACCTTAGGCCACCTCAGACGACGTGGCCGTGACACCCCGTCCCTCCCCGCTAGGTTTCCCCTTGAACTGGGCCAAAATGTCCGCATTTTGATGTGACTCATCAGTTTGGCGACTACCATGAACTCAAACCGCAGAAAGTCTTGGATGTGGGCGGAAGCCTGTGCACTCCTCGACGAGGCCGAGCGCAAACATCGGCGTTTCTTCGAGCTGCTGGCCGCGCCCGCGAGCCATCCCGTATGGGAGCCGCCGGCCGACATCTTCGCGGACGGCTCTGATCTCCAGGTGGTGGTGGCATTGCCCGGCGCCCGCGCCGAAGAGGTGGTGGTGCAAATTACGCCGACCGGACTGCAGATCGAAACCATCGTACCGCCGCCTTCGCTCAGCGCCCAGGTGAACGTCGTGCGCTTGGAAATACCCTATGGCCGGATGCGCCGGCGCATCGATCTTCCGCCCGGACGCTATGCGCTGACCGAACGTCAGCTGGATCGCGGGTGCCTGTTTCTGCGGCTCACGAGGGAGGCGCAATGAACGCCGAAGATGTACTGATCATTTTGCCCGTCAGCAACGCGGTACTGTTCCCCGGCGTCGTTCTACCGATCGCCATTGCCGGCAACGCGGCGTTGGCGGCGGCTCAGGAAGCGGTGCGGACTCAGCGCCGCGTAGGACTTTTGCTGGGGACCGATCCTGCCATCGGCACCGAGGGCGCCGCCGCGCCGGGACCCGAGAATCTGCATCGGGTCGGCACTTCCGCCAGCATCGTGCGTTTCATCACCGCGCCGGACGGTACCCACCATTTGATCGCCCAAGGTGAAGAACGATTCACGGTGCTGGACTACGTCAGCCGCGAGCCCTTCCTGGTGGCGCGGATAGAGACGCACAAGGAGCCCACGGTTCTGGACCGTGAAGTCGAAGCTCGCGGGCTAAACTTGCGCGAAAAGGCGCTGGAGGCCGTGCAGCTGCTGCCCCAGGCGCCGGGGGAACTCGTCAATGCCATTCGCGGCATCGAATCGGTTCCGGCGCTGGCCGACATGGTGGCGAGCTTCATGGATTTGAAGGCCGCCGAAAAGCAGGAGATCTTGGCCACGTTCGATCTCAAGAACCGGCTGGATCGCGTATTGGCCCTGCTCGGCCGGCGCATCGAAGTTCTGAAAGTGTCGCGCCAGATCGATGAGCGGACCCGCGAAGCGTTCGACGAACGGCAGAAGGAAGCCGTGCTGCGCGAGCGGCTGAGGCAGATTCAAAAAGAGCTGGGCGAAACCGATACCTCGTCGGCCGAGATCGACGAGATGAAGCAAGCCATCAAGGACGCCGGCATGCCGCCGGAGGTCGCCGAGCAGGCCGAGCGTGAGATCAAGCGTCTGGAGCGCATGCCGGACTCGTCCGCCGAATACTCCATGACCCGAACCTACCTCGACTGGCTGCTCGCCATGCCCTGGTCGAAAGTCGATCCCGAGACGGTCGACATCGAGCAGGCGCGGAAGACCCTTGACCAGGATCACTATGGGCTCCAGAAAGTTAAGCGCCGGATATTGGAATTCCTGGCCGTTCGAAAACTCAATCCCGAGGGCCGCAGTCCCATTCTCTGCTTCGTCGGCCCCCCGGGCGTGGGCAAGACCTCCCTCGGCCAGAGCATTGCGAAGGCGATGGGGCTCAAGTTCGGGCGCGTGAGCCTGGGCGGCGTGCATGACGAGGCGGAAATTCGCGGTCATCGCCGCACCTACATCGGATCGCTGCCCGGCAACATTGTCCAAGCTGTGCGCAAGGCCGGCCGCCGCAATCCCGTCCTCATGCTCGATGAAGTCGACAAGCTTTCGGCCAGCCACCAGGGCGATCCGTTTTCGGCCTTGCTCGAGGTGCTCGATCCGGAGCAGAACAACACGTTCCGCGACAACTACCTTGCCGTACCCTTCGACTTGTCGAAGGTACTGTTCATCGGCACGGCCAACGTGTTGGATGCCATACCGCCGCCGCTGCGCGACCGCATGGAAATCATCGAACTCACCGGCTACACCGAAGAAGAGAAGCTGCAAATCGCCACGCGCTACCTGCTCACCCGGCAGTTGACGGCAAATGGCCTCAACGCCTCTCAGGTCGACGTCTCGGAAGAGGCGTTGCGCCGCGTCATCGTCGACTACACCCGCGAGGCGGGTGTGAGGAGCCTCGAGCGCCAGATTGGGGCGCTGCTCCGCAACGCTGCGGTCACCATCGCTTCCGGCGGTGCACAAAGCGTCTCGATCGGCGTGGACGACGTGCCGCGCATCCTGGGTGCCGCGCGCTTTGAAAGCGACGTGGCGCTGCGCACCAGCGTTCCGGGCGTCGCCACCGGCCTCGCCTGGACCCCGGCGGGCGGCGATATTCTCTTCATCGAGTCCAGCCGCGTGAGAGGCACCGGCAAGCTCATCCTGACCGGACAGCTGGGCGACGTCATGAAGGAGAGTGCTCAGGCCGCCGTCACCTGGGTGAAGTCTCAGGCGGATCGCTTGAAGATAGACCCTACCGTCTTGGATAACAGCGACTTGCACATCCACGTCCCGGCCGGCGCCATTCCGAAGGACGGGCCCAGCGCCGGGGTCGCCATTGCCACCTCATTGGCGTCGCTCCTATCGCAGCGCACCGTGCGGGCAGACGTGGCCATGACCGGAGAGATCAGCCTGCGGGGTGTGGTGATGCCGGTTGGCGGCATCAAGGAAAAGTGCGTGGCTGCGGCACGCGCCGGCATTCGCACCGTGATCCTGCCGGCGCGCAATCGCCGCGACCTCGAGGACATTCCGGAAAGCGTGCGCGCGAAGCTCGAATTTGTGTGGGCCGAGAAGATCGAAGACGTACTCGCCCGGGCGCTGGAAGATTCACCCGCGCAGCGGGCCGCGGCCTAGGCCTTAGGACGGCCGGGCCGCCGGCGCCTCAGAAAACTCGGCCTTCACCGGCGAGGCGCTGATCCACCTCGTCTTCCGCCGCCAGCCAATCCTCGAGCTCGTGCCCGGGAGCGAACCCGCGGCGTTCGGCTCTGAGATAGGCGGCCTTTTCAATCGAAGCCCGGCGATCTTCGCAACGACGCGGCACGATGTACAACGACAGATTGCCGAGGAGACCGATCGCGGCCGCCCGCTTCGGCGGCTCGGCCGCGCGGGTCAAATCGGCCGGTTGGTAGGGTCGCGCTCTGGCTGGACATTCCAAGTCCGTATCACTGATGTTCATGAAAACCTCCGCAGCGTTGGGTTTCGATGACGTCCATGATTTGAAGACGATGAGTGGAGTATATGCTCGAATTGTGAAGGTTGTGAGGCCTCGCGCGACGCACTCGA
>DASWEO010000090.1:0-16390 GCA_036394715.1 Steroidobacteraceae bacterium
AGAGCATGGACGGCTGAGCGAGCGGTATGGACGGCTGAGCGAGCGTCGACCGTTCGACGTCGCTGCGCCCGGCCAGCCACGCATGGATTTGACTGACGATGGCGAGCGCGATGCCTTCCGGCGTCACCGCTCCGATGTCGATGCCCACCGGACCGCGCATTCTGAATCTAAGCTCTTCCGCCACGGGTCCCAATTCTTGCGCGAGCCGGCTGCGCCGCGCCTCGGGACCCAGCAATCCGACGTAGGCCGGGACGCCGGCCAGCGCCAGCTCGCGCAAGTACGATGCATCGGAGGGCAGGTGATGGCTCATCACCACGGCGGCATGGCAGCGCTCGACGGCGACGACGGAGCGCAACGAGCGCGGATCGCACAGCTTCACTTCGGCGCCGGGGAAATTCGCCGCCACCGCGTAGGCGGGACGATGGTCGACGACCGACACTCGCCAGCCCAGGGCGCGCGCGGCGCTCACCACCGGCTGCGCATCGGGGCCCGCCCCGCAAATCAATACATGCGGGGGCGGTGCGAGGAATTGTACAAATGCCCGGGTCCGCCGGCCGCCTTCTTCCCAGTTCATGGCGCGCGATGTGCCTTCGTCGAGGGATCGCGCGGCGGCGTGGCTCAGCACGGAGGGCAGCGATGGCGCGGCATCATAGGTGCCGAGCGGAACGTCTGCGGATTCGTGAACCGAAACCAGCGCGGTCGGCCGGCCCGCTCGAGTCGCGCGCCCGGCAGCCGCGAGCGCAGCGGCCGCGGGACTTCCGGGACCTGCAGGCTCCAGCAGCACGCGCATCGCACCTTCGCAACCCGCACCGATGCCGAAAAGGATATCGTCGGGGCCGCGCATGTCGTACTCGATGGCGCGCGGGATGCCGCTGTCCAACACCTCCTGGGCGTGAAGCTTGAGATCCGCTTCCAGGCAGCCGCCGCTGAGCAGCCCCAAGGAGCTCCCGTCGGCCATGATGAGCATGCGCGCGCCCGGCTTGCGGTACGTCGAGCCGGCCGTCGCCACCACGGTCGCGAGAACGCGGGAAATCTGGCCGGCGGGTGCGCGCTCCAGGAGCATTTCGAGACTCGTGTCGAGGCGCACGTCGAGGCGGGGGGCTCGAACCTGCCCGGATCCGGCGGCAGGCACCGCGGGTGATCGTTCAGTTCCCGTATGCATAGCTGGCATTGTTTCAAACTTCAGCCGTAAAGTGTATGCAAAGTTGGCGGCCGATCGCCCGGCGCGATTTTACGGATGTGAAACCGATTTTGGCACGACCGCGCCCGCGTGCGCGACCACGCGCGATCCCACGGCCAGCCCTGATCGCGCCGCATCCGCCGCAGAACCGCCCCGCAACCGGGTTGCCAAATAGGCGCCGTTGAAGGCGTCGCCCGCGCCGGATGTATCCGTGATCGACGCCACGTGGGGAGCCGGCAATCGTGCGCGGACGTCGCCATCGGCGATGAGGCAACCGTCGGCACCCAGAGTGAGAGCTATTTCGCGTACGCCGATTCTCTGCAATCGATCGATTTGTTCGATCGGATCGTCGACGCCGAGCAGCAGCCGGGCGTCCTCCCTGCTCGGCAAGGCGACGTCGGCGATTGACAGCGCATTCTCGATCGTTGCCACGGCGGCTTGCGCGGTTTCCCACAATGCGAGCCGAACATTCGGGTCGAATGCAATGCGGCCGATGTGCGGGCGCGCACGCCGCAGCAACTCGATTGCGCGGGCGCGCTCCGCCGGACTTAGGATGGCAAGCGAGATCCCCGACAGATAGATGACATCCGCGCCCCACAGGACTGTTTCGTCCTGATCCTCCAAGAGCTCGAACCAGCGACGCGCCGCGGAATTGCTGCGCCAATAGTGGAAGCGCCGCTCGCCCCGCGCGTCATTTTCAATGAGATACAAACCCGGCGAGCCGCCGCCGGCGGTAAAGGCGAGGGAGCCGTCGATTCCCTCCGCACGCCAAACCTCACGCATGGCGCGGCTCAGTGCATCGTCGCCGGTGGCGGTGAGAAATTGCACTTGCGCATCCGGCAGTGAACGTTTGAGATAAACGGCCGTATTGTAGGCGTCCCCGGCATAGGCTCTGGCAAAGGCGTCGGCGCCGGCAGCCCGCAGCTCCACCATGCACTCGCCGATGCAGATCACGCGCCTCAAGCGACGGCCTCGAGGATGGCGGCGCGCAGCGAAGCATTTTCGCGGATCGGCGGCGGAAACAGCGCCGGATCGTCAAGCGCGCCCTGCACTCGCATTTCCCCGTACTCCGACTCGAGCCAACCGCGCACGATCCGCGAGAGCGAGCGAACCGGAGTGCCGGTCCCGACGTTGGCGATCATGAGCGGGAATATCCGCTCGGCGATCTTCAACGAGCCGTCTTCGGCGATCTGCGACAGCCGATAGTCTATCCGCGGATTGGCGAATCGCGCACGAACCGTGCGCCAGTAGTCGAGGACCGGCAGCGGCCCGAGCGCGGGCGCGATCTCGATCGACACCAGCTCATTCAGGAATCGGGCAAGCTCGGCGTCCGCGACGGCCTCGCGAACGAAGGTGTAGCCGCGCGGCAGACCGAGGTAGGCGAGGGCGCTGTGGCATGCATTGAGCACGTGAAGCTTGAGCCGGCCGTGTGCATCGACATCATCCACGATTTGTACGCCGACGCGATCCCAATCGGGGCGCGGGCCCGCGAAGCGGTTCTCGATCACCCATTGGCTGAACGCCTCGCGCTGCACACAGGCCGTATCTTCGACGCCCAACGCTTGGGCGACGCGCGAACGCGCGGTGTCGGTCGCCGCCGGCACGATGCAATCCACCACCGTACGCGGAAACTCAACGTTGTCTTCCAGCCAGGGCAAGAGGTCGGGTCGGCTGCGCTCGGTGAAGGCCGTTACGGCGCCGCCCAGCCGGGTGCCGTTTTCCCGCAGGTTGTCGCAGCTGATGACGGTGATCGGCCGGCGGTGCCGCGTCGCGCGCGCGGCCAGCCCGTGCACGATCCACCCGATCGTGGAAATCGGCTCGAGCGGATGCTCGAGATCGTGTGAGATCTCAGGCCGCGCGAGATCCAGTTGCCCGTCTGCTCCGAGGCAGTAGCCTTTTTCGGTTACCGTCAGCGTCACGATGTGAGTCTGAGGCGAGGCCAGCGCGTCCTCGAGCCGGCTGCGATGCGTCGGGGCGCACAGGGAAGCGCGGATTGCGGCCACCACACGGTAGTCCATGCCGCTTGCGAGTGTTTCAACCGTGTACAGCTGATCCTGCGCGGCCAATGCCTCCGACGCGGCGGCGTGCCGCAGTGAGACGCCGAGTATCCCCCAGTCGCCGCCGCCGCTCAGCGCGTCTTCCGTGAAAACAGCCTGATGCGCGCGATGAAATGCGCCCATTCCCAAATGCACGATGCCGACGCCGACGTTCCGGAAGTCATAATCGGGACGCCGCACACTGGCCGGCAGCCGCGCCAATGCCCCCCGGTTGAGCCGGTGCATCACAAGCGGTAGGCGGATTTGGCCAAACGATACGCTAGATCGACCGCAACTTCGCCGGCTTCGTCCTCATCCAGGCGGTGAGTCGCGACCAATTCCGCGAGGTAGGCGCAATCGATCCGCCGCGCCAGATCATGGCGCGCGGGGATCGAAAAAAATGCACGGGTGTCATCGTTGAATCCGACCGTGTTGTAGAAGCCGGCCGACTCGGTAACCTGCCGCCGGAATCGCAGCATGGCCTCGGGAGCATCGTGGAACCACCACGGCGGACCCAGCTTGAGGCAGGGATAGTGGCCGGCCAGCGGCGCGAGTTCCCGAGAGTAGGTGCTCTCGTCGAGCGTAAACAGAATCAGCAGAAAATCTCGGCTCGAGCCGAAGCGATCCAGCAATGGTTTGAGCGCCGCTGTGAAGTCGGTCCGGGTGGGGAAATCTCCGCCTTTGTCGCGGCCGAAACGTTTGAACAGAGCCTCGTTGTGATTGCGCCACGCGCCGGGGTGCAGCTGCATCACCATGCCGTCGTCGCAGGACATCTGCGCCATTTCGGTGAGCATCTGCGCGCGAAATACCTCCGCGTCGCCCGGCTGCCGTCTTGACGCGATAATGCGGCCGAAAAGTTCCTGTGCTTTGGGCGGTGAGAGATTCGCGGTGCGTGCGGTCGGATGGCCATGGTCGGTTGCAGTGGCGCCGAGCGCGCGAAAGAAGGCGCGCCGGTTCGCCAAGGCTGCGAGATAGCCCCGCCAGCTGGTCGTGTCCTCGCGCGCCAATTCGCCCAGGCGAAGTACATTGGCGACGAAGTCCGCCCGATCCGGATCGACGACGTCATCCGGCCGAAAAGTCGTGATGATCCGGCCCTTCCAGCCGGACTTGGCGAGGGCCGCATGATGCTCGAGCGCATCCAACGCGCCTTCGGTGGTCGCCAGCACTTCGATGCCGAAGCGCTCGTACAAGGCCCGCGGCAGAAATTCAGGCGTGGCCAAGGCCGCATTGATGGTGTCGAAATAATGGTCGGCTGTCTCCGGGCTGAGGCGGACCTCGAATCCGAACACGGTCGCAAAGACATGATCGAGCCACAGCCGCGAAGGGGTTGCGCGAAACGCCCGGTAGTGCTCGGCAAACAGGCGCCATATCCGCCGCCGATCCGTCGCAACGGGCGCGGTATCCGCGGAACGGAACCCCAAGCTTTCCAGCGGCACCCCTTGGCTCATCAACATGCGCAGCAAGTAATGGTCAGGCCAAAGCAGCAGACTGACGGCGTCCTCGAAGGGCTCATTGCCGGAGAACCAGCGGGGATCCGTGTGGCCGTGCGGGCTGACGATGGGCAGATCTTCGACGGCTGCATACAGGCGCGCCGCGATCGAGCGGACCTGCGGGTCCGCGGGAAAGAATCTCTGAGGATGCAGGTGAAGTGATCGGCCCATGGTTGGCCCTTGAAGTGGTCTGACAACATTGCCATCCGTGGATGAAGCGGTCAAGATTCGAGCCATGAGTACTCCGATCGATACTCGCAAACTCTATCGTCAGGTCGCCGATGCCATCATGGCGTCGATCCAATCGGGCGACTACGAGCCCGGCTCGAGGTTGCCCTCGGAGCGGGACCTTGCCGCCTCGTTCAAAGTCAGCCGGCCCACCATCCGCGAGGCGATGATCGCTCTCGAGATCCACGGCCTGGTGGAGGCGCGGCAGGGTTCGGGAATCTATGTCACCGATCACCCGCCGGCGCAGATCGGCGCGGATGACCTCGACATCGGCGCGTTCGAGCTGACCGAGGCGCGGCGCCTGTTCGAAGCCGAGGCGGCGGCGTTGGCGGCGACCATCATCACCGAGGAACAGCTGCGGGAAATCGAAGAGATTCTGGGCGATATGATCAAGGAGAATGTGCGCAAGCAGAAAGGAGAGATGGCGGATCGCCGCTTTCACGTCGCGATTGCGCGGGCCACGCGCAATTCGGCGATCACTGCGGTCATCGAGAATCTTTGGGACATACGCCATAAATCACCGCTTTGCGCGCATATGCTGGAGCGGGCACGCAGCGTCGGTGTGCAGCCGCGCATCAGCGAACATCGGCGCATCCTCGCGGCATTACGCAAGCACGACAGCCAAGCCGCACGCAATGCCATGCGGGATCATTTGGCCCGCGTCATTGACGGGCTGCTCGCCGCGACCGAGACCGATGCGGTGGATAGTGCGCGCAAGAAAGCCGTCAGCAAACGCCATGAATACACGCGGCGGCTGGCGATTTGAGCTGACCGCTGACTCATACTGGTCAGGCCACTAAAATTGCCCAGCGTGGACTAGAAATAGCGTTTGTACTCATATTACGGCGTGATCCCGCCTAGCTCGGACGCCCGGGTGTAAATAGTTGACCGCGGGTCTTGACGCGAGGTCGGACAATGCGCTGAAGTGGCCTTACCAAAGGCAGCCAGAAGCTCCGATACGATGTCAAAGACGACCGCGATGCAAATCGCCGATGCACGGGTGATCGTCACCTGTCCGGGCCGCAATTTCGTCACGCTCAGGATCGAGACGGCGGACGGCAGCTTCGGCCTCGGGGACGCCACGTTGAACGGACGCGAACTGGCCGTCGTGAGCTATCTGTCCGATCATGTGTTGCCCTGCCTGATCGGCCGCGACGCGCACCAGATCGAAGATATCTGGCAGTTTCTTTACCGCGGCGCCTATTGGCGGCGCGGCCCGGTAACCATGACCGCGATCGCGGCGGTCGATACCGCACTGTGGGACCTCAAGGCCAAGGCGGCCGACCTGCCGCTGTACCAGCTGCTCGGCGGCGCCTGCCGCAGCGCGGTGCGCGTGTACGGCCACGCCAACGGCGAGACGGTGGAGGAGACGATTGCCGAGGCGCAGCGCTACGTCGGTCTCGGCTACACGGCCATCCGTCTGCAGTCAGGCGTGCCCGGTCTCGCCTCGACCTATGGCGTGTCGCGCGACAAGATGTTCTACGAGCCGGCCGACGGCGCGCTGCCGGCCGAGAATCGGTGGTCGACGCGCAAGTATCTGGCTTCGGCGCCGGAGTTGTTCCGGGCGGCCCGCGCAGCGCTCGGTTGGGACATCGACCTGCTGCATGACACGCACCATCGGCTGACGCCGATCGAGGCGGCGCGGCTGGGCAAGGATCTGGAGCCCTACCGGTTGTTCTGGCTGGAAGATACCGTCGCGGCGGACAACCAGGCGTCTTTCCGCCTCATTCGTCAGCACACCACCACGCCGCTCGCCGTGGGCGAGGTGTTCAACAGCATTTGGGATTGTAAACAGTTGATCGAGGAGCAGCTGATCGACTACATCAGGACCACGGTCCTGCATGCGGGCGGAATCAGCCATCTACGGCGCATAGCGGCGCTCGCCGAGCTCTATCACGTCAAAACCGGCTGCCACGGCGCCACCGATCTGTCTCCGGTATGCATGGCCGCGGCGCTGCATTTCGATCTAGCAATACCCAACTTCGGGCTGCAGGAGTACATGCGCCACGCGCCGCAAACCGATGCGGTATTCCCCCACGCCTACCGCTTCCACGAAGGATTCCTGCATCCCGGCGATGAGCCCGGACTCGGGGTCGATATCAATGAGACCCTCGCCGCCCAATACCCGTATCAGCGCGCTTATCTTCCCGTCAATCGACTCGAGGATGGCACGATGACCAATTGGTAGCCGGGAAGCTAAGGACTGCCGTCATGCCTTGCCGATGTTCGGGTGTTTTGCCGGCCTTTGCCGGGCTGCTTGCGGTGTTCTGCTGGCCTTCGCTTGCGGGCGCAAGCGCTGCTGACTTGGGCCGTGAGACCGGCGCCGGGCCCCCGTCTCGAGGCGGCGGGGTGCCCCGGGCATCGATGGATTTGAGCCACGGCTGGCGCTTTCGCCAAGAGGCCGGGTTGGCCGGCGTGGAGAGGAGCGAGTTCGACGATTCGCAGTGGACGGGGGTCGACCTTCCGCACACCTGGAACCGAATCGGCAACGAGGGTGCCGAACGCTCGCCGCTCACGAACACTGTGCAGGGAGTGGGTTGGTACCGGCTGCGGTTCACGGCGCCCCCCTCATCCACGGCGAGACGTTACTTTCTCCAATTCGACGGGGTTGGTGCCATCGCCGATGTTTGGCTGAACGGACGCTATCTCGGCAGGCATGCCGGAGCCTTCTCCCGATTCCGTTTCGACGCCTCGGCCGCGATCAAACCGTCCGGCGACAACCTTCTCGTGGTCAGGGCTGACAATAGCCGTCCGCAATCAGGCTCCAGCACGGAAAATGTCATCCCGCTCTCCGGCGATTTCTTCGTGTTCGGCGGCATCTATCGCAGCGTGACGCTGATCGCCACGGATCTCGTGCATGCGGACATGCTGGACTACGGCGGGCCTGGATTGTACGCGAGAGCCGTGACCATCGACGGCCTCGAGTCCGCGGCCGTGCGAGTGTCGGCGAAGTTGGTCAACGACGGACCGAAGCGTCGGACGGTCATCGTCGAGACTCGCATCGAAAACGAATCCAGTGTCGTCGTCGCGTCGGAATCGAGCCAGGTGACGATATCGCCGGCACAGCCTGTGCCGGTGATGCGCACATTGCACGTTGACCGGCCGCATCTGTGGCAGGGCATGAAAGACCCGTACCTCTACAAGCTGCTCCTGACGGTGCGGTCAACCCAGGGGCTGGATCTCGATCAAGTGGCGCAGCCGCTTGGTTTGAGGTCTCTCAACTTCGATCCGGATAAAGGGTTCTTTCTCAATGGGGAACATCTATACCTCAAGGGCGCGTCCATGCACCAGGACCGCCCGGCGAAGGGGTGGGCGATTTCGCAGGCGGATCAAGCGCAGGATTTCGATTTGCTGCGCGACATGGGCGGCAATGCGGTCCGCCTCGCCCACTACCAGCACGATCAATATTCCTATGAGCTGGCGGATGCCCTGGGGTTCGTGGTGTGGGCGGAAATTCCGCTGGTCAACAAAGTGTCATTCGACGGTTCGTCCGCGAGTCCGGAGCTCGCCGCCAATGCTCGGCAGCAGCTGACCGAGCTCATCCGTCAAAATTACAACCATCCTTCGATCGCCGTCTGGTCGATTGCCAACGAGATCGATCTCACCGCAACGCAGATCAAGGGCCCGAGCAAACCCGCGACCCTGCTGAAGTCACTCGATCTGCTTGCCAAGCAGGAAGACCCGGGCCGGTTCACGACGGTTGCCGACTGCTGCGAAGCGGGTATCGGGCCGCACGCGGACGCTGGGGGTGGTGCCGCGATGGCCGGCATGGCCTCCCGCGACGCCATCGTCGGAATTGCCGACACAGTCGGCTACAACCGGTATTTCGGCTGGTACACCGGAAAATTCGACGATTTTGGCCCGATGTTGGACCAGGCACATCGGCGCCATCCCGCATTGCCCATCGCCGTTTCCGAATATGGCGCGGGCGCGGCCCTCAGCCAGCACACCGATGACCCCGCAGGCGGCCCGGTCAATCCGCACGGCCGGCCGCATCCTGAGGAATATCAGGATTGGTACCACGAAGCATCCTGGAGCGCCCTTCGCGGCCGCGAATTTCTCTGGGCAGCGTTCATCTGGAACATGTTCGATTTCTCCAGCGATTCGCGCCGCGAGGGCGATTTGACGGATATCAACGAGAAAGGCCTCGTCAGCTACGATCGGCGGACTCGCAAGGACGCATTTTATTTCTACCGCGCCAATTGGAGCGGCCAGCCGACCCTGCACCTGGTCGGGCGGCGCTACGTCGACAGGCCCTACGACGTCGTCGATGTGAAGGCGTACAGCAACGCGGTGCAAGCGAGGCTGTGGGTGAATGACGCTGATCAAGGCATGACGCCCTGCGAAGGCGGAATTTGTGCGTGGCGATCCGTGCATCTGCAGCCGGGGCCGAACACATTGCGCGCCGCTGCGGATATCGCCGGGGCGGCGCAGGTCGATTCGATGCAGTGGACGTTCTCAGGATCGCCCGACAGCGTTAGAATCAAAGCAGGCGACATTTCGGGCTATGTGTCGAAGGCGGCGCAGCGTTACGGCTCCGACGCTTATTTCAGCGGAGGCGTACCCGGTGGAATCAACGCGCCGGATACGCCGGCGTCGGGCCGGATCGCGGTGGCCGCCGACGATGCCGGAATCTACGACAGCTTCAGGGAGGGAGAGTTCTCGTATCGCGTACCGGTGCCGAGCGGACGCTACCGAGTTACCCTGAAATTTCAAGAGCCCACCGCCGAGGCAGCCGGCGTCCGAGAGTTCGATGTGCAGGTCAACGGTAAGGTCGTGCTGCGGCGTTTCGACATCTTCGCGGCGGCCGGCGGCAAGCTCAAGGCGGTGGATCGCTCCTTCGACACGACTTCCCGAGACGGCGCAATCCTGATCGAATTTCGTCCGCTCAAAGGCGATGCGCTGGTCTCGGCGCTTTCGATTGCGTCCGTTGAACCGCACTAAGGGGTCGATCGGCCGCTATCGCTGGCTCATTTGCGGACTGCTGTTTGCGGCGACCGCGATCAACTACGTCGACCGTCAGATCATCGGAGTTCTCAAGCCGACCTTGCAGCTCGAGTTCGGCTGGACCGAGGGCGCATTTGCCGATGTCATCTTTTGGTTCCAGGCCGCCTATGCACTCGGCTACATCGGATTCGGGAAACTAGTCGACAAACTCGGAGCGCGTGCCGGCTACGCAGCCTGCATGGTCCTCTGGACCATCGCGCATGTCGCGCATGCCTGCGTCGCCTCGATTGCGGGCTTTGCCGCCGTACGATTCGCGCTGGGGTTGGGCGAATCCGGGAATTTCCCCGCCGGCCTGAAGGCGATAGCCGAATGGTTTCCGCAGCGTGAACGTGCGTTCGCGACCGGTATATTCAATGCGGGTTCGAACGTCGGAGCGATCCTGACGCCGCTGATCGTTCCCGGAATCACCCTTGCCTTCGGTTGGCGCGCCGCATTCGTGGTGACCGGCTCCTTCAGCCTGGCATGGCTCATCGTGTGGCTGAAAACTTATCGGCGCCCTGATGTGCACCCCGGAGTGAGCCCCGATGAGCTTGCATTCATCAATAGCGACCCGCCCGCCGCCGACCCACGCATGTCCTGGCGTCAATTGCTGCGCATTCGCGAGACCTGGGCGTACGCTGCCGCGCGGTTCATGATCGACCCGGTCTGGTGGATGTTCCTGTTCTGGCTGCCTGATTTTTTCGCCAAGCGCTACGGCTTGGACTTGAAGAATTTCGGCCCGCCGCTGGTGGTCGTGTATGCCGTTTCGGATATCGGCAGCATTGCGGGAGGCTGGTTGTCGTCGAAACTGATTCGGATCGGCGTCAGCGTGAATAGGGCGCGGAAAATGACGATGTTCCTGGCATCACTTCTGGTCTTGCCGGTCATGTTCGCCATGTACGCGGACAATCTGTGGCTGGCGGTAGCCATCGTCGGCGCGGCAACGGCCGGGCATCAAGCATTCTCGGCAAACCTCTATACGTTTCCGTCCGACGTGTTTCCAAAGCGAGCCGTGGCCTCGGTGGTGGGCATCGGGGGAACCGCGGGCGCCATCGGCGGCATGTTGATGGCGAAGTATGCGGGATGGGTGCTGGACGGTATCGGCGGCTACACGCCGATCTTCATGGTGGCGGGCACGGTTTACTGGCTGGCCCTCGCGACCGTTCAGGTGCTATCCCCGCGCATGGAAGCGGTCAGGACTCAATGAATGGTCTTCGGCGATGCTGCCGGTGAGCCAAAGCGCACGCGCCCGAGTGGGAGTGTCGCGAATCCATCGCGTTTGAGGCGGCAGCGGTTGATCGGTCAACAGGGCGAGCAGGCTGGCGTTCGTCGCTTCCACCGAATCGAACGGGGTACCATGCCGCGAGCCGCGCACCACGACGATGTCCGCCTTGAGCTTCGCAGCCAGTTCGCGCTTTTCCGCGAGCGGGGTGAAATCGTGTTCGGCCGCGATCAGCAATATGCGGCTCTTCAGCCTGTCGAGCCGATCGATGATCGCCCAATGCGCCAAGGCCAATCCCAGGCCGAGGTAGGTGCTGGCGGGGACCGCACCTACCACGGCCGCCGCATGGGCGCGAATCGATCGTTGCCAGGGTTCCGGAAACAACCGAACCGCGAGCAGCCATGCTGCCCGGCGCATTCCCAGCAGCCGTACCAGCGTTGCCGATACATGGGTTTCCAGCCATTTGCGCCAATCATCCGGCCGATAGGTAGCCAGACTGTTGATGAGTCCAAGCCGCGGCACGCTCGCGGGGCGTTGTGCCGCCATCTCGAGCGCGACCGCACCGCCCAGGGAAAATCCGATGATGTTGGCCTGCGACACTTGGAGGTGATCGAGAAGCGACCAAAGGGCTGAGGCGCATCCCGCTATGGTGTACTCGTCCCGAGGGGGTGGGCTGTGTCCGCTGCCCGGCAGATCAGGGACGATCACGCGAAATCGCTTTTCAAGCGCCGCGACCTGAAACGCCCAGGCCGCTCCGCAACATCCGAGTCCATGAATGAGCACCAGCGGTTCGCCCTGACCGCGTTCCACGTAGTGCAGCGAAAGATCTTCGTTGCAAAAAAACGGCATGGGCGACTTCTCCTCGACTCTTATTTTCCAGCGAGTCGATTCTACCGTTGCGTTCGAACGCCTTCGAGTCGCGCGCCGCCGAATTCTCCGTGATCGTTTCACCCATCGTCGTGTAGGCAGGCACTGACCTTGTCAGCGGACACTGACAGAGACTGACTCCATCCTCCGGCCTGTCTTGGGTATCGATTGCCTAAGAATAGGTGTCGATGCCCAAAGCCCCGCCACGATATGCGTCCCAAGGAGCAATCCGCTTCCTCGCACATTATGTCCGGCGGCGCATTCTCAGTCATGCGGTCGTGCTGGGCGCTGTCCTCGCAGCGGTGATCTGCGCAGTCGGCTCGCAGTACGCCGTCAAGAATCTGGTCGACGTGCTGGGCACTCAGCACCCGGCGACTTATACGTTGTGGAGCGCGGTCGCGTTGCTGCTCGCGCTGGTGGCCGGGGACAACCTTCTGTGGCGGCTCGCCGGTTGGGTGTCGACGCATGCCTTCGTGGCGGTCGGCGGCGACATCCGTCTCGACCTGTTCAAACATCTGTCCGGCCAAGGTACGCGCTACTTCGTCGAACGCCTTCCCGGCGCGCTTGCCGGGCGCATCACTGCCGCGGCGAACGCCGCCTGGACCATCGAGAATTCGCTGACTTGGACCACCATCCCGCCCGGGACCGCGGTGATCGGCAGCATCCTGATTCTCGGCACGATCAATTGGCACCTCACCGTCGTGCTGCTCGTCGTGGTCGGTGCCCTCGGCGTGACCATCGGCCGGCTGGCGGCGCAGGGCCGTCATCTGCACCAGAGTTTTGCGGGTCATGCAGCGCATGTGAGCGGCGATCTCGCGGACATCGTGAGCAATATCGGACTGGTGCGCGCTTTCGGCGCCGCGCGCCGGGAGCGGGATCGGCTGAGCTCGAAGATTCAGGTTGAGATGCAGGCGCAACGCGCCAGCTTGCGGTCGCTCGAGATCTTGCGCTTGTGGCACGCGGTGACCGTATTCACGGTCACGGCCGGCGTGTTGGTCTGGTCGGTGGAGCTGTGGCGCCGCGGCAAGATCTCCACCGGCGACGTGGTCTTGACCACGACGCTGGGCTTCACCGTTCTCCATGCGTCGCGCGATTTTGCGATGGCATTGGTCGACATGGTGCAGCAGTTCGCCAAGCTGGGTGAAGCGGTGCAGGTGCTCGGACTACCGCACGAGATGCGGGACGCCCCGGATGCCCGGCCGCTCGTGGTACGCGGCGGGGCCATCCAATTCAAACACCTGAGCTTCAGCTATCCGAGCGGCCAGCAAGTGCTCAAGGCATTCGATCTCGAAGTGCCGGCCGGAGAGAAGGTGGGGCTGGTGGGACGCTCCGGTGCAGGTAAGTCCACCATCATCGCGCTGTTGCAAAGGCTTTACGATCCGGATTCCGGCGCGGTACTGATCGATGGACAGAACATCGCGCAGGTAACGCAGGAGAGCCTGCGCGCTTCGATCGCCGTGGTGCAGCAGGATATTTCGCTGTTTCACCGATCGCTGCTGGAGAACCTGCGCTACGGTCGCCCCGAGGCGACCGACGAGCAAGTGTTCCGCGCCGTCGAAGCTGCGCGCTGCACCGAGTTCATCAATGGTTTGCCGCAAGGCTTCGATACCGTGGTCGGGGATCGCGGTATGAAGCTGTCGGGCGGGCAACGGCAGCGTCTGGCGATCGCGCGCGCCTTCCTGATGGACGCCCCGATCGTCGTGCTCGACGAAGCGACCTCCTCGCTCGATACCGAGTCCGAGCAATCGATCCAGGAGGCGCTGTCGCGACTGTTCAAAGGGCGGACGGTGATCGCCATTGCGCATCGGTTATCCACGCTCGATGCCTTCGACCGCATCGTTGTGCTGGATCGCGGCCGCATCGTCGAAGACGGCCCCCCGCGGCGGCTGTTGCAGACCCACGGTGTGTATAGCCGCATGTACGGACGCCAACTGTCCATCGGTGCCGAGCAGCACCCATGACCGGGCCTTGCCACGAGGGCGGGTCCCGGCGGCCAATCGCGATGTCGCTGGTGTTTCTCTGCGCATTGTCGGCATGCCACACGGCCCCGGTTGTCGATCGGACGCCTCCCAAGGCGGAGCCGCCGGTATCGGCCGGAGAAAGCCCCGCACCTCCGCCACCGTTATCGCCGGAGGAAAAACCTCCCGAGCACGCCGTGGAAGTGCCCATCGAAACGCCGGCCGAGCCGCCCGAACTACCGCCGGAAGCGCCGCCGCCGAAACGCCGGCCCAAGTCGAGACCTGAGCCGCCGCCGGCGCCGCCCGCCGCGGCTCCCGCACCCGCGGCGCCCGATGCCGAGGTCAAGCCTCTGGATAATTCAGTGGTGACCGTCCTCGGCAAGAAGGTGCAGGGGCCGAAGGGCGAGGACATGGGCCGCGTGGTCGATGTGCTGGCGGATGCCGACGGTCGCGTGCGCGTCGCCGTCGTCGAGTTCGGCGGCTTCCTCGGCGTCGGCAATCGCCGCATTGCCGTCGATTGGTCGCTGCTGCACTTCAATCCCGACGATCAAGCTAAGCCTCTGACCTTGAGCGTGAGCAGGAAAAAACTGCAGTCAGCGCCCGAATACAAGAACTCAATCCAGCCGCAGGCACTGATGGCGCCCCAGGCACCGGTACCACCGCAGGCACCCGCGTCGCCCCAGGCACCCGCGCCGCCCCAGGCCCCCGCGCCGTCGCAGGCCCCCTCGCCGTCGCGCGCCCCCGCGCCGTTGCAGGTCCCCGCGTCGCCCCAGGCTCCCGCCGGCGCATCCACACCGAGTGCCGCGGAAGGCAAGAAGTGAACGAATGGCGCTCCGAGCTGAGTACCCCCCTCCGGCGAATTCACGACCCGCAGGATCTCCTGCCGCAGGACGAGGGCTCGATTGGTTCAACCTGTTCGTGGCTAATATCCAAACCGGTTTCGGCCCCTTCATTGCGGTCTATCTCATCAGTCAAAGCTGGACGCAAACCTCGATCGGTCTGGCGCTGAGCATCGGGACTGTTGCCGCGATGGCGAGCCAGGTGCCGGCCGGCGCACTGGTGGACGCGATACCGAACAAGACGCGCGTAGCGGCCTTCAGCGTTCTGGCGTTTACGGGCTGCGCGCTCATGTTCGCGGTCTATCCGATTCCGCTGTTCGTATACCTCGCCGAAGTATTGCACGGTATTTCCAGCTGTACCCTGGGACCGGCAACGGCCGCGATGAGCCTGGTCATCGCCGGGCGCTTTGGCATGGGTCTCCGTCTCGGCCGCAACGCACGCTACGCTGCCATCGGCAACGGCGTCGGCGCCTTATTGATGGGTGCTTGCGGACAATACGTATCGGAGCGAGCCGTATTTTATCTGACCGCCGCATTCACGCTGCCGGCGTTGGTGGCCCTGTTGCCCCTGCGCCGCGTGGCGATTGCCGGCAGAGATTTGCAGCCGCCTCCGCGACAGCCGGGGCAGGGCAGGGCGCAATTTTTTCGCGTGTTGGCGGACCGCCGTCTGCTCATTTTTTGCGGCTGCGCCATGCTCTTCACTTTCGCCAATGCGCCGATGTTGACGCTGATGAGCGGCACCATGACCGCAAAGGTCGGCAATCCCAGTCTATTGGTCGCGGCCTGCATCGTGCTGCCGCAGATTATCGTCGCGATAGCATCGCCCGCCATGGGCCGGCTGGCCGAACGGCGCGGTCGCAGGATCGTGCTGATGATCGGATTTTGCATGTTGCCGCTGCGCGGTTTGCTGTTTGCGACCTCGACGAATCCAACGCTGGTGGTGGCCGTGCAAGCGCTCGACGGCATCGGCGGCGCTTGTTTCGGCATCATGGTGCCGCTGATCGTGAGCGACGTCGCGGCGCGCTCCGGCCATTTCAATTTATCGCTGGGCTTCGTCGGATTCGCGATCGGTATCGGCGGCACGTTGAGCACGCCGACCGCGGGTTGGCTGGCGGATCATTTCAGCATGCGCACGGCATTTTTCTTTCTTTCCGCAGTCGGCATTGCCGCCGTCATGCTGGTGCTCGCGGCGATGCCGGAGACGCGCCCGAAAATCGATGCCGACGGTCAGTAGCGCATCACGACGCTGATGTCGCCGTCGCGGCGGGTCTGAGTCATGGTCACATCAGGACCGTGCCGCTGCAGCAGCACGTCGGCTGAGCCGCCGTTCAAGCGCAAATTGCGAATATGCAGGCGGTCGAGGAAATCCGGCAGAACCGGCCGGCAGAACGAAATCTCGCCGCTGCCCGCCACCAACTTGAGACCCAGCGTCGCCTGCAGCAGCGCAAACATCGTGGCGCTCGCCCAGGCTTGCGGGGAACAGGCTACGGGATACTGAGTCGGCGCATTGTGCTGACGGCGCAGGAAACCGCAAAACAATTCCGGCAGGCGGCACAGGTCCATGTAGCTGGCGGCGTCGAACAT
>DASWEO010000091.1:0-3475 GCA_036394715.1 Steroidobacteraceae bacterium
CTCGGACCCGCCGCGAGCGCGATCACCGCGCAAATCGGCATCAAGCTGAGCGCCTTCGGGCTCGTGTTCAGTGCCTCGCAAGTGGGATTCCTCGTCGGTGCGCTGACGTTCAGTGCGCTCGGCGATCGCTTTGGCCGCAAACGCATGTTGATCATCGCGACGGCCATCTTCGCCGCCTGCACGCTGGGGACCGCTGCCGTGGGCACGTACGGTGCTCTGCTCGGATGGCGTCTTCTGACGGGGCTCGGATTGGGCGGAGCGACCCCCAACTTCATCAGTCTTGCATCCGAGTTCTCGCCGCCGGCGCAGCGCCCACGAGTGGTGACCATCATGTGGGCTGCCGTGCCCTTCGGCGGCATGGTCGGATCCTTTGCCAGTGCGGCGATCATCCCGCGTTTCGGCTGGCAGGCCATATTCTTCATCGGCTGCGCCGCGCCGTTGATTCTCATACCGGTGCTGATGTCAGTCATGCCCGAGTCGGCGGAGATAGAACTCGGGCGCGCAGGCGGTACTGAACGGGCGAAAGCCGCGCGAGCATCGCCCGTTGCGGAGCTTTTCACGGGCGGACGCATGCGGTCCACACTTCTGTTGTGGGGGGCCTCCTTCATGACGTGGATGACGCTCGTCGTGGTGGCGTTTTGGACGCCGCCTTTGCTGCAGAAAGCGGGAATGTCGGCACGCGCCGCGGCCTCCGTACTGGCGTTCAACAACGCGGGCGGCGTGGTAGGGACCGTACTGATCGGCGTGATCCTGGGCTGGATTCGTCCGCATAGTGTGCTCATTACTGCCTTCCTCATCTCGGCGGTACTCATTGCCGCGATGGGAATGACCATCGGCTACTTTCCCGGTTTGGCAATTGCAGCAGTCTTCGCCGGCTTCTTTTCTTCCGCTGCCGGCGGAGGGCTGATCGCCGTCGCCGCCGGCGCGTATCCGGCCGACGCGCGCGCAACCGGGGTGGGGTGGGCACTGGGACTGGGTCGGCTCGGCTCGATACTCGGGCCGCTCGGCGCGGGCTTCCTGGTTGCACAAGCATGGCAAGTGCCGCGCATTTATTTAGCCATGGCCTGTCCTGCTTTGCTGGCCGCCGGCTTGGTGACGCTACTAGCCCGCGAACTCGCTTCCAGGCCGATCCGCACCACGTGAGACGCTGATTCATCATTTCCAGGAATCTACCCATGTCAGAACATCAATCCGAGTCGATACCGCAATTGTTAATCAGCTACGGCAAGGCAAACAAAGCCATCGCGGCGGCGATGGACTATGCGCGCGACAAAGGGGTCAAGCTCAGTTTCGTCGTTGTCGACGCCGCGGGTCATCTCGTGGCCGCCGGCCGCATGGACGGAGCACCCTTTGTGACCATCGAGGTGGCTCGCGGGAAGGCCTACGCGAGCGTGGCGACGGGCGGCCAGCCAGGAAGTGCTCTCGCGCAGCGTTTTCTCGACAACCCAATGGTATGGGGAAATGTCGCCAGTCTCGGATTAGGCGCGCCGATGTTGCCGGCGACCGGTTCAATGCCGATCTTTTTCGGCGGTGATTTGGTGGGCGCCATCGCGGCCAGCGGGGCGCCCTCCGAGGTCGATGAAGCCGCAGTGCTCGCGGGAATCCTCGCCATCAACGCTACCTCCTCCCGGTAACCGATCATGAAAATCATTCGTTATGAGCACCGCGGCCAATCCGGGATCGGCGTCATGGTCGACGAGCGGCGATTCATCGGATTGCTCGAGGCGGTTCCGCAGCTGCCGCCCACGCTCCTCGGCATCATGGCACTCGGTGACGGTCTGGAACCTGTCCGCCGCGCCATCCAAGGCCATGAACCTAATCTTTCGATCTTGGATGTGACGCCAAGGCCCTTCCTGGATCATCCGAATGCGCTCTGGGCGCTCGCGCTCAACTTCAAGAGCCATATTGCGGAGACCGGCCTCACCACCTCGCGCGAGTTTCCGCAGGTGTTCCTGCGAACCGTGGCGTCCTATGTCGGCCACGGCGAGCCGCTCCTGTGTCCGCCTCCCGAGATAGCCCGCGCCTTCGACTATGAAGGCGAGCTAGGAGTCGTGATTGGGCGTGCCGGCCGGCACATTCCCATCGACCGAGCGCTCGATCACGTCGCCGGCTACACCTGCGTGAACGAAGGGTCAGTCCGTGAATACCAGATCCACAACCGGCAGTTTGGTCTGGGCAAGAACTTCGAGGCGTCGGGCAGCTACGGACCCTGGCTCATGACGCCCGACGAGTTCGGGGATCCCGCAACCCGCAGTGTCACCACCTGCGTGAACGGAGTCGTACGGCAGCATGCGCCGCTGGATGACATGCTGTTCGATGTCTCTTCCGTGATCAGCTATCTTTCCCAGGGCTATGAGCTACGCCCCGGCGACATGATTGCCATGGGCACGCCCGGCGTGTTGCCGGCAGAGTCACAAGACGTCGAGGGCTTGGATCTCGCTCGCCAACACGGACCGTTCAAGATTCCGGGACTCGTCCATATGACGCCCGGCGACGTGGTTGAGGTGGAGATCTCTGGCCTTGGCGCCCTGCGGAACACGATCGTCGCCGATGCGCCGGCCCACTATCGGATCAGCGGCGTCGCCGCGGAGGGCCTGCGATGCTGACGATTTGGGGGCGCGCGACCTCGACCAATGTTCAAAAGGTCTTGTGGGCATGCGATGAACTTGGGCTCGCCTACAAGCGCATCGATATTGGCGGAGCCTTTGGCGGAACCGACGATCCATCTTATCGAGCCAAGAATCCCAACGGACTGATCCCGACCCTCGAGGATGACGACTTCGTGCTGTGGGAATCCAATGCAATCCTGCGGTATCTGGCCGCCGGCGATGCGCAGTGCCGGCTCCTTCCCGCAGATCTCAACCGACGCGAACGCGCCAATATCGATCGTTGGCTGGATTGGCAGCTGGTCAGTTTGGGCTTGGCGCTGCGGGCGTTGTTCATACTGCTCCATCGAGCCGGCAAGTTGGCGAGCGAAGCGGAGATTACGGCAGCCACCAAGAATGCCTCCGCCATGTTTTGGATCCTTGATGCTCATCTAGCGACGCAGCGGTATGCCGGCGGCGACCGATTCACTTTGGCTGACATCCCAATCGGGATCAGTGCTCACCGGTGGTTCAGTCTGGGTGTGCAGCGGCCCGTCATGCCGGCACTCGAGACCTGGTATGAACGGATCAGCGGCAGACCAGGGTTTCAGAACGTGCGCGCCATCCCCCTTCGCTGAAGTGAGGGTGTCGCCAAGGTGGCACCGCGCTCGTCGGCGTGATCGAGAGTGGTTATGGTCTGGCGCCGGAATTCACTGGGAGAGACACCGACATGCTGAGTGAAGAAACGCGTGAAATTGCTGTGGTTGCCATAGCCAAGTTCGTCGGCGAGCTCGATCAACGGCCGGTTCGTAGTGCTGAGCAAGCGAGTCGCGATAGTCACCCGGCTGCAATCCAGATAATGCTGCGGAGAAGTACCCACGCAGCGCCGG
>DASWEO010000092.1:0-8658 GCA_036394715.1 Steroidobacteraceae bacterium
AGGTCAGTTTGACTCCGCAGGGGTTGGTCGACAGTATCGAAGATCTGGCCACGCTGCCCGAGGTCGCGCTGCGTATTGCACGCAGGGTCGAGGATCCCTCGTCGTCGGCAGCCGACATCGGCCGTGAGATCAGTCATGATGCCGCGCTCACCGCGCGGTTGCTGCGCATCGCCAATAGCCCCGCCTTGGGTCATCACGGGAAGATCGCCACGATCAGCCGGGCGATCACGGTGCTCGGCGTGCGGCAAGTGCGCGATCTGACGGTCGGGCTCACGGCGATCCGAACCTTCGAAGGCATCAGTAATGAGCTCGTCACCATGGAGTCGTTCTGGCGCCACAGCTTTCTATGCGCGGTGGCCGCCGGCCAGATCGCCGCCCTCCGCGGTCGAAGCCCCGACGACAGTCCCTTTGTCGCTGGGCTGCTGCACGACATCGGGCAGCTTGTGCTCTTCAGCCGTGCGCCCGTGCCGGCGCGGCAGGCGCTGTTGATGTCGGTGGATTCGGCCGACGATCTGGGATTGTTCCTGTGCGAGCGCGAAGTCATGGGGTTCGATCACGGGGCCGTCGGGCTCGCGCTTGCGCAAAAATGGGGGTTGCCGCGCTCGCTTCAGGAATGCATCGAATTTCACCATGAGCCCGGGCGCGCGCAGGGGCATCCCCTCGAGGTCGCGACGGTGCATATCGCCAACAGTGCGGCAGTGCTGGCCGAAATCGGGAGTCGCGAGCTCACTGATGCGCCGGCGATCTCCGACGCGGCGCTACGCGCCGCCAGGATGGACGCAGCGGGCGTACTGGAGATCGTCCAGCAAACCCAGAAATTGGGGGCGGAGCTGCTTCCGCTCCTGATTGCAGCATAAGGTTCGGCGGTCCCCGCCGCTGCAGTGTGGAGTGTGACCGGCGTCGCAGCGCCCGTTCGGCCCGGCGAGCAGGTCCCAGTCGTACGTCAAGTTTCCCCGATGATTGACGATAGTTCTGCCGTTGAGCGCGCTGCTCGAGGATGAGCTTTGCTGAGGCGGAGACGGTTTAAATGAGTAAGAAAATCCTTACGGTCGACGATTCGGCATCAATGCGTCAGATGGTGCTCTTCACCCTCCAAGGCGCCGGTTACGAGGTGGTACAGGCCTGCGACGGCGTCGAGGCGCTCGAATGGGCCCGCCAGTCCGCCGTCGATCTTGTCCTGACCGACGTGCATATGCCGCGGATGGACGGTATCACCCTCGTGCGTGAATTGCGGGGCCTGCTGAACTACAAGTTCGTGCCGATGCTGATACTTACTACCGAGTCGAGCCAGGAGAAGAAAATGGATGGTAAACGCGCCGGCGCCACCGGTTGGATCGTCAAGCCGTTCAATCCGCCGCAGCTGCTTGCCACGGTTGCCCGCGTCCTGTGATCCGTGCCCAACCGAGATCGAAGCCCATGTGCCGAAGGAATCGAGCATGACGTTTGATTTGGAAATGGCGGAAATCGCCAAAGTGTTCTTCCAGGAGAGCCGGGAGGGACTCGACGTCATGGAGTCGGGGCTTCTGAGTCTCGGCGCCACTGCCGACAGCGAGAATATCAACACAATCTTCCGTGCCGCTCATTCCATCAAAGGCGGCTCGGCGACTTTCGGTTTCGCCGAGGTCGCGGGCTTCACGCACGGAGTGGAGACGCTGCTCGACGAAATGCGCAATGGCGTACGGCCGGTCACCGCCGAAGCCATTCAGACGCTGCTGCAGGCCTGCGATTGCCTGCGCGAAATGATCGCGGCGACCGAAGCCGAGCAGCCGCTCGATCAAGTCCGCATCGCAAGCCTGAATGGCGACATCAAACACATTCTCGGCGAAGCCAACGAAGCGCCGGCGCCCGTATCGGCACCGCCGGCGGCCGCAGGCAACGAAACCGCAGGCGCCGGCGCAGCGAGCGAACCCAGCGGCTGGCGGATCAGGTTCGAACCGGTCGCCGATCTATTGCGTCTGCGCAATGAACCGACGCGGATGTTCGCGGAGCTGCGGCGCTTGGGCGCGATGGTTGCGCACGCCGACGCTTCACGCCTACCGCCGCTCGATGCGCTTGATCCGGAGTCTTGCTATCTGTCGTGGAACATCGACATAACCGGTCAGATTCCTCGCGGCAAGCTCGACGAAATATTCGACTGGGTGGATTCCGGCTGCCGACTCGAGTTCACGCCCACCGGAGGGTCCGCACCGCCGGCGCCGGGGGCAAAGGCATCGGCACAGCCGCAGGCGGCAGCGATCGATGCAGGGTCCGCCGAAACGAAGGCAGTATCTCCCACCGAAACCAAGGCCGTAGCGCTCACCGAAGCGAAGGCCGCAGCGCCCGCCGACGCGGACCGCAGCGCGCCGGCCGGCGCTCCCGTGCAAAAAGCCGCCGGGGACTCCGGCTCCATCCGCGTCGCTACCGAGAAGGTCGATAACATCATCAACTTGGTGGGTGAGCTGCTCATCACACAATCGATGCTCTCGAGCTTCGCCGACGGCATCGATCCCAATGACCTGGACCGCTTGCGCCAGGGACTTTCGCAGCTCGCGCGCAATACGCGCGAGTTGCAGGAAAGCGTCATGCAGATTCGCATGCTGCCGATCAGCTTTGCGTTCAACCGGTTTCCGCGCATCGTGCACGATCTTTCGCGCAAGCTCGCCAAGAAGGTCGAACTCAAACTCTCCGGCGAAGGCACTGAGCTCGACAAGACCGTGCTCGAGAAGATCAGCGATCCGCTCGTGCATCTGGTCCGCAACGCCCTCGACCACGGCCTCGAGATCCCGGAACGGCGGATCGCGGCCGGCAAGCAAGAAACCGGCACGCTCGAACTCGCTGCATTTCACGAGGGCGGCAACATCATCATCGAGGTGCGCGACGACGGCGCCGGTCTCAACAAGGCCAAGATCCTGCAGAAGGCCCGCGAGCGCGCGCTGGTCGCGCCGGATCAAGAGCTGACCGACGAACAAATCGACAACCTGATATTCATGCCCGGCTTCTCCACCGCGGAACAAATCAGCGACGTGTCCGGGCGCGGCGTCGGCATGGACGTCGTGCGCCGCAATATCAATGATTTGGGCGGCCACGTGCAGATCTCTTCCAAGGAGGGTCTCGGCAGCACCATCCGCATCCGCCTGCCGCTCACGCTCGCCATCCTGGACGGACAGCTGGTACGGGTCGGCAAGGAGATCTACATCATATCGCTGCTGGCCATCGTCGAGACCATCCAGGTCGCGCGCGAGCGCGTCAACACCTTGGTGGGACGCACCGAAGTATTTCGACTGCGCGATGAATATCTGCCCGTCGTCAAGCTTTGCGACCAGTTCGGCGTCGAGCCCGACAGCAGGAGCGCCGAGGACGGTCTGCTGGTGGTGCTCGAAGCGGACGGTAAGCGCGTCGGCGTTCTCGTGGACGATCTTCTCGCACAGCAACAAGTCGTCATCAAGAGCCTCGAGTCCAATTTCAAATCGGTGGCGGGAATCGCCGGTGCGACCATTTTGGGCGACGGTACGGTGGCTCTGATCATCGACGCCCCGGGCCTCATCAGCTCGGCTGCCAAGCAGGGCGCCGGCGCGGTGGCAGCGCATGCCGCGTGACGCACCGGGCGGCCGGCGGCCGCGGTGCGTGGCATGGATTCTAGGGTGCGGCAAGTTTTGGAGGAATTGAAATTATGAGCACGGCAAAACCAACTGCGGGCGCGGACAAGTTGGCTGCGGAAAGCAGCGAGCAATACCTGACCTTCATGCTGGCCGGCGAGGAATACGGCGTGGACATCCTGCGTGTGCAGGAGATCAAGGGTTGGGACAAGGTGACCCGCATACCGCATACCCCCGACTATGTCTTGGGTGTGATCAATTTGCGCGGCGCCGTGGTGCCGATCCTCGACTTGAGGCGCCGCTTCGGTCTCGAGACCATCGCTTTCGGACCGACCACGGTAGTCATCGTCGTGCGAGTCATGACTGGACGCGACGAGCGCACGGTCGGTGTGGTCGTCGATGCAGTGTCGGAGGTCTACAACGTAGACGCAGCCGACGCCAAGCCGCCTCCGGACGTGTGCGGGACCGTCGATACCGTTTTCGTCAAAGCGCTCGTGACGATCGAGGAGAAAATGCTCATCCTGCTCGACATCGATCGACTCATCGGCAACAGCATCGTCGACGAACTCGTGCCCGGAGCCGAAGTAGCGTGAGCAAGAAGAAGCTGCCGCGCAAAACGAAGGCGATACGGGTGAAGAAGCCGGCGCGCATCGAGCTCGGGGCCCGAACGACGATCGTACAAGCGGCCGACCTGCATCGCAGTTTGTTGGCGAGCGTTGCACGAGGCGAAGGCATGGTCGTCGATGGCACCCGGGTCGAAGAGATCGACACGGCCATACTGCAGCTGCTCGCGAGCCTATGGCGCACATGCGTTGCGCGCGGGATTGCCTGCACCTGGCATGGCACCTCCGCCGCGCTGCGCCAAGCCGCGAACCTGGTCGGCCTGGCTGACCTGCTGCAGCTCCCCGATGGCGGGCCTGTGAGAGACCGCGGTCATGCCGCGGCCTGACAGCGACGCCGGCCGCAATAGCGCGACCGACAAGTTGCGCCCGGCGCGGCCCGAAGCTCCCGGGATCGCGCTGGAACAATGCCGTGCCTGGCTGAATTGGGCTGCCGCTCAGGTGGACGAGTGTCTGGCCAGCGACAACCTGGCGAGAAGTCAATTGCTCGCCGCGCTCGCCGATGTGCTGAATCCGGCGCCGACGCGCTCCGGCGCGGCGCTTGCGGCACCCGGCGACGGCGTCGTTGGGCCAATGGAGGCGGTCGTCATTGCGGCTCAGGCTCACGACCGCGCCACGCAGGGGCTCGCCCACGTAGCCGATTCGCTGCGTGCGCTGCACGCACAGCTGGGAGATGCGGAGCGCGCGGATTCGGCGGACTCCTGGAGGGTGCTGCGAGAAGCGCAAATTCGCGCGTTCAGCATGGCCGAGGAGCGCACGCTTTTCGGGCGCCTGGTTGCGGGTGGCGACGACGGCAGGCTCGATGCCGACACGGAATCGGAGGGGACCGTCGAGCTCTTTACAATCGACACCGGTCTGCATGAGCCGTGAGCACACGGCCGCTCGAACTCGGGCACGAATTCGAACTCACTGACGCGGAGTTCAAGCGCCTGCGCGAGCTGGTACACGCGCGTACGGGTATCGCGCTGTCGGAGGCGAAGCGCGAACTAGTCTATGGGCGGCTCGCGCGGCGTCTGCGCAAGCTCAAACTGACGTCGTTTGCAGAGTATTGCCAGCTGGTCGAAAGCCCTCAATCCGCAGAGCTGCAGGAACTGACCAACGCGATCACCACGAATCTCACGTCGTTTTTCCGCGAAAACCATCATTTCGAGCAGCTTGGCGGAGAGGCGTTGCCGCAAGTCGTCGCCGGGCGCTCCGCCACGCGCCGCATGCGGCTGTGGTCGGCAGGCTGCTCGACCGGCGAGGAACCCTATTCGCTGGCTGTGGTCCTGCTCGAGGCCCTCGCGCGCCTGCCCAACTGGGACATCAAGCTTCTCGCCACGGATATCGACTCGAAGGTGGTCGCCACCGCGACGGAAGGCGTGTATGCGGCAGATCGCTTCAAGGGGGTCGCGCCGGAAAGAGTCAGGAACTGGTTTCCACAGATCGCCGGGCGGCCGGGTTTCTGCGCGGCATCCGGAGAACTCAAGGCGCTGATCACCTTCAAGCAGCTGAACCTGCTCGAGTCCTGGCCGATGAAAGGTCCTTTCGACATCATCTTTTGCCGCAATGTCGTGATCTATTTCGACAAGGCTACTCAGCGGGAGCTGTTCGATCGCATGGCCGAGCTGCAGGAGCCGGGCGGCTGGCTGTTCATCGGCCACTCGGAAAATCTGCTCAATGTGACGCGCCGCTACAAGCTCGTGGGCCGCACCGTGTACCGGCGGACGGAATGAGCGTATTCGATCCCACCTTGCGGATGCAGGTCGGGGTGCCCCTGCCGCCGGCCTTGCCCCAATTCGGGCACATCCGCCGCACGTGGGACGCGGACATGGGCGTACCGGTCGCCAAATTGCTGCCGGGCGACTACTACGTCACGCGGCACAACGAATCCATCTTTACCGTGCTCGGCTCCTGTGTCTCGGCCTGCGTGCGCGAACGCAGGTTGGGAATCGGCGGCATGAACCACTTCATGCTGCCGCTCGACCGCTCGGGCGGTACCAGCGCCTGGGCGGAAAATCTGGTGAGCTCTGCGACGCGCTACGGCAACGTCGCCATGGAGCGCCTGATCAACGACATCATGATGCTCGGCGGCCAGCGCGCAAATCTCGAGTTCAAGGTGATTGGCGGCGGCAAGGTACTCGACATGGCGCTCGACGTGGGCGCGCGCAATGCGCAGTTCGTGCGCGACTATCTCAAGACCGAGGGTTTCCTCATCGCCGCCGAGGATCTCGGCGGCAGTTTCGCTCGCAAGGTCTACTACTCTCCGGCGACCGGCAAGGTGCGCGTCAAGCGCCTCACGGCGACGGTCAACCGCGCGGTGTTCGAGCGCGAGCGCGAATTCGCTCCCTCTGCCGCCCAGGTCGATTCCGGGTCCGTGGAACTGTTCTAATACGGAAAACTCAAACAATGAACAAGAAAATTCGCGTTCTGGTGGTCGACGACTCCGCGGTCATGCGCCAGCTGCTGACCGAGATTCTGAGTTCGGATTCAGGCATCGAAGTCGTGGGAACGGCGCCGGACCCCTACGTCGCTCGCGAAAAAATAAAATTGCTCAACCCCGACGTGCTCACGCTCGACGTCGAAATGCCGCGCATGGATGGTCTCGCGTTTCTCCGCAATCTCATGCGGCTGCGCCCCATGCCGGTGGTCATGTGCTCGTCGCTCACGCAAGATGGTGCAACCGTCGCGCTCGATGCGCTGAGCTTGGGCGCCATCGATTTCGTCGCCAAACCGGCGGTCGACGTGGCGCACGGAATCAGGGATGCGGCTCAGGAGATCATCTCCAAGGTCAAGATGGCGGCGCACGCCCAGGTGCGGCCGTTGGTAGACCCCCCCGTTTTGAGTGTCGCGGACCGCCATGGCGCCAGCGTGGTGCTGCCGAAACGCAGCGCACCCACGCATTTTGCAACTACCGATCGGATCATCGCGATCGGAGCATCGACCGGCGGAACGGAAGCCATCAAGGACGTTCTCTCCCACCTGCCTTCGGACATTCCGGGAATCGTCATCGTTCAGCACATCCCGAAGGCCTTCAGCGGATCGTTCGCACTGCGTCTGGATGCGAGTTCCGCTCTCAACGTGTGCGAAGCGCGCGACGATCAACCCATCCTGGCCGGCCACGCCTATCTCGCGCCGGGCGACCGGCACCTGCTCGTGGTGCGCAACGGCGCCCGCTATCAGTGTCGCTTGAGCGACGGGGAACTGGTCAATCGACACCGCCCCTCGGTCGACGTGTTGTTTCGCTCCGTGGCGCAGAGCGCCGGGCGCAATTCGATCGGCGTCATGCTCACCGGCATGGGGCGCGACGGCGCCGAAGGCTTGAAGGAAATGCGCGACGCCGGGGCATCGACCATCGCCCAGGACGAAAACTCCAGTGTGGTGTGGGGCATGCCGGGCGCCGCCTGGCAGATCGGAGCGGTGCAGTCGCTGCACGCGCTACATCAGATCGCCGCACGCATCGTCGATCTCGCCGGCGCACATCCGGAAGCGCCGCAGCACAAGAGTCAATCGGGCTGAGAAAACCTGCAAATCGACGTTCAAGAACGCCCGGCTGCGGCCGATTACCTCAATGAACCATCACCATCGCTGCCCTACCGCGAGCTGTCGGAGTTCCATAGATGAAAATTCTGATTGTCGACGATTCCACCGCCATGCGCATGATCGTCAAAAAGACGCTGCGCCTTGCCGGATTTGAAGGACACGAGATATCCGAAGTCGATGATGGCGTCAAAGCCCTGGCCGCGATCAAGGCATCGAAGCCGGATCTCGTGCTCTCGGATTGGAATATGCCGAACATGACCGGACTGCAGCTGCTGGAGGCGCTTGCGGGCGACGGGGTCAAGCTGACATTCGGCTTCATCACCACGGAAGCGACGCCGGATATGCGTGCCAAGGCAATCGGCGCGGGCGCGAAATTTCTCATTTCCAAGCCCTTCACTCCGGAGTCGTTTCAAGAACAGCTCGGCGCTCATATTCGCTGAAGCTTCAGATCAGACAAAACGGGAAATATCGCCATGGCGACCGCCTATCCCCTGCCCGACGGCCGAAAGATAGTAGACATGTTGGGCCTGTTGTTCGACGGGCTTGACGTAAAGGCCGGCGGCACTTTCGATCAAACGCCGGCCGGCGGCGCATGGTTCGGCGTGTTCGTCGCAGATAGCGGCAGTTCCGTGGCGTTGTGCGGCGTGGATGCGAATCTGGCGGCGACATTCGGCGCCGCCTTTTCCATGTTGCCGGTCGGCGCGGCAAAGGACGCCGCCAAGTCGCGCGAGCTCACCAGCGTCATGATCGACAACATGCGCGAGATCATGAATATATGTTCGCGCCTCGTCATGGACGCAACATCGCCGCACCTGAAGCTGGATCAGATCTATCCCGCCAAATCCCTGCCCGCGCCGGCCGCGGCATTGCTGGCCGCGCCGAGCGGCCGCAGACAGTTCCAAATTCAACTGCCGAAATACGGCGGCGGCGTGCTCACCTTC
>DASWEO010000093.1:0-23241 GCA_036394715.1 Steroidobacteraceae bacterium
AATTGCGGAGAGAATTCGTATTGGCCGTACATGTCGAGATAGGTGAACGAAGCCACGTAGCAGTGCGGATTCGGATCGGTCAACTGAATGCAGGCAGGACCGTTCGACGGATCGACCCCGTACATGTGACTGCGATAGTTGAGCGTCGCGCCGATCGACACCGGCTTCAAGGTCCAATCGAGCGTGAACGAGCCTCGCGTTCGGGGGGTGCCGGTGGCGCCGCTCAACGCGGTAGGTCCGACGGTACCCGCATAGTGATACTCCGAGCCCTGGATGATCTGAGTGGATTCGATCAGGTAGGTCGCGTCGGCCTTGGCGGTCAAGGCGCCGTAGCCACCCAGCGGGAAAACGGTGTGCAGTTCCGCGTCGAATCCCGAGGTCCTGGACTCCGATGCATTGATGTACGGCGTTGCGTAATAAATGATGGGGCCGGGATAAGTAGTGCCCGGCTGCTGCGCGCCGCGCACGGCATTGATGGTGGGGTCGAGCGTCGAGCCGACGATCTCATTGGTGCGCTTGATGTTGAAGTAGTCCGCCGTGAGGTTGATCTCTCGGATCGGTTCCACGATGACCCCCAGCGTGTAGCTTCTCGAATGCTCGGGTTTCAAGTTCGGATTCGCCGTCGACAACACCGCAACGTAGCCGGCGCCGCAGTCGGAGGGTTTCCCCGTGGAGGGGCAGCGTGCCGGGTCAGTGGGGGCGGTGGTGCTGGAGGCCGCGCTGCTGTTGCCGCTCTCGGCAATGCCGGGCGCGCGGAAGCCGCGCGCGAACGTTCCGCGGAACGCCAATTGCGGAATGATCTTCCATTTCAGACCGAACTTCGGCGTAAAGGCAGTGCCGGCAGTATTGTAATGATCCACCCGCGCCGCCGCGCTGAGTTCGAGCTGATGCGTGATCGGCGCGGACAGCTCGGTGAAGGCCGCGTACACGTCCTGCGAACCCTTCGCATAGAAACTGCCGTCCATCAAGATATCGCCCAGGGTCGCGTAGGGCTCGCCGGGATTGTCGAGGCGCGTGAAGCGCGCATCTGCGCCCACGGCGAGAGCGAGGTCTCCGCCCGGCAACGGGGCCAGCGGCCGCGATGCGGTGGCGGAGAAGAAACTCAAGGTCGAGGTCGCGGTATCATGCGTTTCCGGGGCCAGAGTCTGGTACAGGGAAGGCGGATTCAAGTAGGCATTCTGGCCGACTCGATATTCATCGCTGGCCAGGGCCGCATTCAATGCGCTGGCGCGAACGAAGCCGGTGTAGGTCGACCGAGTCGCCGCCCTCACGAAGCCGGCGCTCAAGCTCGTATCCCACTCGCCGAGCTGAGCGTTCAGGTCCTCCACGAGCCGAATCACGTCGGTTTGATACTTGGTGATTTGCACGGGAATGTCGGTGAGCGCGCCGTAGAATAGCGCCGGTTTGCCGATGTAGTTGGCAAAATTCGCGCCGTAGAAGGCCTGCGCCGCCGCGAAGTAGGGGCTCGCCGGATTGAACGGATTGTCCGGATGATTCGCAGGCAGCACGATCTGCGTGGTGGCCGGATCGGTTTGATCGACCAGCGTGCCGTTGGCGCCCGCCCACACGAAGGGCACGGTGGAGGTGCCGTCCAAGTATTGATTCGGTTGCCGCCATTGCTCGGACTCGGAACGGAAAAACGAGGCCGCGAGACTGCTGGTCCAGCGGTCGCCCAGGCTCTGAGTCCACTTGGCCGTGACGTCCAAGCCTTCGGAGCGCGGCTGGATTTTCTTGTAGAGATTCGGATCCCAAGTGCAGCCGCCGGAATAATTGAGGTTCTGCGGTTTGCAGCCCGGCAGCAAATAAAACTGGTCGAGCTGCGACAACGCGGTATCCCCCGGAGCGATCCCGAGCGGTGCGACCTGACCCACGGCCGTGTACGTGCCGTTGTTGGGCGGGGCCTGCTGCACGATGCCGCCGCGCAAATCGTTGCCGCCGTAGGGACGCAGGTCGAGCTGATTCAAATAGGAGCGCCGATTTTCTTGCTTGATTTCGGCTTGGTGCCGATACTCGACATTGAAGTAGACATTGTGTCCGTCATTCGACAGGTTCCCGAATCCATACGTCGCCGACAGGCGCTGCTCCAGGCCGTCGCCCTTGTACGAAGAGCCGAGGTTCGTCGACACATCGAGGCCGGTGAAAGTCTTTTTGGTGATGATATTGACGACGCCGGCGATGGCATCCGAGCCATAGATCGCCGAGGCGCCGTCTTTCAGCACTTCCACCCGATCGACGATTCCGAGCGGCAGCGAGCCGATGTCGACGAAGGGCCGCTGGCCATCGTCCGCCAGCGGGTAGGTGGCCATGCGATGTCCATCGACCAACACCAGGGTGGCATCCACGGTCAAGCCGCGCAGCGAGACACCGCTGGCGCCGCCCGCCATGGCGCCGCTGAAGTTCTGGGTCAGCGTGCCGCTGTTGTCCGACGACAGGGAATGGATCACGTCCGCGATGTTGGTCATGCCGCGCTTGAGGATATCGTCCGCCGTGATGACATCCACCGGCGAGGGCGACTCGGTATCGGTGCGGCGGATATAGGACCCGGTCACCACGATGGTTTCCAAGGTGGCCTCGGGTTGTGACCCGCGCGCGGGCCCGCCGGCATCCGCGGCGCCGGCGGGGGCGGCCGCCACCAGGGCGCCAGCGATGGGAATCATCAACAAACAGCCGGGAACCCAGCTGGCAAAGAGTCGGTTCATTCGAGTCTCCCATTTCTTAAGATCATGCGAATGCCAGCCGCATCCTTTTAAATGGCGCGTACGTCCCCCGCACCCCGGCAACGGCTCCCCCGTCGTCGCCCCTTCTGAATGTAATCTCATTTATAATTCATTGCAATAACATACTCAATCCAAAGGGAGGTTCCGCGCCGTCCCCAAGACCATCGCGTTTCGCCCGAATCAACGTAGAATTCGCGCGGTGAAATCGCTGTACGAGAAAACCATCGCCTTCGTCCTGCAATACATCGACGAACAGAAATTGCGAGAGGGCGATCAACTGCCCACCGAAGCACAGTTGTCCGCCTTGGCGGGAGTCAGCCTGGTCACGGTGCGGCGGGCCCTGTCCGAACTGTCTTCGCAAGCCGTGGTTCGGCGCGAGCAGGGCCGGGGCACCTTTGTCGCGCGGCCGCGAGTCAAGGCAGAGACGACCAAAATCGGCGGGTTGCGCAACGGCCTGCACTTGGACGCCCGCTCCAAATTGCAAACTCGGGTGTTGAGCTGCGAGGCGCGCGCCTCTACCGAGGAAGAGGCCAAGCGGCTGGGCTTGTCGGCCGCCGCGACCGTCTGGGAGGTTTCGCGGCTGCGCCTGTTGAACAAACAGCCGATGATCTGGGAGTCGTCGGTGATTCCGAAGATCCTGGCGCCGGATCTTGCGGGCTATTTGAACGGATCGGACAAACGCTCCCTGTATGACCTGCTCGACGAGGTCTACGGACTCAAAGAGGCCCGCGAGGAACAAACGCTGGTGTCGCGCCCGGCGCTCACCCGCGAACACGAGCTCCTCGACCTCATGAGTTTCGAGTGGGTGGTCGAGGTTTCCGGCGTGAGCTTCTCGGCGCGGCATCAACCCATCGACGCCTTTCGCATGGTGTTCGTCGCTAAATCCTTCGCGTTCCGTCTCGAAACCGCTCCGACTTTTTTCGTCGAAGCGGTCGAGGTCATCGACTCTCAGCGGGTGCGCAAAGCTCAATGACGGTGAGAGGGATGCAGAGCCAAGCTCGTCACCGGCCAGCTCACGTCCGCCACGCCGGCGTGAACGGCCGCTCGTCGCCGCGCTGACTACTCGCACAGCGTGGCCCGAGTCAAATACTGCCGATATAGGCCGGCGTAAACTCGAGCCGTGGGCTCGTACGGTTGGGTCAATGGCCGGGACCGCACGTGCCGATCGGGCGCAACCTCGACGCCCGCAATGCGCCGCGCCAGCAGGGCGGCGCCGACGGCGGCGGGCGACTTGCCGGGGACGGCGCCGACCGCGCGCTGCAAAATATCCGCGAGCATTTGCGTGCTGGCCGGCGAGTTCACCAGGTTGCCGCTGACCATGACGGCCTCGATCGGCGCCGTTTCCGCCAGCACCTCGATGCAGCGCTTGATTTCAAAGAACACGCCTTCCAGAAAGCTGCGCGCGATGTCGGCGCGAGAATGCCGCAGGCTGAGTCCGAATAGGGCGCCCTGCAATCGGGGATTCCACAGCGCCCCCTGTTCGCCGCCGGCGAGGTAGGGCGGGAAGAAGAGGCCATGCGCTCCCGGAACCGACTGAGCGGCATTGCGATCGATGTCGCCCGAGACCCACGAAAACAGGTTGCTCAGCCAGCGATAGCCCGTACCGGTTGCGAGCAAATCCATTTCGCGGCCGTACCACTCATCGTGCACATGCGGCGTCAGCAGGTACCGAGCGGCCGGGTCGAATCGGGGCGCCGCGCTCGCGCCGATGACCACCGCGCTCGACCCGAAACTGATCGATACCGCGCGCTCGTCGAGTCCCGACATGGCGAACGACGCGCACACAGAATCCGCCGCGCCGGTGCTGACGGGAATCCCTTCGCGCAGTCCGAGCAGCGCCGCACCGGCTTGATTCAAGGGGCCGGCCAGCGTGTTGGCGCCTTGTATTCTCGGCAGCAGGGCGCGCGGCACACGCCAGAAGTCAGCGAGATCCTGGCTGAATTGCCGCTCCCGCAAGTCGTAGATCCCGTAGCCGGCGGCGGTGGTGGGTTCGGTCAAGCGCTGCCCGGTCAGTTCCGACAGCAGGTAATCCTTGGCGGATAGAATGGTCCGCACCCGGCCGATGCGCTCGGCGAAGTGAAATTGCAGCATCGGGGCCAGGTAGCGGCCGTCGATCGGCATGCCGGTACGCCCGTACATGAACATTCGGCGCGCCGCGTCGACGCGGGTCGATGCCCACGCGTCCGCGCGGCCATCCTTCCACGTGATGGCGGCGCCCAGGGGTTTTGCGTCATCCAAACAGACCAACGTCGGCAATTGACCGGTGAGGCCAATGGCGGCGACTTGGTCCGTCCACCCGCCGCCGAAGCGGTGCTCGAGAGCGATTCCGAGTGCGTGCATGGCGCGGGATGCGGCCCCCAGCCAATCGGCTGTTTGCTGCTCGGCTTGCTGGGGCAGCGCGCTGTCGGTGCCGAAGCCCGCGGCGCCTTCGCCCATCACCGCGTCATCGACTCCCAGCGCCACGACCTTGACTGCCGAGGTCCCGAGATCGACCCCGAGAGTGAGCCGCTTCAGCTTCGCGTCAGACATGAGCCCGCAGCAGGCCGGCCGCTTGGTCCGCGGCCGCCAAGGTCCGGTCGATGTCCGCGTCGGAGTGCGCGAACGACACGAATAGATTTTCAAATGCGCCCGGGTGGAACAGGACGTCGCGCTCCAACATGGCTTCCCACCAGCGGCGGAAGATCTCATGATCGGCATAGCGCGCGGCATCGCGATAATTGCGAATGGGCTTTTCCGCAAACCACACTTGCAGAACGGGTCCCAAGCCGGCCACATAGGCCGGCAGTCCATGGCGGGCGAAAATCGCCGATAGGCCGGCGTAGAAACGGGAACAGCGGGCGAACAGCGCCTCATACTTTCCCGGCTCGCCCAGTTCATCGAGCGCGGCGTTCGCGGCGGCGACCGCGATGCCGTTGGCGCTGTAGGTGCCTGCCATGGACACGGTGCCGTCGGCCACGAGCTTCATGATGTCGCGCCGTCCGCCCAGAGCGGCCACGGGGAAGCCGCCGCCCAACCCCTTGGCGAACACGCTGATATCGGGTTTGATCCCATAGATGCCTTGAGCGCCGCCGTAGCCCAATCGAAAGCCGGTAATGACCTCGTCGTAGATCAACACGATACCGCGTGAGTCGGCGATTTCCCTCATGGCCTGAAGGTATCCCGGTTCGGGCAGGATGCACCCGGTATTGCACATCACAGGTTCGGTGAGAATCGCCGCGATCGCATCGCCTTCGCGGGCCGCCGCCGCGCGCAGCGCATCGGCGTCGTTCCACGGCAAAATGATCAATTGCGCGCCGGCCGCCTTCGATAATCCGGGTCCCTGCGCCACGGCGATGGGATGCTGATCGGGCCCCGCCTCGTCGAGCAGCGGATGCTTGCTCCAGTAGACGCCGTCGGAAAAGCCGTGATACATGCCCTCGAAGCGAATGACTTTTTCGCGTCCCGTAAAGGCGCGCGCCAATCGGACGGCGTAGATCACGGCCTCCGTGCCGGTATTGCACAGGCGTACCTGCTCAACGCTCGGCACGGCGGCGATGATCTTTTGCGCCAAGCGCGCCTCTTGGGCGGTCGGCAACGCGAATACCGTGCCGCGATTTTGGATTTGCTCCACCACGGCGGCGGTCACCTTCGGAGGGCGATGTCCGAGAATCATCGGACCCAAGCCCAGCAGATAGTCGATGTAGGCGTTGCCGTCGACATCGTAGAGATAGGCGCCCTCGCCGCGATCCACGAACAGGGGATAGGGATCCCAACCCGACCAGGTCGCACGGGCGGTGCTGTTGACGCCGGCGGGAATCGGACCGCAGGCCTTTTGGTGCAGTTCAGCGCTGCGCGCGGAGCGCGCGGGATTTTGGTATTTCATCATATCGTCGCCGTCCTTCAGCGCGTGGCCGCGCCCTTCCTTCAAAAAATTACAAAGCATCGAAAAAGCTCACACCCATGACCCGGTGCAAGAACAGCGCCACGATGGCGCCGGCAAGAATCGAACCCAAACCGTAGAGCATGACCGTGGGGGTGACCGCGCCCGTCGAGAGCGATTCGACCAGAACCCATACGCTGAACGCCACGCCGATCAGCGGCAGCATTCCGCCCAGGATCAAATTTCCCGCGCTCGATGCGAGCGTCGCGCGCTGCTGCCACAGCGCCGCGGCCGCGGTGATGCCGTAGAACACAATGGAAATGAGTCCCAGGCTGCTGGCGGCATTGGTCAACGCCGCCGCGATCGTCGAGGTCCCCAAGGCGAGGGCGAGCAGCAGCAAATTGATCGCGCTCATCGTCAAGGTCGCGGCCCATGGGCCGGCGCCGCCGGGGCTCAGGCGCTGAAAGAACTTCGGCATGACGCGGTCGCGGGACATGGCGAGTCCGACGCGCGCCGCGGAGACGACCGCGGCTTGCAAGGTGGCGAGGGTGCCGGTGAGCACGACCAGCGCCATCACCGAATCCCATGGCTCATGCATGAGCCGTCCGCTCACCGCCGACAAGACATTGCCGGCGTGCGCCTGCATTTCACCGGGCGACAGAACGCTCTGGAAGGCGAACGTCACCAGGGAATACACCAAGGCCAGCATCACGACGCTGGCCAGTGCTGCCTTTCCCGGGTTGTTCGCCCGGTCCGTGGTCTCCTCATTGACGTAGATCGACGCGTCCCAGCCCGAATACATGAAGCAGGCGATCAATATTCCGCCCATCAATCCCTTCATGCCGCCGAGCCCGGACCACGAAAACCAAGTCCAGGAGAATCGCACGGCGGTGGTTCCGTGCAGCAACGCAGCCAGAGCCACGGCCGCGACGATCAGGAGCACCGCGTATTGGAAGACGACGATGACCCACTCAACGCGGGCCACCACTTTCAGCCCGGCAATGGCAAGCGCGGTGATGAGGAGATTCCAGGCGGCGCCGGCCAGGAAAATCGCCCAATGATTGTCGACGAAGGAGGGCGCCAGCAGATCGAGCGTATAGACCCCCGCGGGAATGGTCAGCGTGGTCGTGCCGAGCGTGTAATAGAGAAGGATCATCCATCCCGACAAGAATCCGAGGTAGGGATGAAACACCTTGGCCACCCAGGTATAAGTCGCGCCGGAACTCTGGTCCCACCGATTCAGACGCTGGTAGGCGATGGCGATGCCCATCATGGGCACGAAGCAGATCAGAATCGGCACGACACCGCCGTAGCCGCTGACCGCGACCAATCCCGCCAGACTCACCGCAAGCGTTTGCGCAGGCCCCGAGCTGGACAGCCCCAGAATGACGGCGTCGCCCAGGCCGACGCGGTTCCGCGGAAGTGTTGAGTTGCTCAATTGGCCGGCAGCGAGGTGGGCGATTTTTGGTCTCGAGACATTAGGTCATTATAATGAATTGGTCGGTCAGCATCAACCGGCGTCCGCGGCGGTGATGTACAGTATGGGTTTCACCGTGAGCGATTGTCATGAACGCAGTCCTCGAACCCGAGTTGCATCCCAGCCGTCCGAGCGCGGCGTCCCGCGCCATGATCGAGCGGCTGATCGGCTTCAAGACCGTGTCGCGCGACTCCAATCTCGGGCTGATCGAATGGGCGCGCGATTACCTGCAAGGCTTCGGCGCAACCACCCGGCTCACCTACGACGCGACCGGCAAGAAGGCGAATTTGTTCGCCACTCTGGGTGACTCGAAGAAACCCGGTTTGATTCTCTCCGGCCATACCGACGTCGTGCCGGTGGACGGTCAGCCCTGGGACACGGACCCGTTCGTGGCCATTGAGCGCGACGGCAAATTGTTTGCGCGCGGCTCAGCGGACATGAAGGGATTCATCGGCATCATTCTTGCCCGGGCGCCGGCATTCGTCGCCGCCCTGAACGACAACCGCCTCGATGCGCCGCTGCATTATTCGCTGAGCTACGACGAGGAAGTCGGCTGCATCGGTGTGCGCGGGCTGATTCGCGACTTGGAAGAGAACGACATCCGGCCGGCCGGCTGCGTGGTGGGCGAACCCACCTCGATGCAGCCCATCATCGCCCACAAGAGCATGAATCGATTCCGGTGCAGGGTGCTTGGATGCGAAGCGCATTCCAGTTATGTCACCCACGGGGTGAACGCCATCGAATACGCGGCCCGCCTGGTCGTGTTCATCCGTCAAATCGCCGACCGCCTCGCGCAAATCGAAACGCGCGACTACGGGTTCACCGTGCCGTATTCCACGATGTCGACCGGGCTCATTCACGGAGGCATCGCCTCCAACGTCATTCCCAAGGACTGTGTGTTCCAATTCGACATGCGCACCCTGCCCAGTACCGCGCCCGACACCCTGTATCAGGAAATCCGTGCCTACGCACAGGACTTGGCGCGCGAGATGCAGAAGGTGGATGACAAGTCCGGCATCGATCTGGAGTGGGTCAGCCAGACCGTGGGACTCGCGGCCGCGGAAACCGACGCCATCGTGCAGTGGGCAATGCAGCTCTCGAGAAACCATCAGGTGGGCAAGGTGTCCTACGGCACCGAAGCGGGTCTGTTCCAGAAGATGGGGGTTCCGTCCGTCATCTGCGGGCCGGGCGACATCGCGCAGGCACATCGGCCGAACGAATTCGTCACGCTGGAGCAACTCGCGCAGTGCGAGAAGTTCATGGATCGCATTTTGGAGAAGGGATACGCCGCATGATCGGCAGCCGCGACGTGCCGGCAAACAGCGCAACACCCTCCGCCGTGACCCTGGTCAAAGGCGCGTGTCCGCATGACTGCCCGGACACCTGCGCGCTCGACGTGCATGTCCGGGACGGCATCGCCATCAAGGTCACGGGCTCGGCCGAGCACGCGCCCACCGCCGGAGTGCTGTGTACCAAGGTGGCCCGCTACACCGAGCGCACCTACCATCCCGATCGCCTGCTGCACCCGATGCGGCGTATCGGCAAGAAGGGGGAGGGGCGGTTCGAGCAGATCAGCTGGGAGGAGGCGATTGCCGCCATCGCGACGCGTCTGAAGCCGATTGCGGCCGAAGATCCTGAGCAGATTCTCCCCTACAGCTACGCGGGAACCATGGGCTTGGTGCAGGGCGACTCCATGTCCATGCGATTCTTCCACAAGCTCGGCGCCAGCTTCTTGGACCGCACCATCTGCGCCTCGGCGGGAACCGCCGGCCACGAAATCACGCTCGGCAGCCGTATCGGGGTCGACGTGGAATTGGCCCATGAGGCCAAGCTGATCATCTTCTGGGGCTCGAACGCCATCACCTCGAGCGTGCACTTCTGGGCGCGCGCGCAGGAGGCCAAGCGGCGCGGCGCCACCCTGGTCGCGATCGATCCCTACCGCTCGCTCACGGCGGAGAAGTGCCACCGGCACATTGCGCTGTTGCCCGGAACGGATTCCGCACTGGCGCTCGGGCTCATGCACGTGCTGATTCGCGACGGTCTGATCGATCGCGACTACGTCGATCACCACACTCTGGGGTTCGACGGCCTGTGCGAGCGGGTGCGCTCGTACGATCCGGAGAGGGTCGCGTCGATTTGCGGCATTACCGGCGGGGAAATCGAATCGCTCGCTCATCTCTATGGCACCGTCCGGCCCGCGCTGATCCGCGCCAATTACGGCATGCAGCGCGCGCGGGGCGGCGGCATGGCGACGCGCAATATCGCGTGCCTGCCGGCGCTCGTGGGCGCTTTTCGCGATGCCGCGGGCGGGGTGTTCCTATCCACGTCGGGCAATTTCGACGTCGATAAGCGCGCCTTGGAACGCCCCGATCTCTTGGCCGGACGCGGACCGCGAACCATCAATATGTCGACCATCGGGCATGCGCTGCTGGACCCTGCCGCGCCGATCCGCGCTTTGATCGTCTACAACTCGAATCCCGTCGCCGTCGCGCCCGATTCCACGCGCGTGGTGCGGGGGTTCGCGCGCGAGGACTTGTTCACCGTCGTGCTGGAACATTTCCAGACCGACACGGCGGACTATGCCGATATCCTGCTGCCCGCCACCACTCAGCTCGAGCATCTCGACGTGGTGAAACCGTATGGCCACTACTACATGGTGGCCAACAATCCCGCGATCGCTCCGTTGGGTGAATGCAAGCCCAACACGGAAATATTTCGCTTGCTGGCCAAGGCCATGGGGTTCACTGAAGCCTGCTTCAATGACTCGGACGAAACCATTGCGCAAGCTGCCGTGGCGAAGGACTGGAATTTCAATGCCGTGCGCGCCGCGGGATGGAAGCGAGTGGGCGTCCCGACCGGGGTCGCGCGCTTTGCGGATGGGGGCTTTGACACGCCCTCCGGCAAGGTGGAATTTTTCTCGGCCCGGGCCCAGGAACTCGGTTTGGATCCCTTGCCCGACTACATCGCGCCCCAGGAAGACACTCGAAGCGCCGCGGCGAGCCGCTATCCGCTGGCGATGATTTCGCCTCCGGCGCGGAATTTTCTCAATAGCTCCTTCGTCAACGTGCAGAGCCTGCGCGCCTCCGAAGGCGAGCCCTGGCTGGACATCCATCCGGACGACGCCGCCCGGCGGGGCGTGATCGCGGGCGGCTACGTGCGGGTCTTCAACGACCGCGGGAGTGTCGAGCTGCGCGCCAGAGTCACCGATCGCGCTCGCCCGGGAGTCGTCGTGGCCCTGTCGGTCTGGTGGAAAAAGCTGGCGCGTGACGGCAAGAACGCCAACGAGCTCACGAGCAGCGACACGCTGACGGATATGGGGCGCGCGCCGACGTTCTACGATTGCCTGGTAGAGGTCGAGGTTCTTTGACCCGTCGTCTTTACGCAACAACTCGCTCCAGCGAGACGGGTGTCGCGGCCTTGTAAATATTACAACGATCGGCTTATGTCGCGCCGCGTTCGCAATGGACTTTTCATGCTGCGTTTGCCAACATTTGCGAGGGGATGATGCCTGCTCACCGCATACATTCGCGCGTTTAGCGTGGAGATATAGTCATGGATGTAAACGCAAGCGTCGCGCGCCGAAGAAAGAACGGGCATGTCGCCACTGCGTCGGAATCCGGTCCGGAACTCAACCTGAATCAATTGCTCGATGCGCTTCGCGCGATGCAGTCGGGCAATTTTTCCGTGCGCCTGCCCGGTTCGCAGGTTGGAGTCGCGGGAAAGATCTGCGACGCATTCAATACCATCATTGCCGCGAATCAGCGCATTGCGCAACAGCTCGAGCACGTCGGTGAAGTGGTGGGCCGGCAGGGCAAGACCCGTACGCGCGTGCGATTCGGCCTGTCCGAAGGCGCATGGGCTGACATGGAGTCGTCGGTCAATGCGCTGATCGATGACTTGCTATGGCCGACGACGGCGGTCACCCGAACGGTGACCGCGGTGGCGCGCGGCGATTTGCAGCAAACAGTGCCGTTGGATGTGGATGGGCGCGCGCTGAAAGGCGAATTCCTGCGGTCCGCCAACATCGTCAATACCATGATCAAGCAGCTCAGCGTGTTCACTTCCGAAGTCACGCGCGTGGCGCGCGAGGTCGGCACCGGCGGCAAGCTGGGCGGCCAGGCGCAGGTGCGCGAGGTCACCGGCGTCTGGAAGGATCTCACGGAGAGCGTGAATTCGATGGCGTCGAATCTGACGGCGCAGGTGCGCAATATCGCGGAAGTGACGATCGCCGTGGCCAACGGAGATCTGTCGAAGAAGATCACGGTGGACGTGCGCGGCGAAATCCTGCAATTGAAGGAGGCCATCAACACCATGGTGGATCAGCTCCGTTCCTTTGCCTCCGAAGTGACGCGCGTGGCGCGCGAAGTGGGTACGGAAGGCAAGTTGGGCGGACAGGCGCTGGTGCCCGGAGTGGCGGGCACTTGGAAGGACCTCACCGACTCGGTGAACGCCATGTGCGGCAATCTCACCGCTCAGGTGCGCAACATCGCGCAGGTGACGACGGCCGTCGCCCGCGGCGATTTGTCGCACAAGATCACCGTCGACGTGTCGGGAGAAATTCTCGAACTCAAGCAGACCATGAACACCATGGTGGATCAGCTGAACGCCTTCGCCGGCGAGGTGACGCGCGTCGCGCGCGAAGTGGGCACTGAAGGGCGCCTGGGAGGCCAGGCACAGGTCCCGGGTGTGGCCGGCACGTGGAAGGATTTGACCGATAACGTGAATTCGATGGCATCGAATCTCACGGCGCAGGTGCGCAACATCGCCGAGGTGTCGACCGCCATCGCGAATGGGAATCTCGCGAAGAAGATCACGGTGAGGGTGTCGGGCGAGATCCTGCAGCTCAAGGAGACCATCAATACGATGGTGGACCAGCTGAATGCCTTCGCCTCCGAAGTGACGCGCGTGGCGCGCGAGGTGGGTACCGAGGGCCGTTTGGGCGGCCAGGCGAACGTGCGCGGCGTGGCGGGCACCTGGAAGGATTTGACCGAGAACGTCAACTCCATGGCCTCGAACCTCACCGGCCAGGTGCGCAACATCGCGGAGGTCACCACCGCGGTGGCCAACGGCGACTTGTCGAAAAAGATCACGGTGGACGTGAACGGCGAGATCCTCGAGCTCAAGGACACCATCAACACCATGGTGGACCAGCTGAACGCGTTTGCGGGCGAAGTGACGCGCGTGGCGCGCGAAGTGGGCACCGAGGGCAAGCTCGGCGGCCAGGCGCAGCTCAAGGGCGTGGCGGGCACGTGGAAGGATCTCACGGACTCGGTGAATTCGATGGCGTCCAATTTGACCGGTCAAGTGCGCAATATCGCGGAAGTGGCGACCGCGGTCGCGCAGGGCGACCTGTCGAAGAAAATCACGGTGACGGTGTCGGGCGAAATCCTGCTGCTGAAAGAGACGCTGAACACGATGGTGGACCAGCTGCGTTCGTTCGCCGGCGAGGTGACTCGCGTCGCGCGCGAAGTCGGCACCGAAGGCCGCCTCGGCGGCCAGGCACAGGTTCCCGGGGTCGCGGGCACGTGGAAGGATTTGACCGACTCGGTCAATTCCATGGCCCGCAACCTCACGGCGCAAGTGCGCAACATCGCCGAAGTCTCGACCGCCATCGCCAACGGCGATCTGTCGCGCAAGATCACGGTCGACGTGCGCGGCGAGATTCTGCAGCTGAAGGAAACCCTCAATACGATGGTCGACCAGCTCAACCGCTTCGCCTCGGAAGTCACCCGGGTGGCGCGCGAGGTGGGCACCGAAGGCAAGCTGGGCGGGCAGGCGAACGTCCCCGGGGTCGCGGGCACCTGGAAGGATCTGACCGAAAACGTCAACTCCATGGCGTCGAATCTCACCGGCCAGGTGCGCAACATCGCCGAGGTCACCACGGCCGTCGCGCGCGGCGACCTGTCGCGCAAGATCACGGTGGACGTGAAGGGCGAAATTCTCGAGCTCAAGAACACCATCAATACCATGGTCGACCAGCTCAACGGTTTTGCCGGAGAAGTGACGCGCGTGGCGCGCGAGGTGGGCACGGAAGGCAAGCTCGGCGGGCAGGCCCAGGTGCCCGGAGTCGCGGGCACGTGGAAGGATCTCACCGACAACGTCAATTCCATGGCCGGCAATCTCACGGCCCAGGTGCGCAATATCGCCGAGGTCGCCACCGCCATCGCGACCGGCGATTTGTCGCGCAAGATCACCGTCGACGTGCGCGGTGAGATTCTGCTGCTGAAAGAGACGCTGAACACCATGGTGGATCAGCTGCGTTCGTTCGCGGGCGAAGTGACCCGCGTGGCGCGCGAAGTGGGCACCGACGGGCGCTTGGGCGGGCAAGCCGTGGTTCCCGGCGTGGCCGGCACCTGGAAGGACCTCACCGACAACGTGAACCTATTGGCGGCGAATCTCACCACTCAGGTGCGCAACATCGCCGAGGTCACCACGGCGGTGGCCCGGGGCGATCTGTCGCGCAAGATCACGGTGGACGTGAAGGGTGAAATTCTCGAGCTCAAGAACACCATCAACACCATGGTGGACCAGCTGAATGGTTTCGCCGGCGAGGTGACCCGGGTGGCGCGCGAGGTGGGCACCGAAGGGCGGCTCGGCGGTCAGGCGCAAGTGCCGGGAGTCGCGGGAACCTGGAAGGATCTCACGGACACCGTGAATGTCATGGCGGCCAACCTGACCGAGCAAGTGCGCGGCATCGTGAAGGTGGTGACCGCGGTCGCGAACGGCGATCTGAAGCAGAATCTCACCGTGGCCTCCAAGGGCGAGGTTGCCGCGTTGGCGGAAACCATCAACAACATGACCGATACGCTTGCGACGTTCGCCGACCAGGTGACCACGGTGGCGCGCGAAGTGGGCGTCGAAGGCCGGCTCGGCGGGCAGGCCAATGTGCCGGGCGCGGCAGGAACCTGGAAGGATTTGACGGGCAACGTGAACCTGCTGGCAGCGAACCTGACCACTCAGGTGCGCGCGATCGCCGAGGTCGCCACCGCGGTCACCAAGGGTGATTTGACCCGGTCCGTGCAAGTCGAGGCGCGCGGCGAGGTGGCGGAGCTCAAAGACAACATCAATACGATGATCGGGAATCTACGCCTGACCACGGACCGCAACACCGAGCAGGATTGGCTCAAGACCAATCTCGCGCGCTTCACCAACATGCTGCAGGGGCAGCGCGATCTGGCGACCGTGGGCCGGATGATGCTGTCGGAATTGGCGCCCCTGGTCGAGGCGCAGCACGGCGTCATTTACCAGGTCCAAGCCGACGGTGCGACGCAGACATTGAAGCTGCTGGCGGCGTATGCGGACGATGCGGCCGAAGGCTACGCCCAGCAATTGCAAATGGGGGAGGGCCTCATAGGCCAATGCGCGCGCGACGCGCGGCGCATGCTGATCACCGAAATGCCCGCGAACGTCGTTCCCATCCGCTCCGGCTTGTTCAGGGCGCCGCCGCGCCACGTGATCGTGCTGCCCGTGCTGTTCGAAGGCGATGTCAAGGCGGTCATCGAGCTCGCGTCGCTCGGAGAATTCACGGCGCTGCAGCTCTCGTTTCTCGAGCAGCTGACCATGTCCATCGGCATTGTGCTCAATTCCATCGAAGCGACCATGCAGACCGAGGGGTTGCTGAAGCAGTCGCAGCAGCTGGCCACCGAGCTTCAGACCCAGCAGCGCGAGCTGCAGCAGACGAACGAGCAGCTCGAGCAGAAGGCGCAGCAATTGGCCGACCGCAACGTCGAGGTCGAGGCCAAGAACCAGGAAATCGAACAGGCGCGCCGCGCGGTGGAAGAGAAGGCGACGGAGCTCGCGCTGACTTCGAAGTACAAATCGGAATTCCTGGCCAACATGTCCCACGAGCTGCGTACGCCGCTCAACAGCATTCTGATCCTGGGCCAGCAGCTGACCGAAAATCCGGACGGCAATCTCAGCGCCAAGCAAGTGGAGTTCGCGCGCACCATCCATGGCGCGGGGACCGATTTGCTCAATCTCATCAGCGATATCCTGGATCTCTCCAAGATCGAATCGGGCACGGTGTCCGTGGACGCCGAAGAGGTGTACTTCAGCAACCTGTTGGAGATGATTGCGCGGCCGTTCCGCCATGAGGCCGAGAACAGGCGCCTGCAGTTCGAGGTGTCGATATCGCCAAATCTGGACCGCAGCATCGTCACGGATTCGAAACGTCTGCAGCAGGTTTTGAAGAACCTGTTGTCCAACGCGTTCAAATTCACGGCCTTGGGCGGAGTGAGGCTCGCGGTGGCGCCCGCGGTCAGCGGCTGGAACGCGGACCACCCGACCCTGCGGCATGCGCCTTCCGTGGTGTCGTTCGAAGTGTCCGACACCGGCATAGGCATCCCGCCGGAGAAACAGCGCATCATCTTCGAGGCCTTCCAGCAGGCGGACGCCGGCACCAGCCGCAAGTACGGCGGAACCGGCTTAGGGCTCGCGATCAGCCGCGAACTGGCGAACCTCCTGGGAGGTGAGATCCAGCTGCGCAGCACCCCGGGCAAGGGCAGCGTGTTCACGCTGTTCCTGCCGCTGACCTATTCGGGCAGTGCGGCGTCGAAGCCGGTATCCGGCGGCGCCGCGGACGCGACCCAGCACGCGACGGCGCAGGCGGGCTCGCTTCGGGCCACCGACCGGCCGATCGAGCAGATCCTGGACGATCGCGACGCGCTGAGCCCGGGCGACAGCATGGTGCTCATCGTCGAAGACGATGCGCATTTTGCGCGCCTCATGATGGCGACCGCCAAGGAACAGGGATTCAAGGTACTGGTCGCGCAGCGCGGCGCCGAGGCTCTGGAACTTGCACGCACGCACCGCCCGACCGCCATCTCACTCGATATTTTCCTGCCGGACATGCTGGGTTGGACGGTGTTGAGCCAACTGAAGCAGGATCCGGCGACCCGCCATATTCCGGTGCAGATCGTCACCTTGGACGAAGACCGTCATCATGGACTGGCACGCGGAGCGTTTGCGCACGTGCAAAAGCCCACGACGCCGGACGACCTGGAAGATGCGTTTGCGCGAATCAAGGACTATGCCGCTCCGCGGCGCAAGCGCCTGCTTCTGGTCGAGGATGACGAGGCCGAACGCATGGGCGTGTCGGAGTTGCTCGAGTCCACGGACATCGAAATCACGATGGCGGCCACCGGTGAGGCGGCATTGACCGAGTTGCGTGAAAGACCGCCCGATTGCGTGGTGCTGGACTTGAAATTGCCCGATATGTCGGGCTTCGAGGTGCTGGAGACGATTCGCGACGACGCGGAATTGCGCGACGTGCCCGTGGTGGTTTTCACCGGCCGTGAACTGTCCGCGGACGAGGACGCCCAACTGCGCAGCATGGCGCGCAGCGTCGTGGTGAAGGGCGTCGAGTCGCCGGAACGCCTGCTGGATGAAACATCGCTGTTCCTGCACCGGGTCGTGGCCGATCTTCCGCCGGCGAAGCAAAGCATGCTGCAGCGGCTGCACAGCTCCGATGAGGATTTGGTGAAGCGCACCGTCCTTCTGGTGGATGACGACACGCGCAATATTTTCGCGTTGAGCAGCGTGCTCGAGCGGCGCGGCATGGAGGTGCTCACGGCTACGACCGGGCGCGAGGCCCTCGCCGTGCTGAACGCACGCTCGGATGTGGCCATCGTGCTGATGGACATCATGATGCCGGGGATGGATGGCTATGAGACCATCCACTCGATTCGCGCTACGCCCAAGTTTCGGCGCCTGCCCATCTTGGCGCTGACGGCTAAGGCCATGAAGGGAGACCGGGAAAAGTGCCTGGAGGCGGGGGCTTCCGATTATCTGGCGAAGCCGGTGAATGTGGAGCAGCTCCTGTCGGCGCTGCGCATGTGGCTGCACCGCTGAGCCTGCGATCGCATGAATACGCACGAACGAGTGAACATTCTGCTGGTCGACGATCAGCAGGCCAAGCTGCTCAGCCACGAAGCGATTTTGGCGGAGATCGGCGAAAACTTGCTGAAGGCGTCTTCGGCGAGCCAGGCGTTCGAATGCCTGCTCAAGAACGAAATTGCGCTGGTGCTGATCGACGTGTGCATGCCGGATCTCGATGGCTTCGAGCTCGCGGCCATGATTCGAGAACATCCCCGCTTTCAGACGACGGCCATCATTTTCGTCTCCGCCGTGTTGATGACTTACCCGGATCAGCTGCGGGGCTATCAGCTCGGCGGCGTCGATTACGTGCCGGTACCGGTGGTTCCCGAGCTGCTGCGGGCCAAGGTCAAGGTGTTCTTGGATTTGTACCGTAAGACGCGTCAACTCGAGCGTTTCAATGCGGAGCTCGAGCAGCGCGTCGCCGAACGAACCGCCGAGTTGCAGCGGTTCAACGAACAGCTGGAACTGCGGATCAAGGAACGGACGCACGAGCGGGAAACAGCGCTTGCGCAATTGTTCGAAGCGCAGAAGATGGACACCATCGGGCAATTGACCGGCGGTGTAGCGCATGACTTCAACAACCTGCTGATGGCGGTGCTGGGCAGCCTCAGCCTGCTCGAGAAGCGGCTGCCGGACGATCCGCGCAGCCACCGCCTGCTGCAGAACGCCGTACAGGGGGCTCAAAGAGGCGCCGCGCTCACGCAGCGCCTGCTGGCTTTTTCCCGCCGGCAGGAGCTGAAACCGGAAGCCGTGGATGTGCTGCTGCTGGTGAGCGGAATGCGGGAATTGCTCGAGCGCGCGTTGGGGCACGGCGTCGGGCTGCGGACGCAGTTTGATGGCCCGCTGCCGGCGGCGCTCGTGGATGCCAACCAACTGGAGCTGGCGCTGCTCAATGTGGCCCTGAACGCGCGCGACGCCATGCCGAACGGCGGCACCTTGACGATTTCTGCCGGCAAGTACTCGCAGTCGGTGGAGGGCACGGATTCCTCACTCGCCCCCGGCGATTATGTGCGCATCAGGATTGCCGATGACGGGATCGGAATGGATGAGATGACGCTCGCCAAGGCAACCGAGCCGTTTTTCACCACCAAGGGACCCGGCAAGGGAACGGGACTCGGTTTGTCCATGGTGCATGGTCTCGCCGCGCAATCCGGCGGACTGCTGCGCATCCACAGTGAGCCCAATGTGGGCACGACGATCGAGTTGAGCCTGCCGATGGCAAAAGCAGCAACACAAGCCGCCGACGGCGATGTTCCGCCGTCCGTCCCGGCGCCCTACATCGGACCATGTACCGTGCTCATTGTCGACGATGACTTGTTGGTGATGACGGGAATGTCGGCCATGATCGAGGATCTTGGACACACCCCGATCGAGGCGCATTCGGGTGCGGAGGCGATTGCCAAGCTCGCCTCAGGTCTGGAGATCGACGTGGTGATTACGGATCATGCCATGCCGGCAATGACGGGGCTGCAACTCGCAAGGAGCCTTCAAGAAAGGTATCCCGACCTTCCCGTCATCTTGGCGACCGGCTACGCGGAGCTTCCCGGGGATGCTGGGTCGCTCGGAATACTCAGGCTGGCGAAGCCCTGCAATCAATATGAAATCGCCATGGCGATTCAGCAGGCGTTGGGGCCGCGCAGGCAGGTTCGCCGCCGCCTCGTTGGATGCGCTGACTAGGCGGACGCGCCCGCTCGGCGTTCGATACCGCATCTTAAGGATCCGGTAAGCTTGCGGCACAATGAAGCTGAGAACCGTTACCGCCAGCCGCTACGTGACGCCGCTGCGCGAGGGAGGGTCCCTGCCGGCAATCATCGAAGCCGACGACGACGGTCTGTACGTGCTCAAGTTCCGGGGCGCGGGGCAGGGGCCCAAGGCCCTGATCGCAGAGCTGCTGGCGGGCGAAATCGGACGCGCGGCGGGTCTGCCGGTGCCGGAAATCGTCTTCGTCGAACTCCCGGCGGAGCTGGCCCGCACCGAACCCGATGACGAGATCCATAGTCTCATCGACGCGAGCGCGGGCTTGAATATTGCCTTGGACTATCTGCCCGGCTCCGTCACCTTCGATCCGCTGGTCTTCGTGCCCGATGCGGAGCTGGCGTCGGCCATCGTCTGGTTCGATGCGTTCGTGTGCAATGTGGACCGGACGGTGCGCAACGTCAATATGCTGATCTGGCACCGGCGGCTTTGGCTCATCGACCACGGGGCGTCCCTTTATTTCCATCACGCGTGGAACAGCGCCGATCGGCACGCGACGACGCCGTTCGCCTTGATCAAGGATCATGTATTGCTGAAGTTCGCGAGCGCGCTGGCGCAAGCCGACGCGCAGATGGCCTCGCTGTTCACGGCGGACAAGTTCGCGAGCATAGTCCGGTTGATCCCCGACTCCTGGCTGGCTGAGGATCCGGGATTTGCAGGCATACACGCGCAGCGAGAAGCCTATCTGAATTATTTCATCCTCCGGATGCAGTCCTCCGATGTCTTCGTACAGGAGGCGATTCGTGCACGATCTTCGCACCTATGACTATGCGATCGTGCGAGTGGTCCCGCGCGTCGAGCGCGGCGAGTTCGTCAATGCCGGAATCATCTTGTCCTGCGACATCGAGCGCGTGCTGGAGGCAAGTATCGAGCTTGACGAAGCGGCACTGCTGGCACTGGATGCCGGCGTGGACCTCGAACTCGTCCGGAGCACTTTGGCGACCATTCCTGCGATCTGCTTGGGCGGGGCGGACGCAGGGCCGATCGGCAAACTGTCCGCGCGCGAGCGATTTCATTGGTTGGTCTCTCCCAAAAGCACCATCGTGCAGACATCGCCGGCGCACACGGGTCAATGCAGCGACCTGCGTGCGGCGCTCGAGCATCTCATGAACCGTATGATTCGGAGGTAACTCTCACATGAAATCAATCTCCCGGGCTCTCAAGCTGGCACCCGCACTCTTGCTGATGGCGGGCATGGCTCACGCCAGTGAATACACCGATACCATCAATCTATTCAGAAATGCGGGCGAAAGTGCCTCGTTCTTCCGCAAGAGCTATGGGTATGCCGTATTTCCGACGGTCGGTGAGGGTGGCTTCCTCGTGGGTGGCGCATTGGGCAAAGGTCATGTATATGCGCATGGTCGCTACGTCGGCGATACCACGATGGGTCAGGTCAGCGTCGGATTCCAGGCCGGCGGCAAAGCCTACAGCCAGATGATCTTCTTCGAGGACAAGCGCGCGCTGGATGAATTCGAATCGGGTTCCTTCGAGTTTGCGGCCGGCGCAAGCGCGGTCGCGATCACCGCAGCCGCATCCGCGAGCGCGGGCACCAACGGCACTGCTGCCGAAGCAAGCGGCGGCGAGAAGAACGCGAGAGCGACCGGCCACTACGAGAATGGCATGGCGGTATTCACCATTGCGAAGGGTGGACTCATGTATGCAGCCGCCATCGCCGGGCAGAAGTTCTCTTACACACCGCGTGGTTCCAAATAACCAACATATTAATGTGCTAAAACAATAATATACCGATGCTAAGTGACGTGATACTTTAACTTCCCGGCTCCTCCTACGACCGGAGACGGCGTTTCTCGCGCGTTTCTCCATCGCCATCGGACTCGAGCCGGACGCAGTTCTGACAAATGTTGCCCCGGCTCGTCGCGCCCCGCGGCACGCTATGGTATTTTTTACAAAGCCATCATCAGCGCCTTGGCTTTTGCCAGGGCTTAGACACCCAGGGGAGGGTGCGTCCGTCTCGGGGCTCAATCAAAGGGGGAATTAAAATGAAGGTCTCTTGCACCGTTGCTCGCTATTGCCTCGCGCTGTCGTTGACCTCCGGGGGCGCCACGCTGGCGTCAGCCGCTCTCGGCGCCGAGGCGCCGCCGCCTCAGATTCCCGTCTGTGACAAGAAAATCGGCACCCTGGCGGTTACCGAACCGCAAAATCAGTGGTGGACCGCGCTCAACTTGGATTCGCCCGCCGCCCTGATCAAGGTCTTCGTGTCGCAGTCCAAGTGCTTTACCTTGGTTGATCGGGGCAAGGGGTTGCAGGCAGCCCAGGCGGAAAGGGCGCTGGCTGCCAGCGGCGAGCAACGCGCGGGCTCGAATATCGGCAAGGGTCAAATGAAGGCCGCCGACTATGTGCTCGTTCCCGACATCGCCAATCAAAACCGCAACTCGGGGGGCACCAATATCGGCGGCATGCTCGGCGGTTTGCTGCCGCATGGCGTCGGCGCCCTGGTGGGTGGAGTGAGCCTCAAGAGCAAGACGGCAGACGTGGTGCTCACCCTGACCGATGTGCGCTCGACGGAGCAGGTGGCGTTGGAGCAGGGCCATTCCAAGAAAACCGACTTGGGATGGATGGGCGGCGGCGGCGGCGGTTTCTTCGGCGGCTTCGCGGCCGGCGGCGCCAGCAGCTACGCCAATACGGAAATCGGCCAAGTGGTCACCATGGCCTACCTCGACGCCTACGTGAAACTGGTCGGCGACTTGAAGAACGCCGCCCCGGACGCCAAGGCCGACAATGTGCAGCAGTCGATCTTGATGGCGAAACCGGCCAAGCTGTACACGGATTCGAACTTGAAATCCAAGGTCGTGCGCGACCTCGATCCCGGGATGATGCTCTATCCGACGGGCGACAAAATGGGTGTGTGGTGGAAGGTCACCGATGAACTCGGCAATGAAGGCTGGGCGGTGTCCACGAATTTCCAGCTGGCCCATTAGCCATTGGTTGCGCCGCGCCGGTTGCGCCGCACCGGCCGGCAGTGCGGGCGCGCGGGCGCTTCCCTGATCGATTCGGCGCGGTGATCGACTACTTGGGGTAGCATTTTGCAATGCGCCCCCACGCCCTGATCGTCCTGCTTGCCATCGCCGGCCTCTACATGGGTGGGGTTGAGGCGGCGGAACCGAATGATCCCTCCGCCGGGGGTGCGTCAACCGCCCGCGTCTCGGTATTGACCGGCGAACAGGTCGTCCAAATTTTGGACGAAACGGTCGACTGGTATCGCACGCTGGGAACCCAGCAGCAAAATGCCACTCAGCCGAGCGATCTCTTGATCCTGTTTGCCAATCGACAGACGGCCGACAAGGTGGTCGGGCTGGCCTTCGACATCGCTCGGGCGAATGCAGAACTCCTCAGCAGTGAGGCGGGCGCGGACCAGGGCGGCGCCGATGCCTCATCGCCGCAGTCGCTCACTCAGCATCAGAATCAATTGGACGCGCTGCGCCAGTCCATTCAGCAGGAGATCGATGCCGCCCGGCACAAGCTCGCCTCTTCCGGGACGGACAAGCAGAACATCGAAGCGACACTGACCGAACTGCAGGGCGAGCTCGCGATGGTCA
>DASWEO010000094.1:0-11685 GCA_036394715.1 Steroidobacteraceae bacterium
GGACCTCTCGTCAACCACATCGGGCGTTCCTGGTTGACTAAGGTGACGACGCACAGAATACTGGGCCGGTCTGCTGCACGAGACGATGCCGAACGAGGTGTTTGTGACGGTACGCAATGATTGGACGCTCGCGGAAGTGAAAGAACTCTTCGCGTTGCCATTCATGGACCTGGTGTTCAGGGCACAATCGGTGCACCGGCGCTTTCAAGTGCCGAACACCGTGCAGATCAGCACGCTGCTCAGCATCAAGACGGGGGCGTGTCCCGAGGATTGCGCTTATTGCCCGCAGAGCGTGCGCTTCGACACGGGGCTAGAGGCCGAGGAGCTCCTCGAGCTCGAGGAAGTTGCCGCCCGCGCGCGCGCCGCCAAGGAATCCGGTGCGACCCGCTTCTGCATGGGAGCGGCCTACCGATCGCCGAAGCCAAAGGATTTGCGCAAGGTGGTCGCCATGATCCGGGAAGTGAAATCACTGGGGATGGAGGCTTGCGCGACTCTCGGGATGCTCGCGCCGGAACAGGCGCGGGAGCTCAAGGCAGCCGGCCTCGACTACTACAACCATAATCTCGATACCTCGCCGCAGTACTATAAGAAGATCATCAGCACCCGCACTTACCAGGATCGGCTCGACACACTGAAGGCCGTGCGCGATGCCGGGATGAACGTCTGCTGTGGCGGAATCGTCGGCATGGGAGAGGAGCCGCAGGACCGGGCGGAACTCTTGCATATTCTCGCGACCCTGCCCGACCACCCGGAAAGCGTGCCCATCAACCAGCTGGTGAGGGTTGCCGGCACGCCCCTGGAAAATGCGGCGGCGTTGGACTCCTTTGATTTCGTGCGCACCATCGCGGTGGCGCGCATCCTCATGCCGCGCTGCCATGTGCGCCTGTCGGCGGGCCGCAGCGAAATGAACGACGAGCTGCAAGCGCTTTGCTTCCTGGCCGGCGCCAATTCCATTTTCTATGGCGAGAAACTTCTGACGACCGGCAATCCGGACACCGAGCACGATCAACGCCTGTTCCGGCGGCTGAATATCGCGGCGGAAATCCTCCCAGCCCGGCTCACGCAATCGACTGGCTTTGAATCGCACGCGGAGAGCAACGCGGCCCAGGCGTGAACGCGCCGGACGAATCCGGGGCAGATCAATCCGCGGGGGATGACGCGGCGCGGGACGGCGCCGCGGCCTACGCGCTCGACACCCAGAGCGTACGGCGCTCCTTCGACCGCGCCGCAAAGACCTACGATGCCTCGGCGGTCTTGCACGCCGAGGTGCGGGGCAATCTTCTCTCGCGCCTTGATTTGATGGCAATCGTCCCACGCGTCGTGGTGGATGCCGGAGCGGGCACGGGCCATGCCTCGTTTACACTTATACGTCGATACCCCAAGGCACTGGTCATCGCCTTGGACTCATCGGCGCACATGTTGGAGGCCGCGGGCCGCCGGCAATCATGGCTGCGCCGCTTCGCCCGCGTGCGTGCGGACGCCGAGTGTCTGCCGCTCGCGGACGGCAGTGTGGATTTGATTCTCAGCAATCTCATGCTGCAGTGGTGCAATCCCGATCGCGTGTTCACGGAGTTTCGCCGGGTGTTGGCGCCGCACGGACTGCTTTCCTTCACCACCTTGGGTCCGGACACGCTGCGCGAGCTGCGCAGTGCCTGGGGTGAGGTGGATTCGCACACCCATGTCCACCAATTCATCGACATGCACGACATCGGCGATGCGCTGGTGCGCGGCGGCTTTGCATCGCCGGTGCTGGACGTGGAGCGTTACACCCTGACTTACCCCGACGTACGCCGGGTAGCAGCCGACCTCAAGGCCACGGGTGCCCGCAATGCCACGATGGGTCGAGCCAGGGGCCTCACTGGGAGGCGACAGTTCGGGGCGATGCAGGCTGCGTATGAGACCTTTCGGCAGGACGGCCGCCTGCCGGCCACCTACGAAGTGGTTTTTGCCCACGCGTGGACTCCAGGCGCGGACACAAGGCGCAGCACCCCAGAGGATGCCACCGTGTCGCTCGACGACATCAAGCAGCAATTGCGCGCCAGGCGTCGTCCGTGATCCCGGCCTTGTTCGTCACGGGAACCGACACCGGCGTCGGCAAGACCCGGGTGGCCGCCGCCCTCTGTCGCGCTTTGGCCGCCCGCGGCCTTCGCGTGGCCGCAATGAAGCCGGTGGCCTCGGGCTGCGCGCTCACTCCGGAGGGGCTGCGCAATGAAGACGCCCTGACGCTTCTCGCGGCAATGAATGTCCGCGCCCGCTATTCCGACGTGAATCCCTACGCGTTTGCGCCGGCGATTGCGCCGCACATTGCGGCCCGGGAGGCGGGAGTCGACATCGATTTCGGCGTGCTCGATCGAGCCCATGATCGATTGCGGATGCAGAGCCAGGCGCTGATCGTCGAGGGTGCCGGCGGATGGCTGGCGCCGCTCGACTCCTCGCGCGGATTCGCGGATCTGGCGGTTCACTGGCAAATGGACGTCGTGCTGGTTGTCGGCCTGCGCCTGGGCTGCCTGAATCACGCGCTGCTGACCACGGAATCCATCGAGCGCCGCGGCCTGCATCTCCGCGGCTGGGTTGCGAATTCGATCGATCCCACACTTGAGCGCACGGCTGAAAATATTTCAAGCCTCGAGAGCCGGATTTCAGCGCCCTGCCTCGGTATTTTTGCCTTCGAGCCGCAGGCCGACCTCGAGGCGCTGGCGCAGGCCCTGGCGGTCGATGCACTGACCGCTTGAGCTGAGTTATCCTTGAGGCATGGAACAGCGCATCGAATTGGCGCCGAATTGTTCGCTCAAGCCCGCGGGTGCCATACTCTTTTTTGTCTCTACCTGCCTGTTTTCGCTGGGTTTTGCCTTGTTTTTTGTGTTCCAAGGCTTTTGGCCGGTGCTGCCGTTTTGGGCGCTCGAAATGCTGGCGCTCGGGCTCGCGCTGGGCGCCAGCATGCGGCGCGGGAAATACACGCAAACCGTGCTGATCACGGACTCGCAAATCAGCCTCGTGACGCGTTCGCGGCGCGGCGCGCAAAAACAGGAGTTTGCGCGGCATTGGGCGAAGGTTAGACTTCGCAGTCCGCCGAGGCGCCACGGCACGAGCCGGCTGACCATCGAGAGCCACGGACGGGCTTATGAAGTCGGTAGCTTCCTCACCGAGGAAGACCGCTGTCACTTGGCGGAGCGTTTACGTTATTTGGTGGGCGGCATGAACGAGTCGCCGCCGCTTGAATTTGATCGAAATGAGGGGATCCGTTTAGATGAGCGTTACCAGAGGCGACAATGACGACAGCACTTCTTGGCCAACCGGCTTTGCCTGGGCCAGAGCGCTCTGCCTGGCCGCCTTAGGGTTGGCAACCGAGGCCGAAGCGAACACGTCGAACGGCTACAACCTTCCCCTCGGCGTCACCTCCCTGAGCAGGGACATATACGCACTGCACATGGAGGTGTTCTGGATCTGCGTCGGCATCGCGGTGGTGGTATTCGGGGTGATGATTTACGCCCTGCTGAAATTCCGCCATTCCAAGGGCGCCGTACCCGATACCACCCTGTTGCACAGCACCGGGGTAGAGGTCATTTGGACCGTCATTCCCGTCGTGATCCTGGTGGTGATGGCGATTCCTGCCGCGAAAGTCATCCTGATGATGGAGGATACGCGCAACTCCGAGCTCTCGATCCGGGTCACGGCCTATCAGTGGAAATGGCAGTATCAATACATGGACGCGGCCGAGGGGGTTGATTTCTTCTCGACGCTCGCGCGCGACTCGAATTTCGCCCGCCAGCTGCATTCCGGCATCGACCCGAAGACGGTGCCCAATTATCTCTTGGAAGTCGACAACCCCCTGGTCATCCCGAGCGGCACCAAGGTGCGCCTGCTGCTGACTTCCCAGGACGTGATCCACGCGTGGTGGGTTCCCGATTTCGGCGCCAAGCGCTCCGCCATACCGGGATTCGTCAATGAATTGTGGTTCAAGGTCGACCCCGGCAAGGAAGGAATCTACCGGGGGCAGTGCGCCGCGCTGTGCGGCCGCGACCATGGCTTCATGCCCATCGTCGTGGATGTGCGGACGCCGGGCGATTTCAAGAAGTGGGTCGAGACTCAGAAGGCCGCCCTGAAACAGGCGGCCGCGCGGGACGGCCGGCCGCCCGGCGCCGCGCCGCTCGCGAGCCTGCCGCGGGACTCCGCGCCGCCGCCCGCCGCGCAAGTATTGTCGAACTAGTCCTTAACCAGTATCGGATTTACACCAGAGAGCTATTGCACCATGGCCCAGCCCCAAGCAAGCGACACCGCTCACCACGACGACCATGCCCAAGACCATCACGATCAGCCGGCGACGGGCATCAAGCGTTGGCTGTTCGCGACCAACCACAAAGACATCGGCACCATGTACCTGGTGTTCAGCCTGATCATGTTTTTCATCGGCGGCGCCATGGCGATGGTCATCCGGGCGGAATTGTTTCAGCCCGGAATGCAGCTCGTCGATCCGGTGTTCTTCAATCAAATGACCACCAATCATGCGCTGGTCATGATTTTCGGCGCCGTCATGCCGGCCTTCGTCGGCCTCGCCAATTGGATGGTCCCGCTGCAAATCGGCGCGCCCGACATGGCGTTGCCGCGCATGAACAATTTCAGTTTCTGGATTCTGCCGTTTGCGTTCACCCTGATGCTGTCCACGCTGTTCGTACCGGGCGGCATGGGCGCGGGCGGTTGGACGCTGTACCCGCCCTTGTCCCTGCAGACCGGCGATGCCTTTCCCATGATGATCTTTGCGATTCACATGATGGGCGCCTCCTCGATCATGGGCGCGATCAACGTGATCGTGACCATCATGAACATGCGGGCGCCCGGCATGAATTTGCTGAAAATGCCGCTGTTCTGCTGGTCCTGGCTGATCACCGCCTACCTGCTCATCGCCGTGATGCCGGTGCTCGCGGGCGCGGTGACCATGCTGCTGACCGATCATTTCTTCGGCACCAGCTTTTTCAATGCGGCGGGCGGCGGCGACCCAGTGATGTTCGAGCACATCTTCTGGTTTTTCGGACATCCTGAGGTCTACATCATGATTCTGCCGGCCTTCGGCATCATCTCGGAGATCTTGCCGACCTTCTCGCGCAAACCCTTGTTCGGGGCCACGTCGATGATCTACGCCATCGCGTCGATCGCCTTCCTGTCCTTCATCGTCTGGGGCCACCACATGTTTGCGGACGGAATGCCCGTGGCGGCGCAATTGTTCTACATGATGTCAACCATGCTGATCGCGGTGCCGACCGGCGTGAAGGTATTCAACTGGACGGCGACGATGTGGCGCGGGTCTCTGACCTTCGAGCCGCCCATGCTGTTCGCACTCGCGTTCCTCTTCCTGTTCACCATCGGCGGCTTCTCGGGCCTCATGCTCGCGATCGTCCCGGCGGATTTCCAATACAATCAAACCTATTTCGTGGTCGCGCACTTTCACTATGTGCTGGTGCCGGGCGCCGTCTTCGGGATCATGGCCGGGGTGTACTACTGGTTGCCCAAGTGGACGGGCCATATGTACAACATGACCCTGGCGAAGACGCATTTCTGGCTCTCGGCCGTCTTCGTCAACGTCTTGTTCTTCCCGCAGCATTTCTTGGGATTGGCGGGCATGCCGCGGCGCATCCCCGACTACGCGGTGCAGTTCACCGACTGGAATATGGTGTCGTCCATCGGCGGGTTCGTTTTCGGCCTGTCTCAGATCCTGTTCGTCATTGTGATTGTCCAGTGCGCGCGCGGCGGCAAGAAGGCGACTGCCGAGGTCTGGGAAGGGACGCATCCCGCCGGTCTCGAGTGGACGCTCCCCTCTCCGGCGCCGTATCACAGCTTCAGCACGGCCCCCGACGTCAAATGAACGTGACCGGAACAGAGGTCAAGCGCCCCTCGGTTCGACGCCGCATCCGCAATGCGGCCTTCGGGTTGATGTCTGTGGCGCTGGCGTTTTATTTCGGCATCATCGCCCTGTTGATTTATCGCAGTCATCACTGATGCATCCCACCCTGACGAATACGGCGGGACTCAACCAGGATCAGCGCAAGCGGGCCAATCGCAAGCTGATTCGTGGACTCCTGATCATGACGGCCGGCGCCTTTGCCTTCGGCTGGGCGTTGGTGCCTCTGTACGATGTGCTGTGCCGCGCCGCGGGCATCGGCAATGCGGAGGCGAAGTCCGGCAAGTCGGTGGTCCAGGAAGCGATCGATCCGAATCGCGAGATCACGATCGAGTTCCTTGCCCAGCCTGCGTCGGTGGGCAGCTTCGATTTCCGGCCGAAAGTCACGTCGATGCGCATCCATCCGGGAAAGCTCTACGACACCCTGTTCTATGCCAGGAACCTGACTCAGGTGGCGTCGGTGGCTCAGGCGGTTCCCAGCATTTCACCGGCCGGCACGGCGAAGTATTTCCGCAAGACCGAGTGCTTCTGCTTCAGCCCGCAGAAGTTTGCCGCGGGAGAGGGGCGGGACATGCCGGTGCGATTCATCGTGGATCCGGAATTGCCGGGCAATGTGGACAAACTCACCCTGGCGTATACCTTTTACGACACCACGCAATCGGCAACACGTCCCTAGTGTCCTGTTAAACTACTGTTTTCATTCACCGTTTAGAGATTCGTAAATCATGGCGCAAGCGCACGCGGATGCAGAAAAATACTATGTCCCTCACAGCAGTCCGTGGCCCATCTATGGATCCATAACGCTCTTCGTGTTGATGTCGGGCGCCGTCGCCACCCTCAATGAGTGGCTTCCGGTGTGGGCCTTGCTGCCTGGCTTCGTGATGCTGGCGCTGCTGTTCATTTTGTGGTTCCACACGGTCATCGCCGAGAATCAGAAGGGTATGTACAACCTGGCCGTGGACCGGTCGTTCCGCATGGGAATGATGTGGTTCATCTTTTCCGAAGTGATGTTCTTTGCCGCCTTCTTCGGTGCCTTGTTTTATGCGCGCAATCTGGCCGTTCCCTGGCTCTCGGGCGAGGGCGTGAAGGTCTTCACGAGGCTGCTGCTGTGGAATAATTACGACGGGGCGTGGCCCACCAACGGCCCTGCCGCGCTCGGACCGCGCGCCAATGGTACTTTTGAAACCGTTCCGGCGCTGGGTTTACCCGCCGTGAATACCGCCATACTTCTGGCGAGCAGCGTGACGGTCACGATCGCGCACCATGCCTTGCTCGCGGGGCACAGAACGCGCCTCAAGATCTTCCTCGCCGCCACCTTTTTGCTGGGCTTCACCTTCGTCTACCTGCAGGCCACGGAATACCATGAGGCCTATACCGAGCTCGGCCTGCAGCTCGGCACCGGCATCTATGGCTCGACCTTTTTCATGCTCACCGGGTTTCACGGACTGCACGTCACCCTGGGCGCCATCATGCTGACGGTCATCTGGTTCCGGGTGATGAACGGTCATTTCACCCCGCAGCGCCATTTCGGGTTCGAAGCCGTGGCTTGGTACTGGCACTTCGTCGACGTGGTTTGGCTCGGGCTGTTTACCTTCGTCTATTGGCTGTAGCCCGGCACCATGTGCTGCGGATAGATCCACCCGCGGTAGTAGGCGACGATCAGCAGCACGAACAGTGCCACTGACAGGCCGATGCGCCAGGCCAATGCTTTGACCATTTTGGTGCCGTCGTCCGGTTTGCTGCTCGTCAAGTGGAACAAGGCCTTGGCCAAACTGACCAAAATCAGCAGCAGCATCGCGACGACGAGATATTTGAATATCACAGTGACCCATCGAAGTTGAACGGGGTTCGAGCAGTATATCGTGTCAATCAAAGTCGGTTCCCGCATCTTTGCGCCCAGGGCTTTCACGACGCTGCTCACCGTTGTTCTGATCGTGATGCTGATATCGCTCGGCCGCTGGCAATTGCGCCGCGCCGGGGAGAAACGCGTGTTGTTCGAGTCGTTCGCGGCGGGTACCGACAGCACGCGCCTGATCGATCTCGGAACGCCTCGCCTGCCGCGGTACCAGCACGTATCGGCCGGCGGACACTACGATCAGGACCGGCAAATCCTGATCGACAACATGGTCAATGCCGAGCGCGCCGGCTATTTCGTGATCACGCCGTTCGCACTGACGAACGGTGGCTGGGTGCTGGTGAATCGCGGCTGGGTGCCCTTGGGAGCGAGCCGCGCAGTGCGGCCAACCATCCCCGTAGCGGGCGATACGAGACAGTTGCGAGGGCGTACCGACAACCTGCCGAGTCCCGGCATTCAGATGGGTACCAAGGCTGAGCTCGCGCCTCCCTATCCCGTGGTCGCGAGTTTTCCGAGCCATGCAGACATCGCGCGGCTGCTGCGCGAATCCTCCTGGACGGGCGCCGCGGATCTGCTGCTGCTCGACCCCGGCGAGCCCGATGGGTACGTACGCAACTGGTCGGCGCCAGGATTTCCGCCGATGCGCCACATTGGCTACGCGGTGCAGTGGTTCGCTCTGGCGCTGACGCTGTTCGTCATATACGTCGTCACCAATCTGCGTCGAAACCCGGAGGTGCCCGTATGACCGAGCGGAGCGCTCAGGATCGACGCCAAGGGCGGCTGCTCGTCGTCTTGGCATTATTGTTTTTTGCGCCCTTGGGGCTCGCGTTCTACTTGTATTACGGTCACAGTGCTTGGCATCCGGGAGGCCGCGTGAACGCGGGCCAGTTGGTCGAGCCGGCGCGGCCCCTGCCGTCGCTGGCCTTACCGCTCCTGGGCTCGGGCAACACCGATCCGAATTTCCTGAAAGGCAAGTGGACTCTGTTGTATGTCGGTTTCGGCAGTTGCGCCGAGGACTGCCGCACTCGTCTCTATGACACGCGCCAGGTTCGCCTGGCACTGGATCGCGACATGAACCGGGTGCAGCGCGTATTCATCGGCGACGGCGACTGTTGCGATGCACAGTTTCTGCATGAACAGCACCCGGACTTGATCACGATCCGCGCGGGCGACGCTGCGGCACCTCTGCTCGCTCTCTTGCCGGGACAGGGCAGCGCGAACGCGACGCCTGCTTCCCGTGTGTATTTGATCGACCCGCTGGGCAATCTCATGATGTCCTATGCCGCCGACGCCAAAGCAAAGGGCATGCTCGAAGACATGAAGCGCCTACTGCGGCTTTCCTCCATAGGCTAGCGCATGCACCCGCAACGACGTTTGTTCTGGTTCAGGCGGTTGGCATTGGCTGGCGCGCTGCTGGCCGCCGCCGTCGTCGTGCTGGGCGCATGGGTGCGCCTGACCGATGCCGGCCTGGGATGCCCGGACTGGCCCGGGTGTTACGGGCATATTTATCCGCATGCGGACCCTGTTGAGCCGCAGCGCGGCTTTCAGTTCGGCAAGGCATTGCACGAGATGGTCCACCGGTATTTCGCCGGGACCTTGGGTGTGATCATCACGATATTGCTGATTTGGGCGGTGCGATTCCGCGCGGACCGCAACCAGCCGCTGATACCCGTGACGGCGCTGTTCGTCGTGGTGTGCCTTCAAGGTGCCTTGGGCGCCTTGACGGTGACCTTGCTGCTGAAGCCCTTGATCGTCACCGCACACCTGCTTGGCGGCCTCACCACAATGGGGCTGCTGTGGTGGTTGTCCCTTACGCCGACGACGCGGCAGCTGACGGAACAAGAAACCACTTTGCGAAAATATGCCCTGCTGGGTCTTGCCGTATTGATCGTGCAAATCGCTCTCGGCGGCTGGACGAGCAGCAACTACGCCGCCTTGGCCTGCCCCGATTTTCCCACCTGCCAGCGCTCTTGGTGGCCGCGGATGGACTATCAGGACGCCTTCGTGCTGTGGCGCGGACTCAAGTTGGACTACGAAGGCGGGGTGCTGGCAAATCCCGCCCGCGTGGCCATCCACTTCACGCATCGCCTCGGCGCCCTGGTTGCAGGCTCGATCCTGATCAGCCTGGGGGTCTTGGTCGCCACCGGCGCCAGGAGCCGGCGTTTGACATTCGCCGGCGGCCTGCTGGTGCTGGCGGTCCTGGTGCAGATTTCCCTGGGTGTGGCGACCGTGCACTGGGGCGTGCCCTTGGGTTTGGCTACGCTGCACAATGCCGGCGCCGCTTTTCTGGTGCTCAGCATGGTGTGGCTGTTGCGGGCGCTGTGGCCGGCGCCCGCGATCGGCATGGTACCCTTGCATCATCGTGCCGACCATTCCCGATAGTCCGCCCATTGCCGTCGTCGGCACCAGCCGCTGGCGGGATTTTTTGGAGCTCACCAAGCCCAAGGTGAGCCTGTTGATCGTGTTCACCGCCGTCGTCGGCATGGTTCTGGCGTCGCCGGGATGGGTGCCGCTGCCCGCCTTGATCTTCGGCACACTGGGCATCGCCTTGGCCTCCGGGTCCGCTGCGGCCTTCAATCATGTGCTGGATCGGCACATCGACGAGAACATGGCGCGCACACGCCGCCGGCCGCTGCCCACCGGGCATTTGGCGAAGCACCAGGCGGTGATGTTCGCCGTGCTGCTCGGGCTCGCGTCGATGCTGGTGTTGTCGCTGCTCGTCAACGCACTCACCGCCGCGCTGACTTTCTGCTCGCTGATCGGCTACGCGATGGTTTATACGATGTGGCTCAAACGCGCCACGCCCCAGAACATCGTCATCGGCGGAGCGGCGGGCGCGGCGCCGCCCGTGCTCGGCTGGGCCGCCGTCACCAACACCATCGACCCGCATGCACTGCTGTTGTTCTTGATCATTTTCACGTGGACGCCGCCGCATTTTTGGGCCTTGGCGATCGCGCGGCGCGACGACTATGCGAAGGTCGGGATTCCCATGCTGCCCGTGACCCATGGCATCCCGTACACCCGCCTGCAAATCGTGCTCTATACCATACTGCTGGTGCTGAGCACGCTCCTGCCGTATCTCACCGGCATGAGTGGATTGATTTATCTCAGCGTAGCGCTCGTGCTCAACGGCCGCTTTCTTTACTACGTGCTCAATTTGCGCCGCGGGCTGCGGCCTGAGCTGCCGATGCGCACCTTCAGATTTTCCATCACCTATCTGATGCTGTTGTTCGCGGCACTGATCATCGATCACTATTTTTTGTTCAAGGCGTAGCCGACGATCGCGTGCTCTGCGCCCCAGATCGCCGCCTGGGGCGAAGCGGGCGACACGATGGTCCTCAAGGCCGGCGTGGCGGCGCCCAGCACGATCGCGATCGGAATCAGCGCCCAAAGAACCTCGACCGCTCTGCCTGACACGGATGCCGGTAGGTGGCCGCGCAGCGGCTTGCCGAACGTGACGATGGATACGATCATCGCGGCAAACACCAGGGCGGCGGCCGCGGCGCACAGCCAGACGGTGATCAGCACGCCGTTCATCGGACGAACGCCCCCCAGCGGGTGATGAAGGTATGCGCGCCTTCGATCGCCATCAGGCCGACCAGAATGAGCAGGCACAGCGGCGGGATCAGGATGGCGAACTTCAGCGCGAGCCGCTCCCACCTCATGTGCATGAAGATGGCGACGATCAAGCCCGCCTTCACCAGCATGAACAGAATGATCAGCGACCACCGTAGAAAGCCGTGCAGCTGAAAATAATCGACCATATAGGAAAAGGTGCTGAAGACGAACAGCAGTGCCCAGATCCAGAGGTAAATGCGAAGCGGGTGCTGCTGACCCTCGGTGTGCCCTTGGTCGGCAGCCGCGTGCCCTGCTTGGCTAGGGGCGGTTTCGGAGGCGGTGACGTCGTTCATACTTCCCCTTACCACAGATAGAAGAA
>DASWEO010000095.1:0-2608 GCA_036394715.1 Steroidobacteraceae bacterium
ATTGATCTTGCGCTCGTAGGCTTGATCGCTGCGGCCTCCCTCCTTGTAGCGCCAGTGCGCCGCCACGCCGCGCTCCGAGTTGGCGTGCATTTCATGCGTGCGGATCTGTATTTCGACCGCTTGCGCGCCGGGTCCGATGACGGCGGTGTGGATCGAACGGTATCGGTTGTCCTTGGGGGTGGCGATGTAGTCGTCGAACTCCCCGGCAATGAACTGCCACAGCGAGTGCACCACCCCGAGCGCCGCATAACATTCTACAACCGTGTTCACGAGGACGCGCGCGGCGCGAATGTCCATGAGCTGCTCGAAGGCGAGGTGCTTCGCCTGCATCTTGCGCCAGATGCTGTAGATGTGTTTCGGACGTCCCTCGATCGTGGCTTCGATGCCGGCGCCGTGCAATTCGCTGCGCAGCAGCGTCTTCAGCTCTTCCATGTAGCGCTCGCGTTCGGAGCGCCGCGCGTTCAGGGCGGCGGCGATGCGCTTGTAGTCGGCGGGCTGAAGGTAGCGGAAGGCGAGATCCTCCAGTTCCCACTTCAATTGCCACACGCCCAGCCGATTGGCGAGAGGCGCATAGACTTCGCGGGTTTCGGTCGCGAGCTTGCGCCGCAGGACCGGATCGAGCGACTTGGCGGCGCGCATTTTTTGGAGCTGTCCGGCGAGGCGCACCACCACCAACCGCACGTCGCCGATGACCGCCAGCAGCATTTTGCGCAGCGCCTCGGCCTGGCCGGATTCGAGGCCCTGTTCGGGCGTCCAATCGGCCGGTAGACCGAATTCTCCCAATTGGCTCAAGTTGCGGGCGAGACGGGCCGCATCGGCGCCAAAGTGCTTCTCGGCGGCTTCCCGATCCATGAGTTTGGCATCGAGCAGGGGCTGCAACATGGCCGCGATCACCACATCGTCGTCGGCATCGAGAGTGCGCACGATCTCCGCGACGTCGAGCGCGGCGCGCAGGAGCTCTGCGGCGGTGTCGGGCAGATCGAGCGAGCGCACGGCGGCAAAGGCGGCGTGCAGCCGTGCGCTCGCCGTAATCGAGGTTGAAGCCGTTGTTTCCATTTGGTTTGCGCCGTTACCGGCGGTGGGTTTAAGCGCCCATTGCCGGTATCATACGCGCCAATGGCGGATACCAAGAATGCGGTTTGAATGCGACGGCCCCCGCGCGGGCGACGACGAGGGCGATGCGCTTGCGCGGCACTGAGGCGGCCACGCTGCGCGTGCTGGGCATCGACCCCGGTTCGCAGCGCACGGGATTCGGCGTTCTGGATGCCGTGGGCACTCGTTTGACCTATGTGGCGAGCGGCGTGATTCGCACCCAGACGGGCGAATTCGCCGATCGCCTGTGCGAGATCTTTCGCTGCGTCCAGACCATCGTCGCCCAATACCGGCCCCATGAAATCGCCATCGAGCGGGTTTTCGTCAATCGCAATCCCGACAGCGCGTTGAAGCTGGGGCAGGCGCGGGGCGCCGCCATCTGCGGCACCGCGGATGCGAACGCTGAAGTCTTCGAATACGCGACTCGGCAGATCAAGCAGGCCGTGGTCGGGTCGGGCAGCGCGGAGAAATCGCAGGTGCAGCTCATGATGAAAAACATTCTCAAGCTCGACGGACCGCTGTCGCCGGATGCCGCCGACGCCCTGGCCGCCGCCGTGTGCCATGCGCTGCGGGGCCGCGTGCGGGTCTCCGTACAGCGTAGTGCGAGCCGCGGATGATCGGCTTTCTCAAAGGCCGTTTGGCGGTCAAGCAGCCGCCGATGCTCATGGTCGACGTGAACGGCGTCGGCTATGAAATGGAAGCGCCGATGTCGACGTTCTATGGGTTGCCGGCCGCGGGCGAACCCGTCGCGCTGTTCACCCATTTGGTGGTCCGCGAGGACGCGCATATTTTGTACGCCTTCGGCACCGACGGCGAGCGGCGGCTGTTTCGCGGCCTGCTCAAAGTCTCCGGGGTTGGGCCGAAGATTGCGCTGGGTATTCTGTCCGGCGCCAGCGTGGAGGATTTCCTGCGCACTGTCGAGGCGGAGGATGTCGCCATGCTCACCCGGATTCCGGGCATCGGCCGCAAGACCGCCGAGCGCGTGATCATCGAGATGCGGGACAGCGTCAAGAAACTGTCGATGCCGGCGGCCGGCGGCACTCCGGCGGGTATGGGCACGGCCGCAACTCCGCAAAGCGAGGCTTTCAGCGCCCTGATCGCGCTGGGCTACAAGCCGCCGGAAGTGGTTCGACTCCTGAAGTCGATCGTTGAGCCGGACCTCGCGACCACTGAAATCATACGGCGCGCGCTCAAGTCGGCGGCCAAGGCTTGAAGAACCAGCATGGGTATTGAACAGGATCGAATCATCGCGGGACCGGCCAAGCGGGAAGACGAGGTGGTCGACCGCGCAGTGCGGCCGAAGACCCTCGCCGACTATGTGGGACAGGCCACCGTGAAGACCCAGATGGATATCTTCATTCAGGCGGCGCGCAATCGGGGCGAGGCGCTGGATCATGTGCTGATCTTCGGACCGCCGGGACTCGGCAAGACCACGCTGGCGAACATCATTGCCAACGAGCTCAAGGTCAATTTGCGGCAGACATCGGGACCCGTCCTGGAGCGTCCCGGGGATTTG
>DASWEO010000096.1:0-7275 GCA_036394715.1 Steroidobacteraceae bacterium
ACCCTGACGCAAGGGTTGACGCTGTTCAAATATCTCTAGTATCGCGGCAGCGTGAGTTTGGGCGATGCGCATGGCCCGGGGGGAGAGGAAGCGTCCAGGCAACAAAGAAGCAGTTGCCTGGACGCTTCCTCTCCCCCCAGACCCTTCACGTTGGCCAGTCAACATTCCTGTGCGGGAGACCGGTTTCGATGCCCCATTGGGCTCAATGGTGATGTCCGCCCGCGCCGTGCACGTGGCCGTGTTCGAGTTCTTCGCCGGTTGCTTCACGTACGCCGACCACTTCCACATTGAAATGTAAGGTTTGATCGGCCAGTGGGTGGTTGCCGTCCAACGTGATCATGTCACCCACCACGGCGGTCACGGTGAATAGGCGCATGCCGTCTTGGGTCCGCGCCTGAAACTGCATGCCCTTCTTGATTTCGCCCGAACCCTGCAGGGTGCGTTTCGGTACGCGCTGCACCAGCGCCTCATCGCGCACACCATAACCATCGGCAGGCGCGAGCGAGACGGCCACGGTCTCGCCGTCTTGTTTCCCCTCCAGGGCTTTTTCCAGGCCGGGGACCAGATTGCCGTGTCCCTGGATATAAGCCAGCGGTTCGCCGCCGGCCGAGCTGTCGAGCACGGCGCCGGCGTCGTTCTTGAGGGTGTAGTGAATGGTAACGACCCGGTCTGCGGTAATGTCCACGGCTGATTTCCTAGTCCAAGAGCTTCTACGAAGATCGGCAGGTTACACAAATGGGGTCAATTTCGCCTCAAGATCGTAGGCGTCCGCCCGCGTGATCTGCACCTCTGCCCAATCGCCGACGGCCAGCCCCTTCGCCGCGCGGATTCGCACCACGCCGTCTATTTCCGGGGCGTCGCTGCTGGAGCGCGCAATGGCCACATTGCCTTCGATCCGGTCGACCAGCACCTTCATATTGCGGCCGATCTTGCGCGCCAGCCGCTGAGCGCTGATTTGCTGGCTAAGCTCCATGAACCGTGCGCGGCGTTCCGCTTTGATTTCCGGTGGCACCGGCGGTTGGCGCAGTGCATTCGCCGCGGCGCCCTCGACCGGCGAGTACTCGAAGCAGCCCACCCGATCCAATTGTGCGGTGCGGAGCCAATCGAGCAATTCTGCGAAATCCTCCTCGGTCTCGCCCGGGAAGCCGACGATGAACGTGCTGCGGATCGTCATGTCCGGCACTGCGCGCCGCCACTCTGCGATGCGCTCGAGGGTATTTTCGGCGGCGGCCGGGCGTTTCATGAGTTTGAGAATTCGCGCGCTCGCATGCTGGAACGGGATGTCGAGGTAGGGCAGAACGCGCCCGTCCGCCATCAGTTCGATCACCTTGTCGACATGGGGATAGGGATAGACGTAGTGCAGGCGAATCCATACACCGAGTTCGCCCAGTGCGGCGGCTAGATCGTAGAAGCGGGCGCTGCGCTCGGCGTTGCGCCAGGGCTGTGCGGCATACTTGAGATCGACTCCGTAGGCGCTGGTGTCCTGGGAAATCACCAGGATCTCCTTGACCCCGGCGCGCACCAGCTGCTCCGCCTCGCGCAATACCTCGCCGATCGGTCGACTGACAAGACGCCCTCGCATCGAGGGAATGATGCAGAAGCTGCAGCGGTGGTTGCAGCCTTCAGAGATCTTGAGGTAGGCGTAGTGTCGCGGCGTCAGCTTGACGCCCTGTGCGGGAATCAGATCCAGGAACGGTTCATGCTTCGGCGGCAAGTGCTCATGCACCGAGGCCACCACCTCTTCGTAGCGCTGTGGTCCGGTGATTTTCAGCACTTGTGGATGTCTGTCGAGAATCTTCTGAGGTTGAGCGCCGAGGCAGCCGGTCACGATGACTTTGCCGTTCTCAGCCAGCGCTTCGCCGATGGCGTCCAGGGACTCGTCCACCGCCGCGTCGATGAAGCCGCAGGTGTTGACCACCACGAGGTCCGCCGCGCCGTAGCTGGCCGCGACCTCATACCCTTCCGCACGCAGCCGCGTGAGAATTCGTTCCGAGTCCACCAACGCCTTGGGGCATCCCAAGCTGACGAAGCCCACTTTCGGGGTCTTACGGCTCACGGTTTTCAAGCGACTAATCGACCTTGGCGAAGATAAAGGGGGCGCATTCTACTCCATACGCGGCGGTTGACGTGGAGCCTCGGCCGATGCGGCAACGCCACAATACCTGCGGCAGCGGGGCGAACAATCTCTAAAGGACGGCCGTTTGCCGCCGATATCGCCCCGCGGGAGGGATCGCCATGTCAAACGCTGATGCCAAAACCGTGAAGTCGAGACGATTCCGAGCGCCGTCCGGCGCGATTTTACGCTCAAGAACCGCACCGAGGCTCCGATAACCTCTTTGAACGTGGTCACCGGTCCGCCCGCTTGGCGGGTGTAGTGAACACAACAGTAGGGCCTAAGACGGGCCGGTGTATTAACTTTCAGGAGTCTTAATCATGCCATTGACATTAAATACCAATATCGATTCGCTCAACGCGCAGCGAAACTTGACGAATTCCAAGGCGACCTTGTCGCAGGCCTTGCAGCGTTTGTCCTCGGGCTTGCGCATCAACAGCGCTGCGGACGACGCCGCCGGTCTCGCGATCAGTCAGCAATTCACCACGCAGATCAACGGCACCAACCAAGCCGTCAACAATGCCAATGACGCCGTCTCGGAAGCGCAGACGGCGGGCGGCGCATTGTCGACCTTGACCGATGCCTTACAGAGCATCCGCACACTCGCCGTCGAGTCTGCGAACGGCTCGAACAGCGCCGCCGACCGCGCCGCGCTCGATGCCCAAGTGCAGCAGCAGATTGCGGAAATCACGCGTATTGCGTCGCAGACTTCGTTCAACGGAACCAAGGTGCTCGACGGCAGCAGCGGTGTCACGACATTCCAAGTCGGCGCCAACGTCGGCAACACCATTTCCGTCAACTTGGCGCAGGGCGTGCGAGCCGACCAAATCGGCCAGGTTGCCAGCGGCAGCGGCACGAACGTCACCGCGACGGCGCTGACCGGCAGCAATTTGACCATACAGGTGGGCACGGGAACGGCGGCCAGCATCGGCGCGAGCGTCGCAGGCTCCGCCGGCACCGCGGCCGGTCAGTCGGCCTATTCCGCCTATGCCAAAGTGCAGGCCATCAACGCGGCCGGCGTCGCCGGCTTGACGGCCAGCGCCTCGACCACCGCGACCGGTGCAGCAGCGTTCTCGAATGTCACCGGCGGTTCGGCCGGTACCACCTATGCCCTGACCATCAACGGCGTTGCCATTTACGCTGCTGGTACCGCCATTGCGACCGGCCAGGTATTGACCGGGTCTGCCGTAGCGACTCAGATCAATTTGTACTCCTCGCAGACAGGCGTCACCGCGGGCCTGAGTGCAACCGGCCAGTTGCAGCTGACGGCAGCTGATGGCCGCGACATCAATCAGGTCGAGACGGTAACGTTGGGAACGGGCGGCACCGGAGCGGGTGCAGGTATCGCAGCCGCGCAGACGCGGGGCACGATTACCCTGTCCGCGGCGAGCAATATCGTGATCGGCGGCGCGGGTTCAGCCGATGTCGGCTTCAACGCCGGTGGCCAGACCATCTCCCTGAGTGCGGCCACGCTGGCGAATGCCAACGTGTTGACCGTCACAGGCGCCAACAACACGATCGCCGCGGTGGATTCGGCGCTGGCAACGGTCAGTGCCTTCCAGAGCCAATTGGGCGCCATCCAAAACCGCTTCACGTCGACGGTCAAGAATCTGCAGTCCACGGTGCAGAACCTGACTTCTTCGCGCAGCACGATTCAGGACGCGGACTTTGCGGCCGAGACGGCCAAATTGACCCAGTCCAACGTGTTGCAACAGGCGGGTATTTCGATTTTGGCGCAGGCCAATCAACAGCCGCAGCTGATCCTCAAGCTTTTGCAGTAACAGCCGATAGATCGAAGTAGCTCGAGTTGTAGATTGTTTGATGACTCTGCCCGGGTGCTTCGGCACCCGGGCAGCGGTCGCTGGATGCGGCCTGAAGCCTAAGGAGTATTCGCAGTATTAGCCGAATCAGATAGATAGGATGTAGCAATCATGGCGAGCGACGGAATTCCGGTAAGCGTACCGGCGACGCGCCCCGTGCACGGAAGTCAGGCGCCGACATCGGCAACGGTTCAAGGGACAGGCGGCAAGTCCTTGCCGGCAAATGGGCATGCGGCGGCCGCTGCGGCAGCTTCGCCGGCGGTGCGCGCAAGGAGCGCGCCCGATTTGCAGGCGCTCATCGCGCAGCTGAACAAGTACTTCCGGGAATCCGGCAGGCCAAACCAGTTTCGGCTGGATGCCTCTTCCGGCAGCAAGCAAATCCAGGAGATCAATCCCGATACCGGCGATGTCATCGGCGAGTATTCCGTCGCGGAATTCCCCTTGCTGTTTCGTAGCCTGGGCGTCCCCGGTGTACTCATCGACAGCCACGCGTAAGAGGCGCCGGCCTCGTTTGCCGATCCGCCCCAACATTGGTACGCCTCTTGCTTAACTTCCAACCGGATTGGCCGATAGATTAATCAGTTCCACGTTGGGCGAGGCGCTCCATGAGTTCAGTCATATCATCAACCGGTATCGGATCGGGCCTCGATATCAATAGCATTGTGTCGTCTCTCACCACGGCAAAAGCCGCGCCGGAGACCAATGCCCTGAACCGGAGCAAGACGGCGCTGACGGCCGAGGTTTCGGCATTCGGCACATTCAACAGCGCGCTTGCCACATTCCAGGCGACCTTGGCAACTCTCCAGGATCCGACCAAATTGGCCAGCCGCACCGCCGCCCTGGCTGACACCACCATAGCCACGGCCACGGCGACCTCCAGTGCGGCAGCGGGTCAATATTCCATACGAGTGCAGAATTTGGCCGCTGCAGCCAGTCTGTCGTCGAACCCGGTGGCCTCCGCGGCTACCACCATCGGGACCGGCACGCTGACGTTGGCGGTCGGGGGCGCGTCGACCTCGATCACCATCGACGGCACGAACAATACCCTGCAAGGAATTGTCGCGGCCATCAATAGTGCGACGAACAATCCGGGGGTGACCGCGAGCATTCTCACGACCACCGCCGGCGCACGACTGGTGCTGTCCGGCACGGCAACCGGCGCCGCCAATGCGATTTCGGTGACCGAATCGGGCGGCGACGGCGGTCTGGCCTCGCTGGTCTACGACCCGCTTGGAACCAAGAATTTGACTCAAACTCAGGCGGCGCAGGACGCGAACTTTTCAGTGAACGGCTACGCCGCGACCAGTCCCAGTAACGTGGTGAGCTCGGTCATCACCGGCGTGACCTTGAATCTTCTCAAACCGACCGCAGCCGGCACACCGACGACTTTGACGATCGGCAACGACACGCAAAGCGCTCAGACCTCCATCGGGACCTTCGTCACCGCGCTGAACGGCCTGCAAACCAGCATTCGGAGTCTCACCGGTTATGACGCTGCGACCCAGACCGCAGGTCCGTTGCTGGGCAACCAAACCTTGCTGTCCTTCCAAAGCCGATTGTCGAAAATACTTGGACAGGTCAACTCGAGTATTTCAAGCGGGCCGAATTCACTCGCTGCGCTCGGCATCGCGGCAAATCCGCAAGGGACCTTCAGTACCAACGCCACGACCTTGAGCAATGCGCTGACCGCCAGCGTGGCTTCGGTGGCCAAATTGCTGTCCGGCCCGAATGGCATCGCCACGCAACTCAATAGCTTTGTCACCCAGTACACCCAGGCGGGCGGCCTGCTGGACACGATCAATACCAGCCTGCAATCGAGCTTGAGCAATATTACGAAACAACAGGCTGATTTGACCGCCAGGATGGCGGTTTATTCGGCGACACTCACGTCCGAATATAACGCGATGGACACGGCAGTGGCGTTGTTGAAGCAAACGCAAACCTATCTCTCGCAGGCGTTCAACACCAACTCCGGCTCGAGCTCTACCAGCACGTCAACCAGCACGGGGTTGGGTAGCGGCACCTTGAATACCGGCGGCTAGAGGCTTGGATCATGATGCAATCGAATAGAGGCGCGGCTCAATACCGCGCCGTCAGCAGCCACGGCCTGGTCGCGGACGCCAGTCCCACACGGCTGGTGCAGATCATGTTCGAGCACATACTCTCGAATCTTGCGGTCGCGCACGGATGCATGGAGCGTATCAAGGACAATCGGCCGCTGAACGATGTGGTGGCGAAAGGCGCTGCGATGGGCAAGGCGATCCGCCTGATCAATCAGCTCAACGGCACGCTGGACATGGAACGCGGCGGTGCAATCGCCGAGAGCCTGCGCGGCCTGTATGTCTATATCTTGGCGAGACTGACGCTCGCCAATGCCACCAACGACGCACCGATCGTGGCTGAGGCATCGAAGTTGGTGCGCGACATCAAGATCGGCTGGGATCGAATCGTAACGGATGAGCGATGAGCGGCGGTGATGCAAGGGTCGCTCTCGAGCGGGCATTGGAATTGTCGCGCGAGCTGCTGGCCGTCGCGGAGCGGGGCGATGCGGCGGCGGCGGTGAACCTCGACGCTGCGCGCTTGGAACTGCTAAAATCCGCGTCTGGGACCGGGCGGACGACCCCTGTGAACCATCGCGAATTGCTGCAAGAAATTGCCGATTTGAACGCCAAGGCCATCGGTTGTTTGGAGCATCATCATCGCCGCACGGCGCGCGACATGGATATGGCATCCGCCGGCAGACGCGCTCTCATTGCCTATTCCCCAACCCGGCTGCAGCGGTAGTCGCACAGCAAATCAAGGTCCTTAAGCGGTGCCAGAGTCATTCCTCGGCGATGGTCTGATATTCGAAGAATCACTGCCCGTGGCGTGGACGCCGGGTCCGCTCGCCGAAGGATTGACCCTGGCGCGCCTGAACGCCGACAACCACCAGCTGCTCGGAGCCGAATCCTCGCTGGACGAGGTACGGGTGCACGAGGCCCTCAAGGACGAATCGCCCGCCCTCATTCATGAGCTGCAGCGGCTGGAATACAAGGTGAACATCCTCCTGCGCCTTGCCTCCGAGCTCGCCCTGCGCAACAGCGGACTGCCGGCGGCGCAGCGCGTCCGCCTCACATCGTGTGCGTTGGAATGGTTCGGTGATCCGACGCCGGCGGTGGGGAGCACCGGTCTCCTGGCGATATACGTCAATGCCGCGCTGCCGCAGCCGGTGAAAATTCCTTGCGTGGTCGCCGGCGAGCGCGTTCAGGGCGACTCGCGCGCCGTGCAAATGCGCTTCACCGGCTTGACCGACGCCGTGGTTGAACAGCTCGACAAACTCATCTTCCGGCATCATCGGCGACT
>DASWEO010000097.1:0-26775 GCA_036394715.1 Steroidobacteraceae bacterium
CAATGGGGCGCAGGTCATCGCGCGCGCCTTTACGCGCTACAACCTGGCGCTCGGGGCCGGCCTGTCCCAGGTCGCCGGCAAGCTGTTTCGCATCGGCCACTTGGGTGATCTCAACGAGCTCATGCTGCTCGGCGGCATTGCCGGCGCCGAGATGGCCATGCTCGATGCGGGCGTCAAGCTCGAGCCCGGCAGCGGGGTCGCCGCAGCGCAGACTTATTGGCGCAACAGTTATTCGTAAGGGATTTGGGTGAACGAACATTCGCGCGGGGCATGCTGGGTGATGCGGATGTGTGAACCGATTTAGGTCACTGGGGGATCGATGGACATCCACGAATATCAGGCGAAGGAACTGTTGTCCGGATTCGGCGTGGCGGTGCCGCCGGGTGGAGTGGCTTACAGTCCCGAACAGGCCGTGTATGTCGCCACCGAACTGGGCGGCTGGCATTGGGCGATCAAGGCGCAGATTCATGCGGGCGGTCGCGGCAAGGCCGGCGGCGTCAAACTCTGCCGCACCTATCACGAGGTTGCGGCCGCTGCCAAGGCAATGCTGGGCGCCACGCTCGCGACCAATCAGACCGGTCCGGCCGGCAAGGTCGTGCACCGGCTCTACGTCGAGAAAGCCGAATCTTTCGTGCGCCAGTTGTACCTGGGTTTCGTTCTAGATCGAAAAGTGGAACGCATCCGTGTGATCGCCTCGGCGGAAGGCGGAATGGAGATCGAGGAGATCGCCCTCAGCCGGCCCGAAACCATCCTGCAGGAGCTGGTCGATCCGGCGGTGGGGCTGCAGGCTTTCCAAGCGCGTGAACTGGCGTTCGGACTCGGTCTCAACATCAAACAGGTCAGTCAGGCGGTGACCACGATCATGGGTTGCTACCGTGCCTTTCGCGATCTGGATGCAACGATGGTCGAGATCAATCCACTGGTGGTGACCAAGGATAACCGCGTGCTGGCGCTGGATGCCAAGATGTCCTTCGACGACAACGCCATGTTCCGTCGTCCCAGGGTCACAGAAATGCGCGACTCCGCCGAAGAGGATCCACGCGAAGCTCAGGCAGCGGAGTTCGGTCTCAACTACGTTGGCTTGAGCGGGGATATCGGCTGCATCATCAACGGCGCCGGATTAGCGATGGCGACCATGGACATGATCAAGCACGCCGGCGGTGAGCCCGCCAACTTCCTCGATGTCGGGGGTGGCGCGTCGCCGGAGCGCGTCGCGGCGGCATTCAATCTCGTGCTCTCCGATCAGAATGTGAAGGCGATCCTGGTCAACATCTTCGCCGGCATCAACCGCTGCGACTGGGTTGCGCAAGGCGTGGTGCAGGCGGCCAAAAGCCTGCGCGTGCCGCTGGTCGTGCGGCTCGCCGGCACCAATGTCGAGGAAGGCAGGCGCATCGTCCGCGATTGCGGCCTGCCCATCATCACGGCCGACACTCTGGCCGAGGCGGCGCATAAAGTTGTCGCGGCGTCGCGCGGTGGAGACGTCAAATGAGCATTCTCATCGACGCAACGACGCCGGTAATCTTGCAGGGCTTCACCGGTGACAAGGCGACTTTCCACGCCAAGGAAATGATCGAATACGGCACCAAGGTCGTGGGCGGAGTCACGCCGGGCAAGGGTGGGCAGACGCATCTGGACCGTCCGGTCTTCAATACGGTGAAAGACGCGGTGAAGGCCACCGGCGCCGAGGCCAGTCTGGCCTTTGTGCCTCCGCCTTACGCGGCGGATGCGCTGATGGAAGCCGCCGACGCGGGCTTGAGGCTGGTGTGCATCATCACCGACGGCATTCCCGCGCAGGACATGATGCGGGTCAAGCGCTACCTGCGGCGCTACCCCAAGCCCAAGCGCACCACCGTCGTGGGCCCGAACTGCGCGGGCATCATCAGCGCCGGCAAGGCGATGCTCGGCATCATGCCGAGCAACATCTACATCCCCGGCAACGTCGGCGTCGTCTCGCGCTCCGGCACGCTGGGTTATGAGGCTGGTGCGCAGATGAAGGCGCTCGGCATCGGCATTACGACCAGCGTCGGCATCGGCGGCGATCCGATCAACGGCAGTTCCTTCCTCGATCACCTGATCTTGTTCGAGGAGGATCCGGAAACCAAGGCCGTGATCATGATCGGCGAAATCGGTGGGCCGCAGGAATCGGAGGCGGCGAAATGGGTCAAAGAGAACATGACCAAACCGGTCGTCGGTTACGTGGCCGGGCTGACCGCGCCGAAGGGTCGCCGCATGGGCCATGCCGGAGCGATCATTTCCGCCGAAGGCGACAGCGCCTCGGAAAAGGCGGAAATCATGAAGTCGTACGGCCTTTTCGTCGCGCCCAGCGCCGCCGAACTCGGCTCGACGGTGGCGCTGGCGCTGAGTCGGGCGGGCTGAACGCGCGTGGCAACCGTCTCGCCACGCAGACTTGTCCGTGCGACGCCAAGTCACTGAGCGACCGTCTTGAACGATCCCGCCGGCCCGGCCGATCCTGCTGCTCCCTCACGCGAGCCGCCCGGAAACTTTTCGCGCGCGGCACTGCTGTTCGACTTGCTGGTCGGCGTGGTGCAGCGCTACGAGCCGCCGGTCGCAGCCGTGCTGCGCGAGGAGCAAACGACCGAGGGCATGTCCGCAGTCCTGCTCGCACGCACGCTGCAGGCCCAAGGCATTTGGTTCCAGCTGCTCGCCATCGCAGAACAGAACCGCGACATGCGCAATCGCCGCGAGGTTGAACGCGAACGCGGCTACGAGCAGTTGCGGGGCACCTTCGCCGCCGTGTTCGCATCCGCTGCGGCCGAGGGGATCACGGGCGCGGAGGTCCATCAGGCATTGTCGGGGCTACGTGTACGGCCGGTGATTACGGCTCATCCGACCGAGGCAAAACGCGTAACCGTGCTCGAGCGGCATCGGCGCATTTACCTGCGCCTACTGGATCTGGAATCGCCGCGCTGGACAGAGCGCGAGCGGCAGGAACTGATCCACGCCACCGGCGACGAAATCGAACTGCTCTGGCTCACCGGCGAACTCAAGCTGTCCAAACCCACGATCGCGCAGGAAGTGGCTTGGGGTCTGTATTTCTTCAACGAAAATCTCTTTGACGTGGTCCCGCAAATGTTGGCCAAGATCGAGAGCGCGTTCGCGAATCAATTTCCCGGCGAGCCAATCGACGTCCCGCTGTTCTTTCAGTTCGGCTCCTGGATCGGCGGTGATCGCGACGGCAATCCTTACGTCACCAGCGAAGTCACGCGACGCACGTTGTGGGACACACGGCTGGCCAGCTTGCGCCGCTATCGAATCCGCCTACTGGATTTAGCGCGTAATCTCAGCATCGAGGATCACGCGCTGGCGCTCCCGGATTCGTTCCGCAAGGCGGTGGTGGAAGCGATTCACGCGGCGCCGGACGGCGAGACCCTTGCGGCGCGCAATCGAGGCGAAATCTTCCGTCAGTTCCTGTGCTGCATGCTGGCGCGCATTGACATTACCATCGGGCATGCCGAACGCGAACAGCCCGCACCCGAGCACACTGGTTACCGCAACGCCGACCGCCTCATGGATGACATCGACCTGATGCGCAATGCGCTCGAGCTGGCGGGCGCGCGGCGTCTGTCCGATGCTCTACTGCTCCCCTTGCGCCGAGAAGTTGGCGTGTTCCGCTTCAGCACCGTGCGCCTGGACGTGCGCGAAAACAGCATGCGCGTCAACCAGACGCTGGCCGCCATGTTCCGTCTCAAGTTTGACGGCGCCGACCCACCCGCCGCCGATTCGGTGGAATGGAAGCGGTGGCTGTTGTCCGAGCTCCGTACGCCGTGCACCGAGCCTCGCCTCTACGAAGGTCTGCCGGCGGATGCGGCGGAGACGCTGGCGACCTTCCGCACCATCGCCCGCACGCGCGAAGAGATCGATCGCGACGCTTTCGGCGCGCTGATTCTGAGCATGACGCGCAGCGCGGCCGACATCTTGGGCGTCTATCTCATGGCGAAGGAGGGCGGTCTTTTTGCCGATGCCGCAGCCGTCGAGCGCTGCACCTTGCCGATCGTGCCCCTGCTCGAAACCATCCCCGACCTGCGCCGGGCCGCCCCAATTCTCAAGGAGTTGCTGGCGGTGCCGCTGGTGCAGCGCAGCCTGCATGTGCAGGGCAAGATTCAGGAGGTGATGATCGGCTACTCCGATTCCAACAAGGACGGCGGCTACCTCACCGCGCACTGGGAACTGGCGAAGGCGCAGAGCAGCCTGACGCGCTTAGGGTCGGAGCACGGGGTGGCGATAGCGTTCTTCCACGGCCGCGGCGGCTCGGTGAGCCGCGGCGGCGCGCCGACCGGACGCGCCATAGCCGCCTTGCCTGCGGGTTCGATCCGTGGCCAGTTCCGCGTCACGGAACAAGGTGAGGTCGTCTCCTTCAAGTACGCGAACCGCGGCACGGCGGCGTATCAAATCGAACTGTTGGGTGCATCGGTGGTCGAGCATGTGCTGCGCTCCGAACGCGAGGCAGCGCTGATTCCGGTGCATGAATTCCAAGAAGCAATGGAAGCGCTTTCCGGCACTGCATGGTCCGCCTACCGCAAGCTGATGGAAATGCCGGCGATGCTCGCCTATCTGCAGGATTCCAGTCCACTGGAGGAATTGTCGCTGCTCAACATCGGCTCGCGGCCGGCGCGCCGTACCCAGGCCACGACGCTTGGCGATCTGCGGGCTATTCCTTGGGTGTTCGCATGGACGCAGAACCGGCACATGCTGTCCGGCTGGTTCGGCGTCGGCAGCGGCATCAAGGCCTTTCTCGACGTGCGCAAGGAGCGCGGGCTGGCACTTCTCAAGCGCATGTTTCGCGACGCCAGGCTGTTTCGGCTGATTCTCGACGACGTGGAGCGAACTCTGCTGCAAGTCGATCTGTCGATCGCACGCGAGTACGCCATGCTGGTCGAGGACGAGGCCGTGCGCGAGCCGATCTTTTCGCGTATCGAAGAGGAATACCGTCTGACTTGCAAGATGATTCTGTGCATCTCCGGCGACGCCGGCATCGCCGAGCGCTTTCCGCAGTTCCGGCGGCGCCTCGCGCGCCGGCTGAAGACCATCAACCAGGTCAGCCGCGAACAAGTGCACTTGCTGCGCCAGCATCGAGCCCGGAGCAGCGACGAAGTGCGCACCGCCCTTCTCATGTCGATCAATTGTGCCGCCGCCGGTCTCGGCGCGACCGGGTAGCGTTGCCGTATCCAAGCGTTTCTAACGGAGAGTCACCTATGAGCTTCACCAACATCGAGCCTGCCACGCCGCGTCTGCATCGCTCCGAACTTGCGGTCCCGGGGTCCAACACGGCCTTGTTCGAAAAGGCCGCGAAATCCGCGGCCGACATCGTCTTCCTCGACGTCGAGGATGCGGTCGCGCCGGACGACAAGGAACAAGCACGCAACAACATCATCCAGGGTCTCAACGAAATCCCCTGGGGTACTAAGACCATGATGGTCCGCATCAACGGTCTCGACACGCACTACATGTATCGCGACCTGGTCGATATCGTCGAAGCCTGCCCGCGTCTGGACATGATCCTGATCCCTAAGGCGGGCGTCGCTGCCGACGTGTACGCGGTGGACATGATGGTGACCCAGATCGAGGCAGCGAAGAAGCGCACCAAGCGTATCGGCTTCGAAGTGTTGATCGAGACCGCGCTCGGCATGGCAAATGTCGAGGCCATCGCGCAGTCGAGCAAACGGCTGGAGGCGATGTCGTTCGGCGTGGCCGACTACGCCGCGTCCACTCGCGCCCGCACGACGGTGATCGGCGGAGTCAACCGCGACTCCGGAGTACTCACCGACAAGGACGCCGATGGCAAACGCGAATATTTCTGGACTGATCCCTGGCACGCGGCACAGACTCGGATGCTCATCGCGTGCCGCGCCTACGGATTACGCCCCATCGACGGCCCGTTCGGCGACTTCAACGACCCCGACGGCTTCCGCGCAGCCGCAAACCGGGCGGCCGTGCTTGGCTACGAGGGTAAATGGGCTATCCACCCTTCCCAGGTCGCATTGTGCAACGAGGTGTACACACCATCCGCCGCCGAGGTGACGAAGGCGACGCGCATCATGGAGGCAATGGCGCAAGCGGCGAGGGAAGGGCGCGGCGCCGTATCGCTCGACGGCCGTTTAATCGACTACGCCAGCATTCGTATGGCCGATGCCCTATTGAAAAAGGCAGAAGCAATCGGACGCCCTCACGTCGCTTAAGGCCTAATGTCGCCACTCGGTGATCGCTATTCGACTACGACGGTCACGATCATTCGCGGATGAATGGAACACATACAATGATAGGTGCCGGGTTTGTCGAATGTGAACGCGATGCTCTCGTCCGTGCCCACGGTTGATCGAGCCGGCCCGCAGTCGCTCCGCACGGTGCGCGACTCATCGTCGGTGTTCGTCCAGGTCACGACGGCACCCGCCTTGATCGTCAAGAATATGGCCATGAACAGGAACTCCTTGGTCGCATTGTCCGAAACCTGATCGAAGCCGGGGACCCGGCATTCGCGACAGTACTCGCGGCGGAGAATCCGCCAGAATATAGACTCCGAAACGGACCGGTTTATTCCAATTGCGCCGTGATAATCTTGGGTCGCCCCTTTACCCTCGGCTCTCGCATTGGTCGTTGGCGGTCGCGCCAAGCCTGGTATCCCTCGGGTTGACGTGGACATTCTTGTAATCAAGCCTGTCCGGCCTTTATGCGAGCGAAGGCCTCGGCTATACGCAGCGGTGCGCGCGGTCTGGCATACATCCGCTCCATATAGGATCGCAGCGGCGGGAAACCCTCGAGCAACCTCAGTTCGTTAGCCCAGTCGAGCGTGTAGGCGAGCACGAAATCGGCGACCGTTACCGAGTCTCCGGTCACGAACTGCCTGCCGCGCATGTGCTCGTCGAGCACACCGGCCATGGCCGTGAACTCCTCGCGGGCGAGGGCCACGTCGCCCGGCAGCCGCCTGCCCTCCGGGTATAGGTTCGTGTGGCGCGTGATGCGCCACAGCGGCTGCTCTAGCTCGGTCGCTGTGAACAACAGCCATCGATTGAGTTGGGCGCGCTCTTCGGGATCTGCAGGAACGAGCTTCTTGTCAGGATATTTATCCGCCAAGTACAGAACAATCGCCACGGATTCCGTGAGCACTACGTCGCCATCCACCAGTGCGGGGATCTTGCCGGCAGGATTGATCTTGAGGAATGCCGGCTGCCGATGTTCGCCCGCGAGCAGGTTGACGGTGGCGGCGTCGAAATCGATTTCCAACTCCTGCAGCGTCCAGCGCACACGGATCGATCGAGTTGGAGAGAACTCGAATAATTTCATGACAACCTCCAATTCAGTGAAAGGGGTGGGTCGGATTCCTCATCGTATAGTCGAACGAGCCTGCATCATTTCGACAGTGGAGCCCAAGGCGGTTGTTCCCGCCGGTACCCGCACGCCGGTTGCACAAAAGTGCGATCGTGCCGCAACATGCGCGATTGGTTGCCTAACCGAACAAGGGAGCCGCTCGTGTATCGCATCCATCACTCGGCAGTTGCGCTGGGATTCGCGTGTCTGTCGACGTTCATCTCCGCCGCCGCATATGCGGCAGAGAAGCCCCACTTGTTTCAATCACCCGCTCTCAGCCGGGAATCGATCGCCTTCGGCTATGCCGGAGATCTATGGACTGTTGCGCGCGAGGGCGGCCGGGCAGTGCGCCTGACCAACGGTGTGGGTCTGGAAAGCGCGCCCGTGTTCTCCCCGGACGGCAATACGATTGCCTTTACCGGGGAATACGACGGCAACACGGATGTGTTCACCATCCCTGCCGCGGGCGGTATTCCGCATCGAGTGACCTATCATCCCGTCCCGGATGTCGCCGTGGGATGGACTCCGGACGGAAAGCGGATTTTGTTTCGCTCCACGCGCGAATCGGCGAGCCGCTACACGCAGCTCTATTCCGTTCCCGCCGAGGGTGGCGTGGCTGCGCGCTTGCCGCTGCCCGCGGCTTATCAGGGCCAGATGTCGCCGGACGGTTCGCACATCGCCTACTCGCCGCTGGCTCCCGCGTTTGGATTCGACTACACGGCATTCGTCTCTTGGGGAAACTACCGCGGCGGACGCGCCAGCACCATCTGGATCACCGCGCTTGCGGGACTGGACTCGGTCGAGATTCCTCACGATCGAGCGTCCGACTTCTATCCCGTGTACTGCGGCCAACAGATTTATTTCCTCTCCGGGCGTGCCGGCCACACAGGAATCTTCCGGTACGACCTCGGCACGAAGGCGGTTGCCGAGGTTCTGCACAACGACGGTCCCGACATTCGAAGCCTCGCCGGCGACGGAAAGACCCTGGTCTACGATCAATTGGGGGAAATCCACCTCTTCGATACCGCCAGCGGCAAGGACCACCGCGTGCCGATCGAGATCCGCGCCGATTTGCCGGAAGTGCGGCCCAGCATCAAGACCGTCGCCATGGAAATCGATCACGCCACGATTTCGCCCAGCGGCGTGCGTGCCGCGTTGGAAGCGCACGGCGAGATCCTGACCGTACCGGTAAAGGCAGGCCCGATCCGCAACATCACCAATACGCCGGGAATCATGGAGCGCTCGCCGGCGTGGTCTCCCGACGGCCAGTCGATCGCCTACTTCTCCGACGAATCGGGTCTGTACGCGCTGCATGTCGCCGCGCAGACGGGCGCCATGCAAACGGGCGCTGCCGCGGTCAAGAAATTTCCGCTGGCGCCGGAACCTGCCTATTACTTTGCGCCGAAGTGGTCGCCGGACTCGAAGCACATCGCATTCCACGACAATCGCCTGAAGATGTATCTACTCGACACGGTTACCGGCAAGCTCACCGTGATCAATGATAAGAACGTGTATGGCGGATTTTCGGAGGCGAGCTACGATCTTGCCTGGTCGCCCGATTCGAAGTGGATTGCTTACCCGCGTTCTCTCGACAATCACTTGCATTCCTTGTTTCTCTACTCGGTCGACAGCGGTACCTCCGCGCAGGTAACGGATTCCATGGGGGATGCCCGCCTGCCTGCCTTCGACCGGAGCGGAAAATACCTTTACTTCACGGCCAGCACGAATGCCGGCGCCAGTTCTGACGGACTCGACATGACCAGCGACCTGTACGAGGTGCGGTCGAATATCTACGCCGTGGTGCTGGCCGCGGACCAGGCCTCGCCGATCGCGCCCGAGTTGGACGACGAGAAGGCGCCGGGATCGAAGCAGGCGAAGCCGAAGGACGACGACACGGTCCGTCCCGAGGGAGCGGACCCTGCCAAGCGGGTTGGACGCAATGCGGCCGCCGGAGCCGCGCCGGCCGCCGCTCCGGCAGTCCCTCCCACCAAAGTTGATTTGAACGGCATCGGGTCGCGGGTCGTGGCCTTGAGTCTACCCGGCGCCGCGTATGTCGCTCTGGCCGCGGGCACCCATGACAGTCTGTACTTTCTCGTGCGTTCCGAGCCCGGCCGATATGACGATCGGGCCGCTACCTTGAGCCGCTGGACTCAGGAAGACCGCAAGACGGAAAAGCTGGCCGAACGCATCGAGAGTTTTGAACTCTCGGCCGATGGCGAAAAGATGCTCCTCGCCATCTCCAACCGCAAACCCGATGCGCCGCCCGACGCGAATGGCGAGGACGCACGGCCTACGTGGGTCATCGTACCGGCGAATGTCGCATTGAAAGCCGGCGAGGGCACGCTGGCATTGACGGCCCTGCAGGTGCGCGTCGATCCGTCGGCGGAGTGGAGCCAGATGTACCACGAAGTCTGGCGCATCGAACGGTCGTATTTCTATGATCCGAATTTCCACGGCGCTCACACGGTCGCGGACGAACGCCGCTATGAGCCCTATGTTGCGTCGATCGCATCCAGAGCCGATCTCAATTACGTCTTTCAAGAGATGCTGGGAGAGTTCTCGGTGGGCCATTTACGGGGCAGCGGAGGTGCCATTCCACGGGCCCGCCACATGCCCGGGGGGTTGCTTGGAGCCGACTATGTCATCCGCGACGATCGCTACTGCCTGGCGAAGATCTATACCGGCGGCCAGTTCAATCCGCGCGACAAGGCGCCGCTCGCGCAGCCGGGACTCAATCTGAGTCCCGGCGATTGCATTCTCGCGGTCAACGGACAGGAGTTGTGGGGTTCGGTCGATATCCAGCAACCGCTCGAAGGCACAGCCGAACACGCCATCACGCTGCGCGTAGCCGCCGCCGGCGGAAAGGCACGCGATGTCACGGTCGTCCCCGTGGCCAGCGAAGCCAATCTGCGCCACATTGACTGGATCGAGTCCAACCGGCGGAAGGTGGAGCAGATGTCCGGCGGCAAGCTCGCGTACATTTACTTGCCGAACACCGGCGCGGAAGGGTTCACCAATTTCAATCGTTATTATTTCGCGCAGACCCAGAAGCAAGGCGCGATCATCGATGAGCGTTTCAACGCGGGCGGGCAGATGGCCGACTACATCATCGAAGTCATGAGCCGTCACGTCGAAGCGTATTGGTCGCCTCGGTACGGCAGAGTGGAACACACTCCGAATGCCGGCATCTACGGACCGAAAGTGATGATCGCGAACGAAATCTCCGGCTCCGGGGGCGATGCGCTTCCCTGGCTGTTCAAGCAGGCCAAGATAGGCACGCTGGTCGGCAAGCGAACGTGGGGCGGCTTGGTGGGCATCAGCGACATTCCCGTCCTGATGGACGGCGGCCACGTCACCTCACCCAGTGTCGCCTTCTTCTCCCCCAAGGGAGAGTGGGACGTTGAAAACCACGGGGTCGATCCGGATGTGGCGGTGGAGCAGGATCCGAAGGCGGTCAGCGAAGGACACGATCCGCAATTGGAGTCGGCGGTCGCCATCGCGCTGCGCGATCTGGCGGCGCATCCACTTGCTCAGCCGGCGAGGCCGGCGTATCCGGATTATCACCATTGAGCACGGAGTGTCGGCATGATCATTGAAATCGCGCAGTTGACCATTCGGCCGGGCAGTGAGCGGCAATTCGAGGCGGCATTCCTCACCGCCATCAAGGTTCTGGGCGGCAGCAAGGGATATTCGACCCACGAGCTGCAGCGCTCCGTGGAAACGCCCAACCGCTATGCATTGATCGTGCATTGGCAAACCCTCGAGGATCACACGGTGGGGTTTCGCGGGTCGCCGGCATTCACCGAGTGGCGTGCACACATCGGGCCGTTTCTCGAATCACCGCCGGTAGTCGAACATTTCCAATCAGTCACCGGCGCCGGCTGACGCTGCGGGGGGCGGGATATAGTATCGTGCGGAGCGAAGCGCCCTGAAACGAACCATCATGCCAATGATTCTCAGCATCGACGACTTGCGCGAACTCGCGAAGAAACGCATTCCGCGCGCCATCTTCGACTACGCCGCCGGCGGCGCGTACGACGAACGCACGCTGTCGCGGAACACCGCCGATCTCGATGCAATGACCTTTCGTCAACGTGTGATGGTCGATGTGTCGAATGTGTCGCTTGCGACGAATTTGGTGGGTGCACCGGCAACGATGCCGTTGGCCATAGGTCCGACCGGACTTGCCGGTCTGTTCCATGCCGACGGCGAGATTCTCGCGGCCAGGGCCGCGGCGGCCTGCGGCATTCCCTACTGCATGAGCACCATGTCGATTTGTTCGATCGAGGACGTTCGAGAGGCGACCCGGCAGCCGTTCTGGTTTCAGCAATACCTCATGAAAGACCGCGGCTTCAATCAGGAGCTCATCGATCGGGCCGCTGCCGCGCAATGCTCGGCGCTCATGCTCACGCTCGATCTGCAGGTGTTGGGCGAGCGGCGCCGCGATCCCCGCAACGGCCTCACCATCCCGCCGCGGCTCACGCTGCGCAATGCCCTGGATGTGGCCACGAAACCGTCTTGGGCACTCAAGGTGCTGTTCGGAAAACGGCGCACATTCGGCAATTTAGCGGGGCGAATCGGTGGTTCGAGCGGTATCCGTACTCTGGCGCAGTGGACCGCGACTCAGTTCGATCCATCGGCGAATTGGCGCGACGTGGAATGGGTCAGAAGCCGCTGGCCCGGGAAACTGATACTCAAGGGGGTGCTCGACGCCGAGGACGCCCGCCTCGGCCTCGCGACCGGCGCGGACGCCATCGTCGTATCGAATCACGGCGGACGGCAACTCGACGGCGCACCGTCTTCGATTTCGGTGCTGCCGGAGATCGTTGCGGCGATCGACGGCCGTTGCGAGGTGTTGTTCGACGGCGGCATTCGCTCGGGCCAGGACATTGCGAAGGCGCTGGCGCTGGGCGCGCGCGGCACATTGATCGGTAAATCGTTCCTGTACGCGTTGGCCGCCGCCGGAGAGGCGGGCGTGACCAAGGCCATCGACATCATGCGCAATGAACTGCGCGTGACCTTGGCGTTGACCGGAACGTCGTCCATCGCCGCCATGGGTCCGCACGTATTGCGCATGCCCCGCAAGGGCGAGGCGCGCAGCGCCGGGTACTAAAGCGTCGGCAGTCCGCGGCGCGGTCTTCCGCGCGGAAAAGCCGCGTCGATTCTGGCCAGCTCGGCGGCGCTGAGCTCGAGGGTCGCCGCCGCGGCGTTCTCGGCCACGTGTGCAAGGCGGGACGCCTTGGGGATCACGAACACTTCCGGGTGGCGCAGCAGAAAGCGCAGCGCGACTTGCCGGGGAGTCGCCTGGTGCGCTTCGGCAATCTCGGCAAGCACCGTGCCTTGCGCCGTCCGCGCATCGAACGCAGTTTTCGATTGACCGAAAGGCGTGTACGCCACCAGCGCAGTACCCTGTTTTTGGCACCAGGGCAGCACCGCATGCTCGATGGCGCGTTCCTGCAGGTGGTACAGCACCTGATTGCAGGCCGGATGCCCCGCGCCCGCAATCGCCGCCACTTCGTCGAGGTCGGCGACATCGAAATTACTCACACCCCAGGACAGGATCTTGCCGTCGCGCACCAGAGTGTCGAAGGCTGCAATCGTTTCCTCCAATGGAAATTCGCCGCGCCAGTGAAGCAGATAGCAATCCAGCCGGTCCGTTCGCAGGCGTGCCAGCGATTTCTCGCACGCCGCGAGCGTGCCGCGCGTCGAGGCATTGGTCGGCAGCACCTTGGAGACCAGGAAAACCTCATCGCGCCGACCCGAGATCGCCTTGGCAATGATGCTTTCCGCGGCTCCTGAGCCGTACATTTCGGCGGTATCGATATGAGTCAGCCCAAGATCGAGGCCACGGCGCAGACACTCGACGGCGGAGTCCGCCGCCGATTCCTCGATTTTCCAAGAGCCCTGACCGATGGCCGCGACGCGGCGTCGAGTGGGGCCGAATGGGCGCGTTGTGCTTTCGTCCGTCATGGGTTGGATTCGTATCCTACCAGCCGTGCATCGAAACTCTCGAGCAAAGCGGCATGCATTTCGCGGGGAATCGCCAGCAGGCACTTGGTCAGGGCATCGGCGACGGCGGCGCGCGCGGCGCTGACGCTGATCTTGCCGCTTCTGATCTCCCGGCGAGTGACGCCGTGGTAGTAGCCGTTGTGCTCGGCGGGCCGTGCTGCGTTGCAAACATCGCTGGTGGCAAGAGCAGCATTCTCGAGCTCGATGACGCGGTCGCCTTCTGTCTGATCTCTGACGACGATGGCGCGGGCGCGGTTGCCGAACACCGCCAAGTCGCCCCCCGCATTGACGAGACCGCCGCGGCAGCCGGCCGCGCGCAGCGCCGCGAGCGCGCGGTCGACAGCATAACCCTTGGCGATGCCGCCGAGGTCGATGTGCAGCGGCTTATGCGGGATCACGGATCGCGGAGCCGCGAACTCTAGATCCGTCAATCGACCCGCGGCGCTGGGTAAACAGGGATCGAACGCTCCCGTCGTTGCCTGATTCAGGTGCGACGACAACGCGAGCACCTCCCAGGTCCAGGGGTGAACGTCCAACGGCCGCCCGAGCGTGCCTCGACGGATGGCCAGCAAATCGCTGCCGGCGCGCGTGGGATGCATGAGGCTTTCTACTTGCGCGACGGCCTCGAATGCCGCCTCCAACCCCGACAAGGCGCTCGCCGCGTCAGCCTCGGCGCTGATCGCAATGAGCGTTCCCAGCCCGATCCGCAGCCGGGACTCGCAACCAACAGACTCTAATGTTTGCAGCACGGTGCACCAGACGCCTTATGACAAGGTGTCCTTTGTAATTTAGCAGGAATTGGGCGCACAATTATTCGATGGGTGATTCGCCGGCTACGGCGGGCGTCGAGGAGCGTCCGCAGTGGACTTCGGTCTGAATTTTACACTGCGCTGGCCACATTCGATGGTTCGGAGAGCAGGGAGGTCTCGGATGTGACGATGCCGGCGGTGCAAAGTGGAGACCGCGAGTCCGCGCTTGCCTGGGACTTCATGCGCCTGGGATTTGCGCGCCGTGTCGCCTCGCTCGCCGCCTTCGGTGTGATCTATTCCACGCTGATGATCCTCGGCTTGTTTCTGCGCGAGAGCTCCCAGCAACTGACCATCATCTGGCCCGCCGCCGGCCTGCTGTTCATGGCGCTCTGGTTTTCGCCGCGGCGCAATTGGATCTGGATCGTGGGCACGCAAATGGCCCTGGAGATCGCGATCGATTTCTCGCGCGTCGATCATTTCACTTTGCGCACATACGGGCCATTCATCGTCGCCAACTCGCTCGACGGCATCGTAGGCGCTCTCATTGCCGGTCGACTCATGGCGACTCCGGAAATTCCCCGGATTCGGCATGTTTTGCAGTTCTTCGCAGCGGTCGCGCTCGGCGCCGCGGCAAGCGCGGTCATCGGCGCGTTTGGTGCCGCGCAGCCGTTGGGCGCCGCCCGTTATTTTCGCGAATGGCAGCTGTGGTGGGCGGGGAACTGGCTGGGATCCTTATGCATCGCACCGGTGTTGATGTGCTGGGCCGTTCGGTGGCACGCGCGCGAGCGTTCGGTTCCGTCGGCGCCCGCGGGTGAATTGGTCCTGATCGGGTGCGCGCTGCTCGGCATGACGGGTTGGGCGTTTTCGGCGCCGCCCGGCACCGTCGCTACCATCCTCGATACGCCGTTCATATTGCTGGCACTGGTCATCGTGGCGGCATTTCGCCTGCCGCCGCGCTGGTGTACCGGGTTGGCGGCCGCAGCCGCGCTGATGGCGTCCTACTTTGCGAGCCGCGGCTTGGGCCCCTTCGCCGGCGATCCGAGTCCCTTCGTGCGGGTGGGCGCCGTGCAATTGTACCTGGCGACTCTGGTCGTGATCAATTTCATGCTGACGATCGTGCTTCTCGAGATGCGGAACACGGTGCAGCTGTTGCGTACCAGCGGCGAGCGGTATCACAATTTCATCGAGCAGAGTTCCGAAGCCGTATGGCGAATCGAACTGGATGTTCCGATGGCTCCCGACCTGGCGGTGAATGCGCAAATCGCGTGGCTGCGTGAGCATGCCTATGTCGCCGAATGCAATTTGGTCTACCTTCGGTTCAATCGGCTGTTCGGGCTGCCCGACGCCGACGCACGTCTGTGGCGCGCCGACGTGCCATGGTCCGCGATCTATCTCGAGCATATCGGGAAAGCCGGGCATCAGGACTACTCGGTGGACGGCCTGCAATTCACTTTGTCGAACGAAGCCCAGCAGTTCACCTACATCACGGGTTTCCGCGGCGTGATGGAGCAGGGGAAGCTGGTTCGTGTCTGGTGCGTGGCGCGCGATATCACCGAGCTCGTCGAGCTCAACCGGCGTCTTCGCGAAAAGCAGGATCGAGTGCAGCTGTATGCGCGGCAACTGGTCGGCGCGGAAGAGCGAGCCCGGCGAGCGACCGCGGTGGATCTCCACGACGGCATAGGCCAGCAACTGGTCGGTCTTGCAATGACCCTGGACGCCGCCGCCCCACGCTCGCCGCCCGAGGTGCGCCTGCTGCTCTCCGAGGCGACCCATACCGTGCGTGAGGTGCAGTCGATCACGCAACGGGTCATTGCGGACTTGAGTCCCCCGGGGCTTTACGAACTGGGATTGGAACCCGCACTCAAGTGGCTCAGCATCTACATGCGCGGAAAAGATAATTTACAGGTCGAACTGGAGGTTGCCGCGGATGCGGCGGCATACAATCTCGAACTTCGGGTGCTCGTGTTCAAGCTCATTCGAGAACTGCTCCGCAATGTCGTCAAACATTCCGGCGTGCAGTCGGCAGTCGTCAAGGTCACACAGACGCCGGATGAACTATGCGTCGTCGTGGAAGATCGCGGCGTGGGATTCGAATGGCAACTCAGCTTGTTCGAGCCGCGGTCGGAGGGATTCGGCCTGTGGAGCGTGGCGGACCGGGTGCGGGCTGCGGCGGGCGAGATGACGGTCGATACCGCCCCCGGCCGCGGGTGCCGTGTATCGGTGAGGTTTCCCCACAACCCCGTGCGCCCGCTGATCCAGCGAAGCGATCCGCTCACCCAGTCGCAGATTTCCGGAAATAGCCGGTCCGGGACGTTTTAAACGATTCATCTGAAATCAATGGGTTGCGTTGGGCCCATCAGTTGCTATCGGTACGAAACTAAATGATAATAATTCCTATTCGTAATAGCAATCCGAAACGACATGGACGAACGACATCGAATGACGGGCCTGATGCTGGCGGCGCTGCTGCCGGTTCCGGTGGTGATCGCGGCCGACTATCTCAGCGTGGATGCGGCCCAGAAGGCGGTCTTTCCGCAAGCCGATGCCTTCCAAGAAGTGCTGCTGCCGCGAACGCCCGAGCAGCTGCAGGCCCTATCGGTCCGCGCGGGACCGCAGCCGCCGCACGGAACCCTGCGCATCTGGAGCGCGACGCGCGACGGAGTGTTGCTGGGGCATGTATTTGTCGACGAAGTGATCGGCCGGCAGAGTCTGATCACTTACGCCGTGGGCATTGATACCGGCGGGGCGCTGCGCAACTTGGAGATCCTGTCGTATCGCGAGAGCCACGGCGGTGAGATTCGCAATGCTGCGTGGCGCGGGCAATTCACGCACCGTGACGCGCTGGAACAATTGCGGTTCGGCACCGACATCAAGAATATTTCCGGCGCCACACTGTCCTCCGAGCACGTCACTCAGGGCGTGCGTTGGCTGCTCGCTCTATGGCAATCCGCCTTGCGGCCGACCAATGGGCCAGGCTAGCCAGGCTCCCATGCGCGGGCAGGAGCATGGGCGGGCGCACGGCCACGCGGATCACCGGCGGACGCCGCACACACTGTCCGCGCCGCGCGACCGCATGCCGGCGCGCAACCGCCTGGCCGTCTATCTGGTGCTGGGCTCGCTCTGGCTTTCAGGCTGCGTGTGGCTGGTACTGGACGAGTTTTTCGGATCAAGGGGTCAATTCGGCATTACGCCTCACCCGTGGGCGCCGGCCATCTTGTTGGTGCACGGAATTGTCGCGATTCTCAGCATGTACCTGTTGGGTTGGGTCACGGCGCGGCATGTGCTCAGGTGGTGGCCGGGCCGATTGCGGCGCCTGAGCGGCGGAGTGCTCGCGGTATTTTTCCTATTCCTGAGTCTCAGCGGATTCGCGCTGTTCTTCGTCAGCGACGACCGATGGCAGCATCTCGCGGCGACGGCTCACGATGCCTTAGGGCTCGGCATCACGGTGTTCGCGATTCAGCACTGGTTCTTCGCCAGGCGCCGCGACATGCGCAGAGCCGCTTCGCGGCCTTGGTAGTAACCCTGCACGACCCCCAGCTGGTCGAAGCCTAGACATTCGTAGAAGATGCGCGCCGGCTCATTATGCGTACGCAACTCGAGGTTGATGCGAAACACGCCTGCTTCGATCGCGGTCGCGGTCAGCCAATCCATGAGCTGTCGTCCAAGTCCCTGGCGCCGATGCTCCGGCGCCACGGCAAGCAGATTCAAGTGCGCCACCTCATCCCCGAAATGCATGATGGCGAACGCCGCAATTTGCCGCTCGCGCCGTGCGACCACCACCGAGGATTCGGGTCCGGAAATGAAATGCTGCACGCGCGCGGGAGTCCAGGACCAGGTCAGCCCCTGTTCGATCAGGTCGCGCGACATTTCCGCAATTTCGCGCGCATCCGACGTGCGGGCGAGTCCCAGGGTGGCGAGCTCCGACATTCTCAGTGCATTCCGGTTTTGATGGGTGGGGCCGCACGCTGCGGCAATCCGGCCGGCGCCGCCGGCAAAAGTTTCATGAGCTCTTGAACGCCGCGCTCCAACTGAGGGTCATGGCCTTCCAGTACTTTCACCGGGTCTTGTTCGACGACGATATCCGGATCCACCCCGTGCCCCTCGATGATCCAACGACCGTTCTCATCTGCTGTGCCGAACTCTGGCACAAATACGGTGCCGCCGTCGAGCAGCGGCCCGTGGTCGTCGATGCCGATCACACCGCCCCATGTGCGCTTGCCGATGAGTGCGCCGATTTTCCACTGGCGAAATGCATTCGCAAATATATCGCCGTCGGACGCGGTGTCCTCATTGATCAATGCCACTTTCGGTCCCGGCTGCACGACGCGCGGATAGGTGTCCGCCGCCTCGTGATTGCGGGCAAAGCTGGTACCGTGGAGCGTACGCGCCAGCCGCTCGATCAACAACTGGGAGATATTGCCGCCGCCGTTGTCGCGCACGTCGACCACCAAACCTTCCTTGCGGATCTGCGGATACCACCACTTGATGAATTCACGGATCCCGGCCTCGCCCATGTCCGGTAGATGAACGTAGCCCAGGCGTCCCAGGCTCAGGCGATCCACGCGCGCGCGATTTTGCGCGACCCAGGCCAGGTACAGCAGGTTATTTTCGCTGGCGAGCGGTTGATAGCGGATGGTCCGCGGCGCCTTGCCGTCGGCGGTTGCCGACACGCGCCACTCGGCCGGTTGGTTCGGCGCCGCCTGCAGCAGCTCGTAGGGATCGGCGCCGGCCTTGAGCTCGCGCCCGTTGACCGAGAGCACGTAGTCTCCCACATGCACATCCACGCCCACTTCCGTGAGCGGCGACCGGTAGCGCTCCTCTTCGTTCTCGCCGGCGAAAATCTTGGCGATCCGATAGCGGCCGGATTTGGCGTCGAGCTCGAAGCGCGCGCCGGGCAGTGCGACAAAGGGACGTTTCGGGAGGCCGAGGTCGCCGCCCTCGATGTAGGCATGCTGGACCGTGAGTTCAGAGATCATTTCGGCGATGACGTAGTTGAGGTCCGCCCGTGACCCCACGAATTCCAGCAGCGGTTCATATTTTGCCCGCAGCTTCTGCCAGTCGTAGCCGTGCATGTTTTCAACGTAGAAATAATCGCGATAGCGGCGCCACACTTCGGCAAAAATCTCGCGCCACTCGGCCGCGGGAACACGCGTGGTCACCAGGCCGGCGAGCGACACGGTCTTGGTGTCCTCGCTCGGACTTTTCGAAGCCGCGCCGACTTCGAAATATTTGATTTCCTTGGACGAGAGTTGCGCGAGCACGTGCTTACGGTCGGCCGTCGCACCCCAAGCCGTGACATCCTCGGCCACGGGCTTGGCCTCGCGATCCTTGATCGAGTAAGCCATCACGCCGGCTTTGACGCCCGAATCTCGCCCGTAATACGGCGGACCGCTGCGTTGGTAGAGGAGCATCTCATCGCCGGCCTCGAGATTGGTCAGATTGTCGGCCTCCAGAGGCACGCGGATCGCGCGCCGCTCGATTCCCTCGAACTCGATTTTGATCGGGCCTTTCAAGCTGCCCTTGCTCTTGTCCCGACGCTTTTCACGGTCCTTGTTGATATCCTTGTCGCGAACCTTGTCGCTGTCTTTGTCGCCGTCGGCATCCTTGCCGTCCTTTCCGTCATCGCCGGGTTCATCGTCGCGTATGCCGAATGGATTCTTGACGTCCTTGCGCAAGGTGACGGCGAAAATTCCCGTCTGCCGATCGGTGGCGAAGTCGAATTCGATGGTGCTGAGAAGCGGCTGATATTCGCGTTCGCTCAGGAAGTACAGCAATTCACCGCTCGGAGCCCAAGCGGGAGAGTGCGCATTGAAGAATTGCGGCGTAATGCGCCGCGACTTTCCGTCGGCCGCCGACCAGATGTACACGCCGGAGAACCCGTTGGATTCATTGAGCGAATAGCTCAAGAATTGACCATCGGGCGACCAGCAATAATCCTGCGTCAGGTCGGCGGGATCGCGGGCGACGGTGGCGCGCCGCTTGGTCGCCACGTCGATCACGTACAGCCTGCCCGTATTGTCGGAAAATGCAATGCGCTCATCGTCGCCCGACCACCGCGGCGAATACAAACGCGAGGCTGATCCCGATGATATTTGGACGGCCGGCTCGTTGCCGTCCTGCGCCTGCACGTAGATTTCTTCTTCGCCGGAGCGATCGGACACGTACGCCAGGCGTTTGCCGTCGGTCGACCAGGCGGCTTCCCGTTCGTGCGCGGACGATGACCGAGTGAGATTTCGGGTAACGCCGTGCTCTACCGGAACGGAAAAAACATCCCCCCGCGCCACGATCGCCACCCGTTCGCCGCCCGGGCTCAACGCTAGGCTTTCGACATTGTCGGCGGCATTGACCGTTTGAGGGCGAGTGGTGGTGGCGTCCGCCGGCACCGCGATCGCCAACGCGCGATCCTCATCATCGCGCGTATCGTAGATATGCAGCTCGCCGTCGGATTCGTACACGATCTGGCCATCGGCGTCGGCGCTGGGCCAGCGCACATCCCAATCCTGGTAGTGGGTGAGTTGCCTGGTTTGCCCCGTCGCGATGTCATAGCGAAAGAGATTGAATACGCCGGTCCGGTCGGAGTTGAAATAGACGGCGTCGCCGATCCACATGGGATCGCGGTCGGTGCGCGGATCGTTCGTGACTTGCAGCAGCGAAGGATGGATCAAATCAAAAATATACAGGTCGTTCGCCCAACCGCCCTGATAGCGCTTCTCGCTGCGAAAGTCGCGCCATAGAGGCGAGTATACGATCCTCTTGCCGTCGGGCGAAAAATGACCGGCGCCCGACACCGGCATGGGCAGCGCGGTCGCCGCGCCACCGTTCATCGGCACCGTGTAGAGTTTGGAATCCGTCAGCATGTAGCCGTCGCGCCCCGATCTGAACAACACGGCCGCGCCGTCCGGCGTCCAGCCGTAAACCTGATTGTCGTAACCCCAGCGTTCGGCGAGCGGACCCGGCGCCGGATAGAACGTGAGCTGCCTCGGCGCCCCGCCGCCCGACGGAATCACGTACACCTGTTCGTCGCCGCCGTACTGGCCGGTGAAGGCGATGAAGCGTCCGTCGGGAGAGAATTTGCCGAATAGCTCGAGGCCCGGATTCGACGTGAGGCGCGCGGCCGTACCCCCTCGCGTACCGACGGTCCACAAGTCTCCGGCATAGCTGAAGACGATCCGATCGTGCCATACGTCCGGAAAGCGCAGCAGCTTGGTGGCAGCCGCATGCGATGCGAATGACAGCAACACGAGCGCAGCCGCCGCGGTACGGGCGGCTGAATATACGGAACGCATCAATCTCCTCGGCCAGGAGCCTGCCTGACTAATGATGCGCCTACTGCGGCCGCCCCACATCGGCATATTTCTGCGATCGTTTCACTCACATAGTACCCGCTATGCTCGCGAAACGATCGCAGAAATCTGCTCGATGTGGGGCGCCCTCGTGACGGCGCCCATTAGTCAGACAGGCTCCTACCGCCGCGGTACGGGCGGCTGAATATACGGAACGCATCAATCTCCTCGGCTAATCTCAGCGACTACGATACCGGTCGGTCGCGCGCACCAGCTCGTGTGTATTGCCCGCTTCGAATGCCGAGTGTCCGGCGTCCGGCACTATCGCCAAGTCCGCCTCAGGCCACACCCGATGCAAATCCCAGGCGCTGGTTGCGGGGCAGACGACATCATAGCGTCCCTGAACGATCGTCGCGGGAATGTGGCGGATACGCGGTACATCGTCCAGCAATTGGCTTTCGCTGCGCAAGAAGCCGCGATTCACGAAGTAGTGGCACTCGATTCTCGCCACGGCCAGAGCGAACTGATCCTCGCCCCACTTCTTGATGTTGTCCAAGTTGCTGTACAAGAAACTGGCGGAGGCTTCCCATATCGACCATGCGCGCGCAGCCGCCAGTGCGGCTCGCTGGTCGCTGCCGGTCAGCCGTTTATGGTAGGCACTCAGGAAATCATCGCGCTCGTCGGGCGGGATCGCGTCGCGGTAGGCCTCCCAGGCATCGGGAAATATTTCCGAGGCGCCGTGCTGATAGAACCAGCGGATTTCGGCGTAGCGCAGCAGGAAAATCCCGCGTAGTACGATTTCGCTGACGCGCTCGGGATTTGCCTCCGCGTAGGCCAGTGCCAAGGTGCTGCCCCACGATCCGCCGAACACGAGCCAGCGCTCTATCCCGAGGTGTTTGCGCAATCGTTCTATGTCGGCGACCAGATGCCAGGTCGTGTTCTCGACCAGGCTCGCGCTTGGGCGGCTCCGTCCGCAGCCGCGCTGATCGAACACGACGATGCGGTAGTGCTGTGGATCGAAGAACTGCCGCGCCCGTTTATCGGAGCCGGCGCCGGGACCACCGTGCAGGAACACCGCCGGCTTGCCCGCCGGGTTGCCGCATTCTTCGTAATAAATCTCATGGACGTCCGAGACGCGCAGGTAGCCATGTCGAAAGGGCTCGATCGCCGGATACAGCTCGCGCCGCGCGGTGTCGCGTGCCTTGACCGAACGCGTCGCCAGCTTTGCAGCGCTGACCGGGCGTTTCTTCCTGGCCGCAGTGCGCTTGAGGGTGGACCGCCGCGGTGTGGTTCGTGATTTGACCGGCGCGCCCTGTTTCTTTTTCATCACTACTCCTCTTATTTGGGTGATTGTGCTCGCGAGACCAAGGGCCCGAGCGGCCGCCCGCCGAGCAGATGCACGTGCAGGTGGTAGACCTCCTGGCCGCCATCCGCATTGCAATTGATGATCAGCCGATAACCGCTCTCTGCGATACCTTGGGCGCGCGCGAGATCGCGCGCCACGATGAACATATGACCAATCAACGAGGCATCCTCGTCGGCAATATCGTTGGCGGTAGGAATGGGCTTGTTCGGGACGATGAGTATATGCACCGGCGCCGCTGGTCTGATGTCCAAGAAAGCGATGACCCGGTCGTCACGGTAGACCACGGTAGCCGGCAGGTCGCCGGCGATGATTTTTTCGAAAAGCGTAGGCATTTCAATGCCTCCGAGCATTAAGGGGTCTCAAGATTAGCAGGAACGGAACCGCTGCTTGGATTTGCGATGCAACAATCCGATCCCGTAATAGTAATGGGAACGATTCTCATATAGAATTGCGTTCATGTTAACGACTTCTCGGCCCCCCATTCCAGCTCCGGCATCTGCCGACATCCGGCTCACGGACCTTCAGTTAGGAACTCGCGCGCGGGTGGTGTCCGTCACCGCGGTGGATGCTGCCGCGCCTGCCGAATTGGGAAGGCGCCTGGCCGAACTGGGCTTTTTGCCCGGCGAAGCCGTTCGCATCGTGGCCCGGGGCATGATGGCGCGGGCGCCGATTGCCGTGCGCATTGGTACGGGCACGTTCGCGCTGCGGCTTTTCGAGGCCGCCTGTATCCGCGTGTGTCCGGAGCAGCCGCAGCCAGCCTGAGTCCATGGAGGCTTTGCCCAGCGCTCCGAGTCCTCTCATTGCTCTGGTTGGAAATCCCAACTGCGGCAAGACTGCTCTGTTCAATATTCTCACCGGTAGCCGGCAAAAGGTCGCCAATTACGCCGGCGTCACCGTCGAGCGCAAAGAGGGCTCGCTGCTCACCCCTTCGGGGCTGCGCGTGCGCATACTCGACTTGCCGGGAGCCTACAGCCTCGATCCACTGACTCCCGACGAGCAAGTCACGGCCGATGTTCTGCTCGGCCGGCGTACCGGCGAGGCCCAGCCCGACTTCGTCGTTTGCGTCACCGACGCGACCAATCTTCGCCAGAACCTGCGCCTGGTGCTGAGCTTGAAACGACTGGGTCTGCCCATGGTGGTGGCGCTCAACATGAGCGATATCGCGCGCCGCAAAGGCATCGTGATCGATGCCGAGCGGCTGGCCGCCGAGTTGGGTGTGCCCGTGGTGGAAACGGTCGGCGTCAAGGCGACCGGCGTCCGGGCCCTGATCAAGGTGCTCGATGGCTTGGCGATTCCAGGCCGCGCGCGGCAGGCTGCGGTATGGCGCACCCCGAGTGCCTCGGATATCGAATACGACCAGTCCGAAGTGCGCAGAATCTTAGGGTTGGTGGGCGGCGATCGGCTCGACGGCGTGACCATCAGCGATCGCGTCGATGCCGTCGTGCTGCATCCCGTGTTCGGGCCCCTCATCCTGGCGGGCATCCTGTTCCTGGTATTCCAAGCGGTGTTTGCCTGGGCGCAAGTGCCGATGGACGCCATCAGACTCGGGGTCGCGGCCTTTGGCCATTGGCTGGGAGCGGCGCTGCCCGAGAGCCTGCTCAAAGGTTTGCTCATCAACGGCGTGCTCGCCGGCGTCGGCAGCGTGCTGGTGTTTCTGCCGCAGATCATCATCCTGTTCTTCTTCATCTTGATGCTGGAAGACTCAGGGTACCTGCCGCGCGCCGCGTTCTTGCTCGACCGGGTGATGGGCAGCGTCGGCTTGTCGGGCCGCGCCTTCATTCCCTTGCTGTCGAGCTTTGCCTGTGCGATTCCGGGAATCATGGCGACGCGCACCATCCAAAATCCGCGCGATCGATTGGCGACGATCATGATCGCACCGCTGATGACCTGTTCCGCGCGCCTGCCGGTATACGCGCTGATCATCGGCGCCTTCATCCCACAACGAACGCTGTGGGGCGGATTGGAATTACAGGGGGTGGTCTTGTTCGGCCTGTATATCGTCGGAGTCGCGAGCGCCATGGCCGTGGCCTTCGTGCTCAAGCGCAGCGGCCGGGGCACGGGCTTTCAGGCACTGATGCTCGAGCTGCCCGCGTATCACTGGCCGAACTTGCGTAGCTTAGGCATCGGTCTGTGGCAGCGGGTCGAGATATTCATGAGCCGCGTCGGCACGATCATTCTCGCGCTGATGGTGATTCTCTGGGCGCTGAGCTCGTTCCCCGCGCCGCCGCCCGGAGCCGCCGGTCCGCCGATTCAATACAGTATCGCCGGACATTTGGGGGCCTGGCTCGCCGTGCTGTTCGCGCCCATCGGCTTCAATTGGCAGATATCGATTGCGCTGGTCCCGGGGCTTGCTGCGCGCGAGGTTGCCGTCGGTGCGCTCGGCACCGTGTACGCCCTGTCCGCGACCGGAGATGACGTGAGCGGCGCACTGACGCCCTTGATCGCCCACTCATGGAGCTTGCCGACCGCGTTCTCCCTGCTCGCGTGGTATGTATTTGCGCCCCAATGCCTGTCGACCCTTGCTACCGTCAAACGCGAAACCAATTCTTGGCGCTACCCGATCATCATGGCGGCATATTTGTTTGCGCTGGCGTACACCGGCTCATGGATCACCTATCGGGTTGCCGTGGCGCTGCTGAGCTGACGGTGGAAGCGCACGTATGAACAGCGTCATCGATAATTCTCTGGTGGGCCTCGCGCTGCTGGGCAGTGCGGGATACGCCCTGTTGTCGCTCGGTCCGCGGAGCCTTCGCCGCCGCTTGCTCGCGGCTTTGAGCCGGGCGACGGTGTCTCTTGGTCTGCGGCGAACGGCACAGCGGCTCGCCGCCGCGTCCGCCGGTAAGGCGCATAGCGCTTGCGGCGGCTGCGACAGCTGTGGTTCGGAACAGTCGCCAAAGACTGAGGGGCCGTCGCCGATCAAGGAGCCGGTCGGCACAAGTGCGGCCGATGTGAGAGTGCCGGTGGCGAAGATCGGCCGGCGCGCTTAGAGGTACGCTCTATCAGCGCGGTTGGGTCGAAAACAGCAACGATGATCACGGGCGGTTCTTCTCGAGGAATTTCTGCCGCCGATCCACCGCTTTCTTTTGCGCTCCAGCAGCGCGCCGATACGAACTTAGCGCGGCGCCCTTTGCAGGCCCCGCGGGTGCCTCCATCATGCGCCGGAAAGCGTCTTCCTCGGCCTCCAAGAGCTGCTTCAATACCTGCTCGATTCGCTCAATCTCTTCGAAGAAATCCGCACGTTTCTGGCGTGGCATTGGGCCTCCTCTGTACAGTTCGAACGGCGCGCCGTCGTACGCACGAGCTATTTTTTGCCCATTTGCTTGGGTCCTTTCATAACTTTCCGCAGGTCTATCAGCGATAGGGCCGGCAGCGTCTGAATGTTGACTGTTCCACGGGATCCAAGGTCGATGGCCAAATGCGCCGCGGTTTCGTTATCCGGCGCCTCGACAATTGTGACGAAGTCCCAGGCACCGAGTGTCGCGTATTGGCTAAGGACTTTGCAGCCAAATTCTTCGATATCCTTGTGGATCTACCATCCTAGGGCCGCTGCTGCCCGGCCTCGAACTCATAAAGAATTTATCAATCCAGGAGATTTGGTCAAGTTTATATATTTTCTGTGTGCCCGAAGACAGGGCCCGTCCTGGCTCCGATGCACGGATCGTCCGCTGGTCGGTCATTCCGATCACCAGGCACTGGTTCATGTGAGTGGCAGCGAGTTTCTCAAGTTAATGACCAAAGCGCCGCGCGGCCAGATCAGCCATCACGCGTAGGCATCGAGCAGAGCAACGGTATTCGCCGAGCACGTCGGGTGGAGGCCGTGCAACCGCACGGTGTTCTGATTGTAGCAACCGTGAATCGCGGCCGCGGCGATTGTCTAAGGCGCGCTAAGTTATCCCTGGCAACGAGCCGATTCGCGCTTGGGCTTGCGCGAACCGGCTCCTACCCTCGTGCACTAGCCCAGCGTTACCGGGACGAACAAGCGGCTGTTTCCCCGCTGAATCAGCAGTGCCACCTGCTTGTCGTGCTCCTGCACCATTTTCCGCAG
>DASWEO010000098.1:0-2706 GCA_036394715.1 Steroidobacteraceae bacterium
CTTCTACACTTCGCGCTGCGCCGTTCGCAAAACGTGCACTGGCAGGCGCTGGACGTGAACAAGCGCGCGCGCGCGCAATTGAGCCATCAGAAGCCGTGCATTCTCTGGTTCACCGGACTGTCGGGTGCCGGCAAGTCGACGATCGCCAACCTGGTCGAAAAGCAGCTGCATGCCGATGGCCGCCAGACGTACTTGCTGGATGGCGACAATGTGCGCCACGGGCTCAACAAGGACTTGGGCTTCACCAACGAGGATCGAGTCGAGAACATTCGGCGCGTCGCCGAGGTGGCGCGCCTGATGGTCGATGCCGGGCTCATCGTCATGGTGTCCTTCATCTCGCCGTTTCGCTCGGAACGGCGCATGGCCCGCGGCCTGGTCGAGGCGGGCGAGTTCTTCGAGGTATTCGTCGATACGCCCTTGAACTTGGCCGAGGCGCGCGACGCAAAAGGGCTCTACAAGAAGGCGCGCCGCGGCGAATTGAAGAACTTTACCGGCATCGATTCACCGTACGAGGCACCCGAAAATCCGGAAATCCGCCTGGATACCACCCGGTTGACCCCGGAAGCGGCGGCTTCGCGCGTGATCGAGCATTTGCGCGAAGCCGGCATCATCGATGTCGATCTGACTTGGGAAATTTAGAGGCTGCGGCGGAACACTAGACAGCGGCTCGCAGTGCGGCCCGTCGCGACTGTTCGTCGCGCACATCGGCACCGGTGAGCCCGGTATTGGCCGCAATGATCTCCACCAGCCGATGCGCCGGGTCTCGCGGCAGCGTTACCTCGTGAATGCGCTCCCAAATGCGGATCCGTTCCTCGGCCGTCTTCAGCCGCGAGCACTGCTCCGCGAGGTCGGTGCGGCGGCGCTCCGCGGCTTCGGCTTGCTGATGTACTAGGCGTGCCCGGAAATCCATCATCGGATCTTCGCCGGACGGAACAGAGGGTCGCCCCAAACTGGGGCCTGGCTTATATTGATTCACTCGAGTCTCCTGACGGGTTAGCCCGTCAAGGTATCACTGTATGGGGAACCGCGAGCCAGTTTTGTATGGGGTGAACCTAAGGAGGGCCCTTACACCGCGCCGGAAGGCCTCACGCAGGTCGCTGCCCGAGCTTCGACCAGCGGCGAATGTAGTCGGCTTGTTCGGCCGTCTGCGGCACTTTGGGCCAAGTTGCAGCGCGCTCGCTCCGGCGCCACAGACGGTTCAGGGTTTTGAGCGCCGTTTTGCCGCTGGACTCTTCGTCCGCCAGAAAACAACCAATGATGAGGCCCGTTCGCCCGATCCCGGCGCGACAATGGACGTAAACACGCCGCTCCCGCGCCAGGGCGGCGCGAATGGCGGCGAGCAGCTCCCGCGTCTGGGCGACATTGTTGGGCACGCCGGTATCGACTATGCCTACGCGCAGGTAATCCGAGTGCTTGGGCAACAAGTGACGGTAGGGCGGCAGTTCGCCGTCCTCCGTGAGATCTACAAAGCTGTCGACGCCGGCCTCGAGCAGGCGTGCCAGGCGTCGGCGTGCTTCAGTGTCGTCGGCGGCCCCGGGGTATTCACCGGCCAGCAGTCGGCCGGGTATCACCCAATAGGTGTTGGGAAGCGGTCGGTCCAAGGTGAATTCTGGCTGGCTTCGGGCACCCACCATGGGATGTTACCAGCGATTCACTAGACGCCGGTCACGGTCGGTTCGCCGTCGGCATGATTAAATTCGTGCTTTTCGCGCAGCTCCGCCGGATTACTTCAATTTGGGGGGCAGCCCGATCGCAGCCGAGGTAATATAACTTCCGTGATTAGCGCCAAATCATTGAAATCGCGAGAATTCCTTGGGTATTTGATGCTGTGGCTGGCCTCAATGACCATGGCGGTTCCAATGTGTCCGGCCATGGCAGCCGAACCGACGGCACCACCCGCGATGCCGGCCGCACTGCCCGCGATTTCCCCGGATTACCGCATCGGGCCTGGCGACACGTTGAAGGTTTCCGTGTTCCAGAATGACGAGTTGACGGCCACGCTTCCCGTGCGTCCCGACGGTAAGATCTCCACGCCCCTAGTGGAAGACATGGTTGCAGTCGGCAAGACTCCGTCCCAGTTGGCCCGCGACATCGAAAAGTCCTTGTCCGAATACATCAAGGCGCCGAAGGTCAGCGTGGTCGTCACGGTCGCGCTCAGCATATACAGCCAAGTCAAGGTCATCGGTCAGGTAAAGACCCCGCAGTCGCTGCCGTACCGAGATGGTATGACGGTGTTGGATGCGGTGCTTGCCGTGGGCGGATTGAGCCAATTCGCGGCGGGAAATCGCGCCCGCCTGGTGCGTACTGAGAACGGCAAGCAAACCGAGATCAAGGTGAAGCTCGACGCTCTCCTGAATGGCGGCGACATGAAGCAAAACCCGGCCCTCAAGCCAGGCGATGTGCTGGTGGTGCCGGAAACCCGATTTTGAGCCCTCAGGTCTAGTCATGAAACAGGAATTGGACCGAGTTCTGGAAGAAGTGCGCAGCGCCTGGCGCTTTCGATGGATGGCGTTGGGTGCAGCTTCCATCGCATCCGTGATCGGCTGGAGCATCGTGTTTACCCTTCCGGATCGATATGCGGCCGATGCACGGGTCTTCGTGGACACACGCACGGCACTGAAGCCGGCTTTGCAGGGATTGACCACCGACCAGAATGTCGACGCGCAAATCAACTATGTGCGTCAGTCGTTGCTGGAAGGCCCGCAA
>DASWEO010000099.1:0-12025 GCA_036394715.1 Steroidobacteraceae bacterium
TGGCAATGGCAGGGGTGGGTGAATCATGACACCGCGACGCAAACGCTTACTCGTCGTACTCGGCATTCTCGGCGGTGTCGGCGCCTCGGTGTCGCTCGCGTTCATGGCCTCGCGTGAGAACATCATGTTCTATTACGACCCCAGCCAGGTCGTCGGGGGCAAGGCGCCCCTGACGAAGCGCTTTCGCATTGGCGGCATGGTCGTGAAGGGGAGCGTCGCACGCAAGCCGGGCGATCTGGAAGTTCGATTCGTGCTGACCGATTTCGCACACCAGGTTCCCGTGGAATACACCGGCGTACTGCCGGACCTGTTTCGCGAAGGGCAGGGTATCATTGCGCACGGCACGATGAATGCCAACGGCGCCTTCGTCGCCGACGAGGTGCTCGCCAAACATGATGAGAAATACATGCCGCCCGAAGTCGCCGCTTCGCTGAAGAACAAGGCTCCCCAGACTCCGGCCGGCAACGCGCCGGCCGCCAATAGTGCGCCCGCCGGCGGGCCGACCACCTAGGCGGGGGCATCGCGCAATGGCACCGGAATTAGGGGTTTTCTCTCTCATCCTGGCATTCGTCCTGAGCCTGTCGCAGGCGTTCTTCGGCCTCACGGGCGCCTGGCGCGGCAAGCCGGTGTGGATGGCCGTGGCGCGTCCGGCGGTGACCGGACAATTCGTGTTCGTCATCATGGCATTTGCCTGCCTGGTGTATTCCTTCGTCAACGACGATTTCTCGGTGCTGTATGTGGCGCGCAACTCGAACTCGGAGCTGCCGCTGTTCTACAAGGTGGCGGCTCTCTGGGGCGCGCATGAGGGTTCGCTGCTGCTGTGGATTTTGATTCTGTCCATTTGGAGCGTGGCGGTCGCCGCGTTCAGCCGCCAGCTACCCTCGAGCTTTTCCAGCCGCGTGCTGGGGGTGATGGGTCTCATCAGCGGCGGCTTCATGCTCTTCACGCTGTGGACCTCCAATCCCTTTCTGCGCCTGATGCCCGCCGCATCGGATGGCGCCGATTTGAATCCCGTCCTGCAGGATTTCGCGCTGGCGATCCATCCGCCGATGCTCTACACCGGCTACGTGGGGTTCTCGGTGGCCTTCGCGTTCGCCATCGCCGCGATGCTCGAGGGACGCCTCGATCAGAGCTGGGCCAAGTGGACCCGGCCCTGGACCATATTCGCGTGGCTGTTTCAGACCATCGGCATCGCGCTCGGCAGTTGGTGGGCTTATTACGAACTCGGCTGGGGCGGGTGGTGGTTCTGGGACCCGGTCGAGAACGCCTCATTCATGCCTTGGCTGGTGGGAACGGCGCTGATCCATTCGCTCAGCGTCACGGAGAAGCGCGGCATCTTCAAGAGTTGGACCTTGCTGCTGGCGATTTTCGCCTTCTCCTTGAGTCTCGTCGGAACTTTCCTGGTGCGCTCGGGCGTCCTGGTGTCGGTGCACTCGTTCGCGACCGACCCGACCCGTGGGCTCTACATTCTCGCATTCCTGGTATTGACGATCGGCGGATCACTCACCCTGTATGCGTGGCGGGCGCCGAAATTGTACGTGGCCGGCGGTTTCGAGCTCTTTTCCCGAGAGTTCTTTTTGCTGGTGAACAATGTGATTCTGGTGAGCGTTGCCGCACTCGTGCTCTGGGGCACCTTGTCTCCGCTGGTGTACGAGCTGCTCGGCATCGGCAAGATCTCGGTCGGTCCGCCGGTGTTCGCGGTGATGTTCTTGGTGCCCATGCTTCCCTTGATGGTGTTCTTGGGCGTGGGGATGCATTCGGCCTGGCGCCGCGGCAAGCTCACCGTGACAGCCAATCCTCTGTGGTGGCTGCTGGGAATATCGGCGGCGCTGGCCCTCGCGATCCAAGGCCTGGTGTTCGGCGCATTCCATTGGGTGGGATTGATCGGCTCTACTTTCGGCTTCTGGATCATATTTTCCGCAGTGCTCGAGCCGGTACGCCGCTGGCGTCAGAAGCAGACCGTGACCGCGGCGTTGCTGGGCATGTGCATCGCTCATTTCGGTGTCGGGATGTTTGCGATCGGCGCGAGCGGCGTCGAAAGCTACAAGATCGAAAAAGACGTGGCGTTGAAGCCGGGCGGAAGCTTCCGCATCGCCGGATACGATTTCCGGTTCGTGAACGCCGTGAACGTGCGCGGGCCGAACTACGACGCCGTCGAAGCGTTGGTGGAAGTCACGCGCGGCGGAAAGCCGGTGGCCATCTTGAAGCCGCAAAAGCGGCACTTCAGGGTACAGCAGAGCGACAATAGCCAGGCCGCCATCTCGGTGAGCTGGGCGCGCGACTTATTCGTCGCCATGGGTAACCCGCTCGGCGAGAACGCCTGGAGCATGCGCATCCAGTACAAGCCGCTGGTTCGATACATATGGCTCGGCGCTTTGGTGATGGCGATCGGCGGCCTCATTGCCGCCACCGATCGCCGCTATCGGGTCAAAGTACCGGCCGGGTCGCAGGCTGCGGCGCCTGCGCCGCCCGATCCCCGCGTAGAACTTGGGAACGCCTGATGTGGAAGTTCTTACTGCCGTTTGCGGCGTTCGTCGGGCTCGTGGTTCTATTCGCGTTTGGACTCAACCCGAGCCGCGATATACATGCGTTGCCGTCGCCGCTGATCGGTAAGCAGGCGCCGGCATTTGCGCTCACCGATGTGCTGGATCCGTCGCACGCCGTCAGCAACGCGGCCTTGAAGGACCAAGTGTACGTCTTGAATGTCTGGGCTACCTGGTGCGTTCCCTGCCGCGAGGAGCACGAGGCGCTGCTGGCGATTTCCCGGCAGCATGTCGTGCCCATCATCGGACTCAACTGGAAGGACCAGCGTGAACGAGCCAAGCAGTGGCTGGAGCAACTCGGCAACCCATATCAGGCCGTGGCATTCGATGGCGATGGGCGCACCGCCATCGAATGGGGCGTTTATGGCGCGCCCGAGACTTACTTGGTGGACCGGCAAGGCCGGGTAGTTTACAAATTCATTTCGCCCATGACGCTGCAGGTGTGGGATCGCGAATTTTTGCCGCGCATCGCCGCCGCACGCCGAGGCGGCGCATGAAACGACCGGCACCGGGAAATTCCGTGATTATCGCCCTGGTGCTCGCAGGCGTCATGGGCGCATTCGCCGCCTTCGCCGCGGATCAGGCGGTGGACGCCAATGGCCAGCTCGAAGATCCGGGTTTGCAGACCCGCTTCGAAGGAATAACTCAGCAACTTCGCTGTCTCGTCTGTCAAAATGAGTCCATCGCCGACTCGAATGCCGACCTTGCCGTCGATCTCCGCCGGCAAGTGCGCGAGATGCTGGTCGCCGGCAAAAGCAATGATGCGATATTCGATTTCATGACGGCCCGCTATGGCGAGTTCGTGCGCTTCAACCCTCCGTTGGAGCCCAAAACTTTGGCTCTTTGGGGCGCTCCATTCTTCATGCTGCTTCTGGGCGGCGTCATCATCTATCGCGTCGCACGCCAGCGTGCGCGCATGCCGCTCGACGATGAGCCCGCCCCGGGTCAGACACGCTCCTAAGCAACCAGTAAACAATGAATACATTTCTCGTCATCGCCGCCGTCATGGCCGCGATCGCCGCGGCCGCGGTCGCCTTACCGCTGCTTCGCGACAGACAAAGCCGCCGGCTCGGAGCGCTGCTGGCAGTGATGGTCATCGGCGCGTCGGCCGGTCTCTACCCGCTGTGGTCGAATTGGAATTGGCACGCGCCGGCGCAAGCGGAGGCAGCCGCGGGACCGGACGTCGCCGCCATGGTCGCGAAACTGGAAAAGCGCTTGCAGGATCAGCCCAATGACCCGGCGGGCTGGTTGATGCTCGGACGCTCCTATCTGACGCTGAATCGCTTGGACGAGGCCATCGTCGCCTACGATCGCGCACATCAGCTGGACGCGAAGAGCGCGGATGCCGCCATGGGGTTGGGAGAGGCCATGAGCCTGCGGGCGGGCGGCGATATCACGCCCCAGGCCGCACAGCTGTTCGAGGACGCCTTGGCTTTGGCGCCCGGCAATCCGAAGGCTCTCCTATACGCCGGTTTCGCTGCGGCGGTGCGCGGCGATCGCGCACTCGCGCGCACGCGCTGGCAGGCGCTCAAAGCGTTGAATCCGCCGCCGCAGATCGTCCAAATGCTCGATGCACGCATTGCGGAACTGGGTGCGCCGCCGGGCAGCCCCGCAGCCGGCGGCGCGGCCGACACGGCTTCGCCCGGCAGCGGTGCGCCACCGGCAGAGACGAGTGCGCCGCCGGCAGGGACGAGCGCCTCGACGGGGCCCTCGAGCCCAGCGGAAGTCACCGTCAATATCAGCATTGCGCCCGCCCTGAAATCACGACTGGTATCGGAGGCCCCTTTGTTCGTCTTTGCACGTGAGCCCGGGAGCCGTGGACCACCGCTGGCCGCCAAGCGGCTGACGAGCACCGCGATCGGCACCCAGGTTCATCTGTCGCAGGCCGACTCCATGTTGCCGGGGCGCGTTCTGGCGAAGGGCCAACAGGTATCCATCACGGCGCGAGTGTCGTTCAGCGGGCAGCCCGTGCCGTCGGCAGGGGATTTGTACGGCGAACTCTCCTATGATGTGGGCCGCGACGGAGTGCGCAATCTGGTGATTGATCGCGTCGCCGAGTAGGTGGTCGATATGAGCGTTGCGAAAAATCTCATGGCGGGAAGGATCCTGGAAGATCGACTCTTTCCATACCCGGCTCTGCGCGATAAGGACCGCGAAGTTCTGGGAATGATGGTCGATGCCATCGACCAGTTCTTGGGACCTAAGCATCAAGATTTCAAGCGCTGGGACCGCGCCGCCGAACAGCCGGCCGAGTTCATTCAAGGCCTGCGTGATCTCGGGTTGTTCGGCCTCATCATCCCCGAGGAGCACGGCGGCCTCGGCCTGTCGAACGCCGGGTACGCGCGCGCGTTGAGCCAGACGAGCTCTCACGACAGCTCGGTGTCGCTCACCATCGGCGCGCACAGCTCCATCGGCATGAAGGGCATCTTGTTGTTCGGCACCGCCGAGCAGAAGGCGCGCTACCTGCCCAAACTGGCCGGCGGGGAAATGATCGCGGCGTTTTGCCTGACCGAGTCCGGTGCCGGTTCAGACGCCGCCTCGATTCGCACCCGGGCGGTCAAGAACGCCGACGGTAGTTGGGTCCTCAATGGCGAGAAGATCTGGATTACCAACGGCGGCATTGCCGACCTGTATACGGTCTTCGCACGCACCTCATCGGCCGCGGGCAAGATCACGGCATTCGTGGTCGAGGCCGCATGGCCGGGCGTCAGCCACGGCCAGCACGAAGACAAGATGGGAATCCGTGCCTCCTCGACCACCACGGTGAGTTTCGCGGACGTGCGGGTTCCCGCCGCCAATGTGCTCGACGCCGAAGGCAAGGGGTTCAAGGTCGCCATGGCGATATTGAACAATGGGCGCACCGGCCTCGGCGGCGGTGCGGTCGGGGGCATGAAGACGCTCATTGCCCATGCGACCCGGCAGGCAGAGACGCGCAAGCAATTCGACACTCCTATTGCGAAATTCGGCCTGGTCCGCGAAAAACTCGCGCAAATGACGGTCGATTGCTTTGCCGCCGAAAGCGTCGTGTGGATGGTCGCCCACTACATCGATTCCGGGGATGAGGATTATTCGGTGGAAGCGGCGATGAGCAAGGTCTTTGCCAGCGAAGCCTTGCAGCGCAGCGCCTACGAGGCATTGCAGATAGCCGCCGGCAGCGGCTACATGCGCGACTCTCCCTATGAGCAGATCACCCGCGACTGCCGCATTTTAACGATATTCGAGGGAACCAATGAGGTTCTCAGGCTGTATATCGCTCTATCCGGCCTCAAGGACCTCGGCAAGTCGCTGGGGGAGCTGAAAGCCGCGGTAGACGACATTTTCAATAATTTCATCAAGGGATTCGGCGTTTTGACCGACTACGCGGAAAAGCGTCTGACGCAGGCGACCGGGGTGGGGCGCGACAAGATCCTGGCTCAGATGCCCGACACGCTGCGTGAGGCGGCGGAGGTCTATGAGCGGTATACTGTGGAACTCGCCAAGGCGTCGGACTACTTGCTGCGCAAGCACGGCAAGGCGATTGCCGATCGTCAGCATGACTTGAAGCGCATCGCCGACATCGGCATCGATCTATTTGTCGGGTTATGCGTATTGTCTCGGGCGACGGCCTTGAGTAAGGCACCCGGCGAGCAAGGAGCCCAGGCCGTCGGGATCGCACGCATCTTCGCTCAACAGGCGAAGCGGCGCATGGCGAACACCGTGCGGCGAATCACGCGCAACGAGGACGAGGAGATGAACGGCTTGGCCGGTTTCATCCTGGACAAAGGAAGTTATCCCTGGGATGTCGTGTAATGAGTGCATCGAGTGAGTACCCCCAATCGATTGCCGCCCCGTTCGCGGGCCGGCGCAATCTGTGGGTGACGATTGCGATCGGGATCGCCGTCGTCGGCGTGGTGGTTTTATTGGCCATGCGGCTGACCCATGCCTTGGGGGTGAAGACTCTCGTCAACAAGGTCCCCATTCCGACGGTGTCGGTCACTGAGGTCGGTGTCAGCACTCTGCCCACGACCGTCAGCATCATCGGTACCATTGCGGCGCGATACGACATGCCCATCGGCGTCGAAGGCGAGGCCGGACGCGTCGCGGCGATCTATGTCGAAGCCGGTGACCATGTGAAGCGCGGCCAGGTGCTGGCGCGTTTGAATGTCTCGGTGCTGGAGCCGCAGGTGGCCAACCTCGAGGCAGCGCTCGAGCAGGCGCGCGCCGAGGCTGATCTCGCCGAAGCGGAATACCGCCGCGCGCAGGCGGTCGGCGCGTCGGGCGCGTTGTCGGCCGAAGAAACGCAGCGCCGCAAGTCCGCCACATTGACCGCCGCCGCCAAGGTCAAGGTCGCCGCCGCGCAGCTTGCGGAGGCACAGGCGCGTCTTGCGCGCGCGGCTGTGCGCGCACCGGCGGATGGGATCATATTGACTCGCAACGTCGAAGTGGGGCAAACCGCGACGCCGGGCGGCGAGGCGCTGTTCCGCCTGTCGGAAGGCGGTGAAGTCGAGCTGCGAGGCGAGGTTGCCGAGCAGGATTTACCCTTGCTCAAGGTGGGTCAGTCCGTCAATGTGCGGTTGACCGGCATTACCCGCGCCTACGAAGGCCACGTCCGTCTCCTCGGCGCCGTCATCGACCCGCAGACCCGCTTAGGGCAGGTTCGAGTCTCCCTGGTTCCGGACCCGAATCTGCGACCCGGCGCATTCGCGCGCGCCGACGTGACGGTGAGCAACGCCGACCGCGCGGTTCTGCCGCAGACCGCCGTGCTGACCGACGACAAGGGTAGCTACGTCTTGATCGTGAACGCGCAGCACAAGGTCGAGCGCCGCGCGGTGCGGGTGTCGGGGATAGTGCAGAACGGAGTGACCATCGCCGAGGGTGTAAGCAGCAAGGACCAGGTCGTCGCCACCGCCGGGGCGTTCTTGCAGGAGGGCGAACTGGTCAATCCGGTTTTGAAAGATTCGAGCCGGACATGAAAAATATTTCGGCTTGGGCCATCCGTCATCCGGTCACGCCGATCGTGCTGTTCGTCGTGCTGTTTTTCCTGGGCGTCGTCGCGTTCATTCGCCTGCCCATCAATCTTGATCCGGATGTGACCTTTCCCGTGGTCAACGTCGCCATTGCTCAGCCGGGCGCCGCGCCGACCGAGATGGAAACGCAGATCGCACAGAAGGTGGAAGGCTCGATATCGAACATCGGCAATGTGCGCAATATCACGACCTACATCGTCGAGGGTCAAACCACGAGCTTCGTGCAGTTCGAGATCGGTACGCCGATCGATCGTGCGGTAACCGATGTTCGCGACGCGGTCGCCAAAGTTCGCAATGATCTGCCGCAGGGGATACTCGAACCGCTGGTGACGCGAGTCAACATCGACGGCGGCGCATTCGCCTACTATGCGGTGACTACGACGAGCTTGACCCCTGCACAGCTCAGCTGGTTCATCGACAATACCGTGACCAAACGGCTGCTCGCGATCCCCGGCGTCGCACAGGTGTCGCGAAGCGGCGGCGTCGACCGCGAGATCCGAGTCGAATTGGACCCCGGCCGGCTGCAGGCTCTGCGCCTCACCGCCGTCGAAGTCAATGAGCAATTGCGAGCGCTCAACATGGATGCCGCCGGCGGCCGCGCCCAGGTGGGCGGCGGCGAACAGGCGATCCGCGTGCTGGCCGGCGCGAGAACGGCGGAGGCGCTCGGGGATACCCAAGTGATCGTTCCCGGAGGGAAATCGGTGCGCCTGCGCGAAATTGCCGACGTGCACGATGGCATCGCAGAGGTGCGCACCATCGCGAGACTCAACGGCCGCTCGGCGACCACTTTCGGCGTGTTCAAAGCCAAGGGCGCCTCGGATGTCACCGTGGCGAGCGCGGTCAACACCGAGCTGGACAAGATCAGGGCCGAGAATTCCGCGGTCAGCATGACAGCCGTTTTCACCACGGTCGACCATACCATGCGCACCTACCACTCGGCGATGAGCGCCCTCGTGGAAGGGTCGGTTCTCGCGGTCGCCGTCGTATGGCTTTTTCTGCGCAATGTGCGCGCGACGGTGATCTCCGCGCTGGCCATTCCGCTGTCGGCGATACCCACCTTCGTCTTCATGCAATGGATGGGCTTCACCCTCAATCAAATCACGCTGCTCGGGCTCTCTCTGGTTGCCGGCATACTCGTGGACGACGCCATCGTCGAAATAGAAAACATCGTTCGGCACATGCGCATGGGCAAGAGCTGCTTTCAAGCGGCCATCGATGCGGCGGACGAAATCGGCCTGGCGGTGGTGGCGACGTCGGCCACCATCATCGCGGTGTTTCTGCCGGTAAGTTTCATGAGCGGTGTGAGCGGCCAGTACTTCAAACAATTCGGCCTGACTGTCGCGGCGGCCGTCTTCATCTCGCTCATGGTCGCGCGGCTCATCACTCCGGTATTGGCTGCCTACGCGCTGCGCAGCGACTCCCTCGTCGTACACGATGCCGACGGGCCGATCATGACGCGCTATTTGAGGATGCTGCGCTGGTGTGTTGCTAACCGCTGGAAGACCATCGCCGCGGGCGCTGTATTCTTTGCGCTGTCGGTGGCTTGTTTGATGATCATACCGACGGCGTTCATCCCTCCTGAGGATTTCGCCAGCGCGACGCTGGAAATCGAACTGCCGCCGGGCGGTACATTGGCGGATACGTCGCGGGTCTCGGCGGCTGCAGCCGCCATCCTGAGGCAATCGCCGGAGGTGACCGACATCGTCGAATTCGTAGGCGGTGAGGACGGCGAGATTCGCAACGGCACGACTTATATCAGCCTCGTGCCGCGCTCCCTGCGAGCCCTGACCCAGAAGCAGTGGGAGCAGAAGATGATGCCTCGCTTGAGTCAAGTGCCGGACGGGCATTTGAGCTTTTCCGAAGGCGGCGGCGGCCGCGACATTCAGTTGTATTTGACCGGCGATGATTCGCGCCTGGTGGAGCGGACGGGCCGTCAAGTCCTGGCGCAAATGCGTGCGCTGCCGGAGGTCCGGGACGCGCGGATCAGGGGAGATTTGCCGCGTCCGGAAATCGTGGTGCACCCGCGCCTGGATATCGCGGCGCAATTGGGTGTCAGCGTGCAAAGCATCAGTCAGACGATCCGCATCGCGACGCTCGGAGATCTGCCGCAGAATGGCGCGAAGTTTTCCTTGAGCGACCGGCAGATCCCCATCCGCGTCAGCCTGATCGAGAGCGCGAGGCGCGATCTGACGACGCTGGAGAATCTCCCGGTGCCCACGGCCTCGGGCGCCAGCGTGCCGCTCAAATCCGTTGCCGATTTGAGTTTCGGCCAAGGCCCCTCGGCCGTGCGCCGCTACAATCAAAGCCGGCGCGTCTTTCTTGAAACCGACTTGAGTCCGGGCGTCGAACTGGGCACCGCTCTCAAGAAAATATATGCGCTGCCCACCATGAAGCATTTGCCCGAAGGCGTGCACTTGGTCGAGACCCAGAACGTCGAGTTCATGAACGAGCTGTACCAGAATTTCGTGTTGGCCGTCGGCGCCGGCATCCTCATGGTGTTTGCCGTGCTGGTGCTGCTGTTCGTGCGCGTTCTCCAGCCCATTACGATTCTATCCGCCCTGCCGCTGTCCCTGGGCGGCGCCGTACTCGCGCTGCTGCTCACCGGCCTGCCATTATCGCTTCCGGTGGTGATCGGTGTTTTGATGTTGATGGGCATCGTCGCGAAGAATTCGATACTGCTGGTCGATTTCGCCATCGAGGAAATGCGGGCCGGGAAGACGCGCGTCGAAGCCATTCTCGAGTCCGGACACAAGCGGGCGCGGCCCATTGTCATGACGACGGTTGCCATGGTGGCGGGTATGTTGCCGGTGGCCGCCGGATGGGGAGGAGACAGTGACTTCCGCGGTCCGATGGCGATCGCCGTGATCGGTGGATTGATCACTTCCACGGCGTTGACACTGGTCATCGTACCGGCCGTATTCACCGTCCTCGATGATGTCGAGCGTTGGATTGCGCCGAAAGCCGGCAAACTGCTGGCTGAGTCTCCCGCGCCATCCAGAGCACTAATCGGCCGGACGGCCGATTAGTGCATCAGAGCGGGGGCGTCCGCTTTGGAGGCCTTTGAGCGGCCGGGTCATGGCATGGAGTCGATGATGCCTTGCAAGCCCTCGAGTACTTCTGTGGCTGCGAGCAGCGCTTCGGGATCCATATTGGCGAGCAATTCCTTGCTGAACGCCGCGGCCTCCGCACGCACCTTGTCGTAAAGCAAATTGCCGGCCGGGGTCAGCACGACGCGCTTGACTCGGCGGTCGGTGGTCGAGGGCTCGCGAACGACCAGTCCAGCCTTCACCAAACGGTCCACCATGGCCACCATGGTGGCGCCTTCAACACCCAGACGATCGGCGAGTTCGGACTGCGACAGCGGCGCACGAGCTTTGGCTGCAACCGCAATGGTCATCCAACTCGCCTGGCTGACCCCCAAGTATTTGAGCCTGCGATCCAGGGCCTGGCGCCAGGCTCGGGAGGCGTTATGCAGGGCGCCGCTGAAGCGTTCCTCAAGGTCGTTCATTCACGAAGAGCTCTAATGGTTAGTACTCTAAGCAATATATCACGCACGGGAAAGTAACGGAAAAAAATCATCGAGGAACTCTTGTACGGCGCTCAGACCTCGGGTAAGTACACAGGGAACCCATCGATAGCCTCGAGGGTCTAGCTTTCATGCAAAGCGCATCGTTGATACCGACAACGAAATTCCGCGAAGCTGCACTGCCTCGCCGCTCGGTCGCCGACGGCCAGTTCCTGGATCCGAGCGACCCGGCGATCCATGCGATCACCGATTTCACGCGCGAGCATCCTGTCACCGTCGACGAAGAACGCCAGATCGACGACGCGTTGCAGGACATGATTCATCTGGGCGTTCGCGCGATGTTGGTCGTGCGTGAGCAGCGCGTCGTGGGTTTGATCACCTCGTACGACATCCAGGGCGAGAGACCGCTGCAGTTCCTGCAGACCTCCACTTACACCCGGCATCAGGAGATTCGTGTCGGGCACATCATGACGCCGTGGGATAAATTATTGGCGGTGGAGTGGGAGAGCATTCAATCGGCCCGCGCCGGAGATCTGCTGCATGTGTTGGAAGAGGCGGCGATCACCCATTTATTGGTGATCGAGGCCGGCAAGAAAAACACTACGCCGATCGTGCGCGCTTTGGTGTCGAGGGCGCGGTTGACTCGGCAGTTGCGGGGATTGCGGCCAAAAGATGCCGCTGTGGGGCGGCCGCAGCAGGCGCATCATTAGTCAGACAGGCTCCTAGCCTTTGAGCCAGATGACGGTGGCGATGCCGGCGAACGTCATCAACAAAGAACCCAGCAAATGCGCCGCCACGGCGCAGAGCGCCCAAACAGCGCGCCCTGACTGCAGCAGCATCACGGTCTCGGCGGAAAAAGTCGAGAACGTGGTCAAGCCGCCGCAAAATCCGGTCGTCACGAACAGCCGCCATTCCGGCGCAATTGTCGGGTATGCGGTGAAAACGGCAAT
>DASWEO010000100.1:0-6787 GCA_036394715.1 Steroidobacteraceae bacterium
GCCACACGTTTCACGCCGGAAAGATTGGACCACAGACTTGCTTGAGGTAAAAATTCAATTTGCGTTCCCAGCTTTGTTGGTTGTCGCAGGCGAACTGTGATGCGGTGGATGCCGCTGCTGGTCGAAACGTCAGCCGTCGCGATGTTCGAAAACCGGATGGTTTCTTCGGTCCGTCCTCGACGCACTTTCAGATGATCATCGCAATCCATCACTTCGTCCGCGAGGCGGTGAAGTTGGGTTTTCCAGAGAAAATACACGAAAAAAGCGCATAGAATGCCCACTGCAAACAAGCTCGATGCCGGGTTTCGTTGCAGGCTGCCATCGATCAGGGCGGGAGTCACCGCAAATGCAATCAGCGCGGCTGCGGTCAGCCAAACACCGCGCTTGAGCAAAATAGTATTCTTGAACGAGATGACTCGCACGATTCTGTGGCCATTCCAAGCCTGAATTGGCGGACGACCCGAGCTTACCCGGAAGTGAATTCCTCCGTTGAGATATACCGATACCCGGTAGGTAAGCCCGGTCCGCTTTCCGACATGCAAGCGCCATCGCTCGACTGCGGTTCACGCCGCCTCGTGCGTCGACTGCGCCTTGGACTGCGCCAATGCGCGATCGAACGAAGTCCGGGCTGCAGTTTGATGGATCTGGCCGTTGAAGAGATACGCGACGCTGCCGAAGATCAGGCTGTTCATCATCAGGGCGACGGCGAGTGCGGCGAGTTTTGACGAGATCTGAGTATTCATGAGTGTCTCCTGCGGCTGCTGTCATCAGTGGTGTAAGAAAGATTTCCACCAAGAGCAAAGCAATTGCCGTGCCAGGCACTCGTGTTCTCTAAGTCGCTATTTTATAAGTGAATATTTTCCCCGCACCCCGCTCATGCTGCCCGCGGACAGTGTCCGCGGACATGGCGGACAGACCATTGGACGGACCATCAGTGCCTATTCGATGGCATCGATCGTGGGACCGAGCGATTGCGCGACAACCTCCCGGAACCTGGCTTCGTCCAAGGCCGGAACGTCGATGCAGGCCGCGGCGATCATTTCCGCCTGGTCAATCGTGATATCAGCGACCGCGAAACACCGGACTACTCGTCCGTCGCTGTCGACGAAACGCGCGGTCCAAGTGTCATCGTCGTACGCCCGCGAGGATACGGCTCGTCTGTTTTGAAGAACTTTGCCGAGTTCCTCACCGTTTGGAATCCCGGACAGGAACTCGGCCATTGCCGCGGCATCGTCGAGCCGCGCCGTCGCAAATGAGATTTTTGCGCTCATTGTCCGACTATATATCACGGGACCAGGAGCCTGTCTGACTAATGGGCGCCGTCACGAGGGGTGCGACGCATGCGTCGCACGAGTGGCCATGGAAGGCCACTCAGGGCTTGCGCGCAGCAGGGACTGCGAAGCGCAATGCCCACGTCGAGCAGATTTCTGCGATCGATACGCTACGCATAGTGGGTACTATGTGAGTGAAACGATCGCAGAAATATGCCGACGTGAGGCGGCCGCAGTAGGCGCATCATTAGTCAGACAGGCTCCTGGGGCCTGCATCGCGTCGACGTTCCCGCGCCGGTCAGAATGTAACGGCGATTTCATTAGGATTGCGCGCGCCGTGGCGCCAACATGCGAGGTGCCAGAATACCCAATCGCCCCTGCCGCATCAAATCCTCAGAGGTCCAACACGAATCGTGCATTCGATGCAAAATGCCCTCATGAGACTTGGAGGAATCGGCTCGCCGCCCGCGGCTGGCGTGAGGCAGAGTGCGGGTGCGGTCTTCGGTCGGACGCAACGTGCCGTTTAGCGCAATCACTGCGAACGGGCCGTTGCTTCTCGGCATGGGCGTGCTCATGCTGGGGGCCGGCCTGCAGAGCACACTCCTCGGCCTGCGCGCGACGCTCGAAGGATTTCCCACTCTGGTGACCGGCGTGATCATGTCCTGTTACTACGTGGGGTACGTCCTCGGAACACTGGTGGCGCCGCCGTTGCTGCGGCAGGTCGGGCACATCCGTGTATTCGCCGCCCTCGCGGCCATCGCCTCCGTGGCGATTCTGGTCCAAGGTTGTTTCGTCAATCCGGTGGTATGGGGTGCAATGCGCCTGCTCTCCGGCCTGTGTTTCGCCGGCATTTACGTGGTCGCCGAGAGCTGGCTGAACGATCGTGCGACCCGCGCGAACCGCGGCAGGCTGTTCGCGGTGTACATGCTCATCTTGTACGTCGGGCTCGGTGCAGCACAGTTCCTGCTGATCGTGTCGAATCCGCTGACGCCCCGGCCCTTCATGATGGTGTCGGTGCTGATTTCCCTGGCCATGGTTCCGATCGTGGTTTCCGCACAGCAATTACCGGAACGCGCCGTGCCGCGCAAAGTGCGCCTACCCGACCTGTACCGCAATTCACCGCTCGGCGTGGTGGGGGTCATCGTGTCGGGCCTGATCTCGGCCATCATTTTCTCGATGGGCCCGGTGTATGCACGGCTCAGCGGCTTGGAAACCACGAATGTTGCCACGTTCATGGCGGCGAGCATTCTCGCCGCGGTCGTAACACAATACCCCGTCGGCCGGCTGTCGGATCGCATGGATCGCCGCACGGTGATCGCCGGCGTCTGTGCGCTCGCGACGATGGTTGCGAGCAGTATCGTCGCCTTCCCCGAGATGCCTCATGGCGCGTTCCTGACGCTCGCGGCCTTGTTCAGCGGGCTCGTGCTCACGCTCTATTCGCTTTCCGTGTCGCACGTCAACGATAAGCTCGAACCGGCCGAGATGGTGGCCGCGAGCAGCGCTCTTCTCCTCTTGAATGGGTCCGCAGCGGTCATCGGTCCCATGCTCGCGGGCAGCCTGATCGAAGCATTCGGGCCACCGGCCTACTTCGCAACACTTGCGGTGCTCACCGGTGCGCTGGCGGTCTTCGATCTGTGGCGAAAATCTCGACGCAGGCCGGTGCCGCCTTCTCAGAAAGGACCGTTTGTCCGCGCTCAGCCGAGGGCATGAACAAGGAGCGAAAATAAACTGTCGGCGCTTCAGCCCGCGGTTAATTTATTAGCGCTTCAGCCCCTGGTCGGCTTCACGCAGCCATTGGTCCCGGTCGACCGCGGCGGGCAGCGCCAGTGCCGTATCGCGCGCCTGCGCATAGTTTTCCCGGGCGCCGTTCGCGTCTCCGGTCTTTGCCAACGCCTCCGCCAGCGCCAGCAGGTTGGGCGGATACTGCGGCTGGAGCGCTACTGCGCGTCGCGCGGCAGCCAATCCCGCCTCGGCGTCGCCGGGCCCCAAGGGCCATCCCGGCGCGCGGATCAACACCAGCGCCCGCACGCGCGCGGGCCCTGCCTCGTCGTAATTCGGATCGGCGGATTCGGCGCGCCCCAAAGCATCGAGCATGTTTTTCAAGATCGCGCCCGCGCGTGTGGGATACGCCCGCGCCTCGAGTCCGAGCGCGACCGCGTGCCCGTATAGACAGGCAGCCGCTTGCGGCTCGCGCGCGAGACAGGCATCCGCATGGCGGTCCGCCTCCGCCGCCAGATCGCCGCGAATCTTCGAGTCAGGTTCGTGATCGCTGCGCTTTGCGTCCGCCTCGATTGCCGCAGCCAGTGCGGCCACCGAGGACGGCTCCTCGCTCAGGGTAGGCGGCGCCGGTCGCGGCGGCGTCGCACATCCGGCGAGCGCGAGCATCACGCATCCGCACCATAACCCCTTTGTCACGGCGCCGGCGTGCGGGACGGCAGCTTGGGCAGCACGAAGCCGCGCAAACGCAGCGGCACCAAGGAGTCGGCCCCCGCCGATCCGCGGCCGATCTTGAGGAGTCCCGCCTGCAGGGCTCGCGCACGAGCCGCCGTCACGCGGGATTCGACCACCGCGACAATGGCGACGGGCAGCTCCGGCGACTGCGTCACGGCCTTGAGCTCGGCCGCGAACGGCAGGCTTGGTAGCGCCGCCGCCTGAGTCTGATCGAGCAATGCCGCGACGGGTTCGCCGGCGGCAACCCTTCTCAAGGCGCCGAGTATTTGTCCCGTCGCCTCGATCTTGACGTCCGGCGGCAGCGTCCAGCCCTCGAGCGCGCTATGCCGCACGAAGTCAGGGGCGTATCCCGCGACGCTGAGTATCGTGTACCCGGCCATCGACTTGGGGTCGGTGACGCGGCCGGACTTTGCCACCAACGTCCATCGCTGTTGCGGCCCGATGTCAGTCACATCCGCCTGCACGAGCGGGGTCAGATGGAGCTCCGCCGCGTGCTCGACAAAGAATGGATACGGCACGAAGGCGAGCACCGCATCGGCGCTGCGGAGCTTCGCGAGGCCACCGTCCTCCGTCGGATCGTAGACGGCGGCAAGACTTCCCGCGGGCCAGCCGGAGGCAGCCACGGCGGCGCTCGCGAATTGATCAAGGAGGGGTTGCGCGTCGCCCGCACCGCCGGGATATCCGGGAGCACAGAACACCAGAGTCGAAAGCGCTGCTGCCAACAGTGTACTCATGTGTTTAGGCTATCATGCTCGGGCGCTCGTGGGCTCCCCGGCCGAAAGGAATGCGCATTGTCCATGAGTGTGCCTGCTTCACCCAAGGTTGTTCAACTCTTCCTCCACGTTTTGCGTGCGCGAGCCTGGATCGCCGGAGCATTCCTGCTCCTCGCCGCGGCGGGCATCCATGGCGCCCTGCGGGTGCCCGACGATCCTGCCATCGATCGCCTGATCGTGGCCAACGACCCCGTCGCGCTCGCCACGCGCGATTTCGATCGTCTGTTTCCCGAGGGCGCGCAAGCGCTCATCATGCTCGAAACACCGGATCCCTTGAGCCTCGCCACGCTGCGCGCCGCCGACGGACTCGAGCGCGGGCTCGCCAAGATTCCGCACGTCGCGGCCCACAGCCTCCTCGACTTCCACGGTCGCGCGGGCTCCGCAGGGGAGATCAGCCCCATCGAGGCCGAGAGTCTGCGGACGTTCGCGAGCGGGACGCCGCTGTTCCGCCGCGCGGGACTTCTGGGCGACCACTACTTCGGCATTGCACTCGAACTGGGTGTGAATTCGCCCGAGGAACGCGATCGCGCCCTGGCGGCGATCGATGCACTCGCTCTGCCCCTCGAGGGATCCGGCGGACCGGTTACCAAGATCCGACGGGTCGGATCGCCGTGGCTCGACGCCTGGCTCGAGCGACAGACCGGCGCGGCGACGGCGCGCTTCATGCCTCTGTTCGGCGTTTTCCTGATGGCGCTGGTGCTGATCATCTACCGTTCTTGGCGCGCGCTCGCAGCCATCATTCTCACTCTCGGCGCCCTCGTCGCAATGGCCATGGGGCTGGCTCATGTCTTCGGTTGGTCGCACACGGTCATCTCCACCCTGGTTCCGCTGACCGTGATGGTCACGACGACCGCCACGCTCGTGTACGTCCATTCCCGCTATATCGAACCGGATGATTCGCCGACGCTTCTCGAGCACCACGCGCGTGCGCTCGCGAATAAGTTTCTGCCCTGCACCGCCTCGATGTTCGCAACCGCGGTCGGCTTCGCCGCGCTTGCGATCTCGGAGATCCGCCCGGTGCGCGAGATGGGTCTATGGACCGCGTCCGGACTCATCGTCGCGTGGATAGGGTGCTTCACCCTGTTTCCGGCGCTGCAGTCCCTGCTACGCACACCCATGCGCTCCGAGCAGGTCCCGGCCGGCAAGTGGTTTCCGGGTTTCGTCGATAAGTTGGTCCCGGCGAGCCGCCGCTTCCGCTGGCCGCTGGTTGGCGGCGCCCTCGTGTTGATGCTGTGCGGAGCGGCCGCCTTGTTCGGCATTCCCGGGGTGTTTGCACCCATCGCACTCGAAATGGACGTGTTGACGTACGTCAATCCCAGCGAGCGCGTGGCTCAGGATACTCGCCAATTCGAGCAGTCGAACGGACTCGATGTCGTCGAGCTTTGGCTACAGACGCCGCCCGGCCGCGCACTGGACCCGGAGTTCCTGCGCGCCCTGGAGCAGCTGACCCGCCGGCTCGAGAGCGATCCGCGCATTACCGCCGTCGATGGCCCAACGTCGGTGCTGCGGTGGGCGCGCTATGTCCAAACGGGATCGGATCAACTGCCGACGTCGGCCTCCGCCTGGCCGAAGCTCGCCTCGGATCTCGAGCAGATCATGCTGACTGAGCCCGGAGCGCGCGCGTATGTCGATGTGGCCGATCTCGCCAATGTACGGATGAGCATCCGCGGGCGCGCGAAGCTCTTCGGCCGAATCGGTGCGATGCGCACAGTCATCGAGCAGGAATGGGCCGCGGCCCAGGCTGCCGAGCCGGCGCTGCGCGCAGCGCACGGCAGAGTGGTCGGCAAGGGAGTCCTCGGCGCCGAGATCACGCGGCGCCTCACTCCCACTCTCGCCCAAAGCTTCGCACTGACGGCGAGCGTCATTTTTCTCGCGTTCCTGGTGGTGTTTCGCAGTCCCTCGGCCACGTTGATGACGATGATTCCGTCGCTGTTCGCCATCCTGTGCGTGTTTCTGGTGATGCGCTTGGCGGGCATTCCGCTCAACATCGCGACGATCCTCATCGGCTCGACGGTGCTGGGCTCGACCGAGAACGACCAGATTCACTTTTTCTACCATTTTCGGGAGGGCCGCTCGGCCGGCACGATTCACGGCGCTCTGCAACACGCCTTGCTGGTCGCCGGCCGCCCGATTGTGTTTGCGACCCTCATCAACGCCAGCGGCTTTCTCGCACTGGCGCTTTCGGACCTGCCGCCGATGCGCGAGTTCGGCATCGTTTCCGCATCGGCGTTCGTCCTCGCGTTGCTCGCCGATTTCACGGCATTGCCGGGCGCGTTGTGGATTCTGAGCCGA
>DASWEO010000101.1:0-9504 GCA_036394715.1 Steroidobacteraceae bacterium
TGAGGCGGTTCAGGCGCTACGGCCCCTTGCCGCCGAGGCTGGACTTACGTTGGCGCAATTTGCGCTCGCCTGGATACTTCGGCAATCCAACGTGGCGTCGGCGATAACGGGTGCGTCGCGACCGGAACAGGTCGACGAGAATGCCGGCGCCTCGGGACACGCCGTGGCGTCTGAACTCTTTGAGAGCGCCGAACGCATCATCGGCGGCGCCGCGCCCGAGATCTAGTCAGGGCCCGATATCTGGGGAGGATCGTACAGTCCTGTCGACGGGTGGGCGCGGTGCTATCCTGCACGAGGGTCCCTACTTCTGGAGCACCGCCATGAAAGTCAGCGCACGCAATGTCCTTCCCGCCACCGTCAAGACCGTCACCCCCGGCGCAGTCGACAGCGAAGTCGTCATGGAACTGGCACCGGGCATCCAGGTGGTATCCATCATCACCAAACTGTCGGCCGAAAAGCTCGGCCTGAAACCGGGCTCCAAAGTCTACGCGATCATCAAGGCCCCGAACGTGATGATCGGTGTCGACTGACCGATGAATGGGGACTGGCGCGTATTTGCAGTCGCGTCGGCGTTCTTCGCCGCTCTGACGGCGATCTTCGGCAAGGTTGGCGTGTCGGAAATGAATTCCGATCTCGCGACCTTCCTCAGAACAATCGTGATTTTACTGGTCACCGCCGTGCTGATCTGGGCGCGGCACGAGTGGCAGCGGCCGGACGCTCTGTCGCCGAAGGGCGTGATATTTCTGGTTTTGTCGGGGGTGGCCACCGGCCTTTCGTGGCTCTGCTACTATCGCGCGCTGCAGACGGGTCCCGCCTCCCGCGTCGCTCCCATCGACAAGCTCAGTGTCGTCCTGGTGGTGCTATTCGCGGTGCTGTTCCTGGGCGAGCGGCTGACCTGGAAGGTGGGGTTGGGTGGCGTTTTGATCACCGCCGGCGCGGTCCTCATGGCGCTTTGAGCGCCTCGAGGTTCATGCACCGCCGACACGAAGCATCACCCATCGGCTGTCGGAGAATCGGCTTTTACGCGGGGCCTCAGGCGCTTACAGCGTCGCTCCATGTCTCCCGCGCCCACTGCGCCAGCAGCGTGGCTTCCGTCCAGCGATCCGAGAGCTCCCGCCCTCGTGCATCGGTGATCGCATAGTCGGGCGGTCCCAGCTCGCACAGGAAGACCATCGCTGAATTCTCCCCTGCGTGCCGCGCGAGCCAGGAGGCAAATCCCTGCCTCCACCAGTCGCGGAACAGAGCGACCCATTTCGCGTTCTGCGGAAAGTTCAGTGCTACTTGAATCTGTCCGCGCGCCGCCACTCGGCCCTGAAAGGAGTCGGAACGCTCGAGCACCTTCGTGATCAAATTCTGCAGATACGGCGGCGGCGGACACGGCATCTCACGGTCCACGACGTAGTGCGAAAGATCGGCGGCCAGCCGCATGCCGGGCACCGCATCCAGCAATTGTGCGGTGGTAAAAAGATCGTTGGTAATGCAGTTGCGGTGCGTCTCGAACTGGATCGGCATCGACTCCTGCTCAGCCACCCGCAGCCACCCCTCGATCACGGGCACCATGTCGGCGAGCCTGATCGGCATTTCCTGACCGATCACGACCACGAACGGGGCCGCGATCCGATGGGCCAGCCGCAGCGCCGGCCGCAACGCCTCGACCGAGGTCGGGAACGCGGTCAGGCCGCCGGCCAAGCCCGTGCGGCTGAAGTGCGGCACGGTCGCTTCCGCCTGCTCCATGGTGAGCGCGCCGAGGTCGATCGCCATTCCGTCGAATCCGGCCTCGCGCACGCGGTCGAACTTCTCCGCCACCGATGCCTCGGGTGCGCATAGTCGATCCATTGCCCACAATGCTTGATGGACCAGAAGGCGATTACCCATGCGGTGGGTCGGCTATCCAAGTCCGGTTGTCGGGGTAATCGACTTCGGTCTTGCCGCGCGCGAAGGCGCGAAGCGCCGCAATCTGGAAACCCACATAGGTCATCGACGGAGGCGCCGCACCCCGCGAAGTGAAAATGGCATCGTGCAACTCATGCAACCGATGGAACGGCACCCCGGGAAAGGCATGATGCGCCGTGTGATACTGCATCTGCCAACCCAGCCAGCGCATACCCCTGTTGGTGCGGGTGCTGCGCGTGTTGGCCAGCACATTGTCCTCGTGCGGCAGACCGAGATGTTCGATGGTGTTCTGCAATTGGTGAACGCCTTTCATCGCCAGCATGGGCCCCAGCCAGACAATCACCGCCGCCCAGCTGTGAGCGGCCACGGATATTCCGGCGATCAATCCGTAGCCCGCAAGATGCCATCGAGCTTCGCGAACCAGCTCGGCATGGCGTTTGACCGGCAGATAAGGCTCGGTGATGACTCCCGACGAGAACCGCAGGACCCGGCGCCAGCGGGTGTACCAGTAGGTCACCCCCGACATCCACAGCAGGTAGGAAGTCATCGTATAGCGCTCGCGCGCCAGCTCGCCGTCCCGCACCCAATCCTGGGTAAAGCGGTGATGCGCCATGTGTTGAATCTGGTCGAAGGTACGCGGATAGAACAGCACGAAGCCGAACACGCGGCCCACCCACTCATTCAGCCAGCCCGTGCGGAATACAGTCCAATGGCTGAGTTCATGCTGCCCGGCATACAGGAAGTTGAGAAGTACGCCATGCACCGCGAACAGGGGCACCGCCCACCAGGTGCCGCGCCACAGCCAGAGCAGTGTGCCGGTGACGGCGATGGCTCCCAGGTGCGACAGGGTCTGAACGGCGCCTGCACCATTGGACGCGACGCACAAACTGCGCAGCTTGGCGGAGTCGATCACGTCACGCCGCACGAAGATTTCGTCCACCGAATTCTCCCGTCCGGAAAGACCCATCCTACGACGGCGTTGAGCGGATAGCTACTCGGCCTGAAGGGCCCGGTTTGTCCGCGTTCCGATCAAACTGTCTCTCGCCTACTGCACGTGGTCCGCGTCGACTTTCGCGACCGCGGGGCGCGCCGATAGCAGCTGCGCATGCTTCCCAAGCTTGGGTACGCGCGCGTAAAGCTCGCTCCTTTCTCCGGAGTACCACGACGCCAGCATGTACAGATAGACATCGGCGATCGAATAGTCGGCCCCCAGCACATGGGGCCCGAGCCCCTGGCTGATGAGGGCAAGATGGCTGCAAAAATCCTCGGTTCCTTTTTTGCGGATCGCTTCGGCATCCGCCTCGCCGCGGGACGAATAGCGGTCCGAATAGTACATGCGCAACGCCGATTCGTAGACATTGGCCGAGAGAAACACCATCCACTGCAGGAACAGCGCGTGACGGCTCGTGCCCGGCTGCGGCGCCAATAGGGATTGCGGATGGCTCGATGCGAGGTGGATCAGCATCGCGGCCGACTCGAACATGACGGTGCCGTCCGGCAGCGCCAGTGCCGGCACTCTGCCGGTGGGATTGATGACGCGGAACCGTGCCACGTCGGAGGCTTCACGACCGACCCAAATTCGCTCGTACCGAGCGCCAACCTCCTCCAGCGCCACTTGCACCGCGAGCGACCCTGAACCCCGCCGTCCATAGAGCTTGTACATTGCCGTCATTGCCGCATCCTCGCCGTCATTGCCAAGACACCCGTTGAATCCCGCAGGCATATTACCGTCTCGAAGTCCCGCTTGTCCTCAATTGCAGTATGCTTGCGCCGGTTTCTTTCCAAGGAGATGTCATGCCCCGAACCATCACGACGGCGGTCGATCTGCTGTCGAGACGCGGTTTTCTGAGCGCCGCCGCCGGCGTTCCCTTGATCGCGATGGCCGCGGAAAATAGGCCGCCCATATCGCCCGCGGCGGAACTCAAATCTCTGACTGCCGACGCGAAGCCGATCTCGAGCGAAGAAAGACGAGCACGCATCGCCAAGGTTCAAACGCTCATGAGCGAGCGCAAGGTCGCGGCGCTTCTGATCGAACCGGGATCGACGCTCGACTACTTCACTGGGATACGGTGGCGCCGTTCCGAGCGGATCACTCTCGCCATCATTCCCGTCCGCGGTGAGGTGGTGGTGGTGACGCCCGCATTCGAGGAACCGTCGGTGCGCGAAACTCTGCAGGTGGGCGGAGATGTGCGGCCGTGGAACGAGCATGAGAGCCCGATCGAACGAATCGTTCAGGGTCTGCGCGACCGGGGCGCCGGCTCGGGCGTGCTGGCCGTGGAATCCACCACGCGGTTCTTCATCGTCGACGGCCTGCGTCGGGCATCGAATGCCTACGACCTGATCTCGGCCGATCCCCTGGTGCGCGCCTGCCGTCTCATCAAGTCGCCGGCGGAATTGGCGCTGATGCAATCGGCCAATGACGTGACCCTCGAAGCGCTCCGCTTCGTGCACGCGCGTGTCGAGCGCGGGATGAGTTCTCTGAACATCGGCGATCTCATGGACCGCGCCACCGTTTCTCTGGGAGGCTCGCCCGAGTTCGCCCTGGTGCTTCTGAACGAGGCTTCTGCCTATCCGCATGGGTCGCTTCAGATTCAAACCGTGCGCGAGGGCTCGACCATACTATTGGACTGCGGCTGCACGGTGCACGGCTATCAGTCCGACATTTCGCGCACCTGGGTGTTCGGCCAGGCGAGCGAGCGCCAGCGCAAGGTCTGGGGCACCGTCAAACAGGGCCAGGAAATCGCTCTCGAAACCGCCAAGGTCGGTCTCCCCGTCGGCAGGATCGACGATGCCGTGCGCCGCTACTACGAGAGCGAGGGCTGGGGTCCGGGCTACAAACTGCCGGGACTCTCGCATCGCACCGGCCACGGCATCGGCCTTGACGCACATGAGCCCGCCTACCTCGTGCACGGCGATTCGAGTCCGCTTGAGGCCGGCATGTGTTTTTCCGACGAACCGGGAATTTACATCCCCGGCGAGTTCGGTGTTCGTTTGGAAGACTGTTGGGTCATGACGGCGTCGGGCCCCAAGCTGTTCACGCCTCTCGCAAAATCCTTGGATGAGCCCATTTGATCGCGCTCCTGTCATTGCTGGTCTGGCTGTACTTGTTTTTTGCGCATGGAAGATTCTGGCTATCCGCGCCGGAACTGCCCCCTGCCATACCGCAGGAGCACCCGGATGTGGATATCGTGGTTCCCGCGCGCGATGAAGCGCACACCATCGCAGCGGCGATCGGCTCGCTGCTCGCGCAGGACTACCGCGGCAAGTTCCGGGTCATCCTGGTCGACGATAATTCCACGGACGGCACGGCGGCTCTGGCGGGCACGGCGGCGAACCTTACCGTCATCACCCTGCAATCAAAACCCGTGGGATGGTCCGGCAAGTTGTGGGCCTTGAGCCAGGGGGTCGAGGCAAGCCAGGCGCCCGTTCTGCTGTTCACCGATGCCGATATCGTGCACGATCCGAGGCACCTGTCATCGCTGGTTGCGAAGCTTCTGCAATCCCGCTTGGAATTGGTGAGCGAGATGGTACGGCTCAACTGCGCGAGCCTGGCGGAGCGCGCATTGGTGCCCGCGTTCGTCTACTTCTTCCAAATGCTGTATCCGTTCAGCAGAGTCAACGACCCGTCATCGTCCGCCGCCGGCGCCGCCGGCGGCACCGTGCTGATTCGCCGCGAGGCATTGCAGCGGATCGGCGGCATCGACGCGATCAAGCATTGCCTCATCGATGATGTGGCGCTGGCGACGGCGGTGAAAAAATCAGGCCCGATCTTTCTCGGACATTCCGGCCTTGCCGCATCCATTCGCCCCTACCCGAATTTTGCCGATATCTGGCAGATGATTTCACGCACCGCCTTTACTCAATTGCGCTATTCGCCGTTTCTGTTGGCGCTCACATTGGTCGCTCTGACCGTGGTGTGGCTGGTCCCGGCAGGGGCAATTCTGTTTGGACACGGCCGGCAGCTTGTCTTTGGTCTGGCAGCTTTTGGTCTTGCGGCTGCGAGCTACCTGCCCACATTGGCGCGGTATGGGCGAAACCGCCTTTGGGCGCTCGCACTGCCGCTGATTGCGCTGTTTTACATCGCGGCAACCTGCGGCTCGGCGCTGAATTATTGGCGTGGGCAGGGTGCCCGTTGGAAAAGCCGCGCCTACGGTTCGAACTAACCTTTCGCGGCGTTCAAATTCGGCGTCACGGCCTTCAAGGCTTGACCTTTGACCGCATACGCGTCCAGCGACACCTCATATGGAACGCAACTGGTGCGGTATTCGACGTTGCGCAGACTGAAATTCTTCATGATGAGATCCTTCATCGCCTGCACGAGCTCGCAGTCGCCATCACCCATGTAAGTGGGGCGCCGCGGCGTGACTTCCACGGCAGTCCAGTTCGCTTTGACGGTGCCGGACCCGGCAGCATCGGCGGCCGGAGCGAGAGTGTAGAAATCCGCTTTTACCCACGCGGTGCGAGAGGGAGCGTTGTATGGACCCGGGCAGCCGCTGGCGTAGACCTTGGCATCGTTTCGGGCTCCAAGATGCAGGAGGATCTGGCGCACCTGATCTTCCAGGCCGTCGCAGGTGTAGAGCGACGTGATGCCGAAGTAATTGAATGTCGCCTGGTGATGCTGCCACGAACCATTCACGATATCGGCGGGCGGAACGGCGGGGCTATCCGCGGCGGCGGAATTTGAAGGCGGGGCGCACGCCAGGCCGCCCAGTACCGCTACCGCTCCCCAAAAAGATATCCATGGTCGAACCGCGCGTCGCATGACTGTTGAGACCGAAAATCGCGGTTCGAGTTCAACGCTCATGCCCTGTCCGATGAACACCGTCGCTGGGCGTCGGGCGCCCGGCTGGCTTCGACCACGGTGACGGCTGTCATATTGACGATGCGCCGCACCGTGGCCGCCGGAGTCAGAATATGCGCGGGGGCGGCACAGCCCAGCAATATCGGACCGATGGCAACGTTGTGGCCGGCCGCCGATTTGAGCAAGTTGTAGGCGATGTTGGCGCTGTCGAGATTGGGACAGACCAGGAGGTTTGCACTGCCGTGCAAGGTGCTGCCCGGAAGTATGGCCTTGCGCGCTGACTCGTCCAGGGCGCAATCGCCGTGCATTTCGCCGTCCACTTCCAGGTCCGGCATGCGTTCATGCAGCAGCGCCAGGGTGGTACGCATCTTGAGAGCCGAGGCCGCGTCGCTGCTGCCGAAATTGGAATGCGACAGCAACGCGACTTTGGGATTGAGGCCGAAAGCGCAGAGCTGATCGGCGGCCAGCTGCGTGATCTCCGCAAGCTGCGGAGCGCTGGGATCGAAGTTCACGTGCGTATCGACGATGAAGACCTGACGCCCGGGAAGGACCAGTCCACTCATTGCGCCATACACATTGACGCCCGCGCGGCGCCCGATGACCTGATCGATGTAGCGCAGGTGCCGGGCGGTGGTGCTGATGGTCCCGCAGATCAAGCCGTCCGCCTCCCCCTTCTTCAGCAGCATGGCGGCAATCAACGTGGTGCGGCGGCGCATTTCCAGCTTGGCGTATTGCGCGGTCACACCGCTGCGCTCCGTCAGCTTGTGATAGTCCTGCCAATACTCGCGGTATCGCTCATCCTGTTCCGGATTGACGACGATGAAGTGTTCGCCGGCCCGGATGCGCAGGCCGTTGCGCTTGATGCCGCGCTCGATGACCGCCGGGCGGCCGACCAGGATCGGCGTGGCGAGCTTTTCGTCCACGGCGATCTGCACCGCCCGCAGGACCCGCTCATTCTCGCCTTCCGCATAGACGATGCGGCTGCGCTCCGCGGGCAGCGTTCGCGCGGCGGCGAATATCGGCTGCATCAAGGTGCCGCTGTGGTACACGAACTGCAGCAGGCGCTGGCCGTACGCGTCCAGATCGGCGATGGGCCGGGTGGCCACTCCCGATTCCATGGCCGCTTTGGCGACTGCCGGCGCGATCTTGACGATCAGGCGGGGGTCGAAGGGTTTGGGAATGAGGTATTCGGGACCGAAAGCCAGGTCGGCGATTCCCCCGTAGGCAGCGGCGACCACGTCGCTTTGCTCCTGGCGCGCGAGCTCAGCGATGGCATGCACGGCAGCGACCTCCATTTGACGGGTAATGGTGGTGGCGCCGACATCCAGCGCACCCCGAAAGATGAAGGGGAAACACAGGACATTGTTGACCTGGTTGGGATAATCGCTGCGGCCGGTGGCAATGACCGCATCGTCGCGCACCGCCCGGACCTCCTCGGGCAGGATTTCCGGGGTCGGGTTGGCAAGGGCAAGGATCAAGGGCTTGGCCGCCATCTTCCCGACCATGTCTTGCGTGAGCACGCCGCCGGCCGATAAGCCGAGAAACACGTCCGCGCCGCCGATGACGTCATTCAAGGTGCGCGCCCCCGTGGCCTGCGCGAAGCGCGCCTTTTCGGGATCCATCAGTTCCTGCCGGCCTGCGTAGACGACACCGGCCAGATCGGTCAACCAAACGTTCTCGCGATCAAGCCCAAGATCGAGCAGCAGTTCCACGCAGGCAAGCGCTGCGGCGCCTGCGCCGCTGACCACCATTTTGATCTTCTTGATGTCCTTGCCGACCACTTGCAGCCCGTTGATGCAGGCTGCACCGACAATGATCGCGGTGCCGTGCTGGTCATCATGGAACACGGGAATTTTCATGCGCCGGCGCAATTCGCGTTCGACGATGAAGCATTCCGGCGCCTTGATGTCCTCGAGATTGATGGCGCCGAACGTGGGCTCGAGGGCGGCAATCACCTCGACCAACTTCATTGGATCGCGCTGCTCGACTTCGATGTCGAAGACGTCGATGCCGGCGAATTTCTTGAACAGCACCGCTTTGCCTTCCATCACCGGCTTGGCGGCGAGCGGGCCGATTGCCCCCAATCCGAGCACGGCGGTGCCATTCGTGATCACCCCGACCAGGTTGCCGCGCGCGGTAAACCGAAAGACGTTGAGCGGGTCTTCGACAATGGCCTCGCAGGCTGCGGCAACGCCCGGCGAGTAAGCCAGCGCCAAGTCGCTCTGGTTGAGCAGCTGCTTGGTGGCGGTAATCGAGAGTTTTCCCGGAGTCGGAAATTCGTGATAGTCGAGGGCCGCCTTCTTGCGTGCCTCCTTGATGTCGTCGTTCTTCATGAACCGGCGCTCAGGCGTACAGGTCCGTCAATCCAAGTACTAACGTTCAATTGCGATCCTCGTGTACGCGGCGCGTGATTGGCCATGAAAAATAGTGGTATTGCCGTCGGCGCGAACGCCGCAGCCCGCCGCCGAGCAAACCGAGGAGTCTAGCGCAGGAGCGGACTGAAATCATGCGGCAGAGATGCCGTGCCGTCGCGGGCCGGAGCCCTCGTTTTTGTCAGGGCGCAGCGCATCAAATGGGACTACACTGTCTTGCGGGTGATTCATTGGGTTAACCCCTCATACCGGAGGATGCGACCATGGGCACTACCCTCGTCGGCGGTCACGATCAGACTCTGCATCTCGACGTCATACGAATCCCGGTTTTCCAGCCTTTCGCGTGGTTGCGGGCCGGATGGCTCGACATGCGCCGGCCGGCCAGTCTCGCCTATGGGGCGTTGATCGTGGCGGTGGGCTGGACGATTCTGGTGTTTT
>DASWEO010000102.1:0-3118 GCA_036394715.1 Steroidobacteraceae bacterium
TCGAGAACGTTATCTTTCACCTCCGGCTCCTAACGACTCGGGAGTAGCGGCCCCCGGGGGCGGCCTGAACGTGGCCTTCGAGCTCGAGGATCAGCATCATCGAGGACACGGCTTCTGGTTTGAATCCGGTACGAACGACCAGTACATCGAGGTCCGCGGGATCAAAGCCGAGCGCATCTAACAAGATTTTGTGATCCTTGTCCATGCCCAGTTCAAGTGGAACGGCCAAGTTGCGGCCCGTGGCGGCGTGAGATCGGCCTTCGAAAAATGCCGAAAAGTTCAACTCACTCAATATGTCATGCGCCGTTTCGGTCAGTTTTGCGCCCTGCCGGATCAGCTCGTGGCAGCCGCGGCTCAAGGGACTGTGGATGGAACCCGGAATCGCGAATACCTCCCGGCCGTAGGAGACCGCCTGCCGGGCGGTGATGAGAGAGCCGCTTCGGCGTGCCGCTTCGACGACCAAAGTCCCTAGGCTCAAGCCCGCAATGATGCCGTTCCGCTGGGGAAAATTCTCCCGCCGGGGGGGAGTTCCGAGCGGAAATTCGCTGATCAAGGCCCCCTCCTGCCGGATTTCGAGGCTCAGGGAGCGATTGCTGCGCGGATAGACGACATCGATGCCCGATCCCAAGACGGCAAGGGTGATTCCCTGCGCCGCGAGCGCGCCTCGGTGCGCTGCGCTGTCGATGCCTGAGGCGAGGCCGCTGGTGATGGCAAGCCCGCGTCCGGCGAGATATTCGGCGAGTTCATGGGCCGTATCCCGGCCCTGAGGGGTGGGATTGCGGCTGCCGACGATTGCCAATTGCGGTTCGTGCAAGGCGTCCACGTTGCCGGCCACGTACAGCGCCATCGGATGCCGATCCGTTGCGCGCAGCAAGGCGGGGTAGCGCGGGTCCGTGAACGGCACCACATGATGGCCGGGTCTTTCCAGCCACTCGCTTTCCGCAGAGATCGAAGCCGCCGCCGCAGTCGACAGGAATTCGCGCGCCGCAGCAGGCAGCCCGGCTCGTTCACGCGATGCGTCGGACGCGTCGATAATGCCTCGGGCCGATCCGAAGATCTCGAGCGCCTTCGTGAGGGCTGGAATACCGAGCGCGGGCGCACGCGTGAGCGTCGCCCAAGCAGAGGACTCTTCGCTCGGTGGCATTGCACGGATTATCGGGCGCGCGCCCCGATCTCGCCGCTCCAGATCCTAGCGGCAATCTGCAGATTTGCCGCGTGCTGCCATGTCGGGTGCGGCGACGCTGGGTGCGCCGACGGTGCGGCCACTTCTGGCGCCGCCGCGCCCCGGCGTCCCTACGCGGGAGCCGAACTCCTCACGGGTTCTGGACGTAATCCGCTACGCGAATGACATCCGTGGCTTCCATGATCAGGCCGTAGCTCAAGTGGTCGAATGTCTTGAACACCATGAAGGTGCCGGTTCGCTCGTCGGGCAGCCGCACCTTAGGGGCCGCCAGCCGGGTCATTCCATTCAGAAAGCCCTTGTTCGCGGTGTCGCGAACGACGCCTCCCTCCTGGAACACAGCCAAGACATTGCCCGGCGCGAGGCCGTCGCCGGCGCCGCGATTGATCACCACCACTTCGTACTGACCGATGACGGTCACGCCGTTGGACACGGCTATGATGCGGCCATTGGTCTTGACCTTCGGCGGGCTGGGGACGAAATCCAGCGGCACCTCGACGCCGCCGGCGAACAATTTATCTCCCGCCTCGGTTTCGCGCGCCGATTCGGTCATGATGAGGGTGGCCGGGTCGCCGGCGCGGGTGATGTGACCGGCGCCGGTGAAGATGCCGTCGTAGCCCACGATGCGATTGCCGTCATCCGGATCGCGCAACGCGTCGCCGACGCGTACCACGTTGTAATGAGTACCGAGTTCGACCGGACTCGCGAATCCGCGCGCGTACAGGGTATCGCCCTCGGCCATGGCCACGTGCAAGTCGCGGGTTGTCAGCACATACGGGGCATCTTTGATCTGTTCCCTCGCGAGCACCGAGGGCTTGGACATGAAGGCGGCCACGGAGGCGTAGGGGATGGCGGTGACCGCGCCCTCGAGCGGCTGACTGCGAATACGCGGCTCCACCCGGGCGGTATCGCCGCGCTGCAACACGAGCGTGGGTTTTCCGTCGATATAGACCAGACGCAGGGTATCGCCGGGGTAGATCAAGTGCGGGTTGTGGATCTGGGGGTTGACCTGCCAGATCTCGGGCCAAAACCAGGGATCGCGCAAGAAAACCTTGGCGATGCCCCACAAGGTATCGCCGCGTTTCACGACATAGCTGTCGGGCGCATTGGGATTGATCACCAAGTCGCCTTGTGTGGGGGCTCCGGGCGCGGGCGCCGCGCTCGACGCACCGGCATCCAGGGCCGCTTCCATCGCTGTTCGATCGTCACCGACGACAATGCCCTGCACGCTGCTTTCAGGCGCCGCCACCGGCACCGGCGCCGTTACGCTCCTTTCCGTCTGACATCCGGCGAGCACCGCCACCGAAAGGGTGAGGGCAACTATTTGATGACCTTGCATTCGCTTCGCTCCCTTGGCCTTAAGCTTGATGTCGCTGGCCGACTGGTATACTTCCGACCTGCCGCCAAGACTTAGACGTATCGCGCGTTTCTGCGGTTTGGCGGCACCGTGCGCGCTGCCAATGCAGGCATTAAGTTAAGCAGCGGCGGAACTTTAGCAACATTCTTCAGCCAAAAACACGATATTGCTCTCATAACTCCCATGACAAAGCTCGTAATTCTGGAGTATCCCGATCCTAGGCTGCGCAAGACGGCCGCGCCGGTAACGGTGGTTGATGATGCGCTGCGTCAATTGGCAGATAACATGCTCGAGACCATGTATGCGGCGAGGGGCGTCGGCCTTGCCGCCACTCAGGTCGATGTGCATAAGCGCTTGATCGTGCTCGATGTGAGCGAGGAGCGCGATCAACCGCTGGTATTGATCAATCCGGAACTGCTGAAGCGGGAAGGCTCCGGCCCCGGCGAGGAGGGGTGCTTGTCCCTGCCCGGCATCTACGAGAAGTTGTCGCGGGCGACGCATATTCGCGTGCGGGCATTGGGCCGCGACGGTGAGCCCTTCGAAATGGATGCGGAAGGGCTGCTCGCCGTCTGTATCCAGCA
>DASWEO010000103.1:0-18250 GCA_036394715.1 Steroidobacteraceae bacterium
GAAGGCCATCGGCCCATATGCCAGGACACGGGCATCGTCGTGGTGTTCGTGAAAGTGGGCATGGGCGTGCGCTGGGATGCGACTCTCGATCTGCCGGCGATGATCAACGAGGGTGTGCGGCGCGCCTACCTCGACCCCGACAACAAGCTGCGCGCATCCATCGTGTCCGACCCTGCGTTCAAGCGATCCAATACCCGCGACAACACACCGGCGGTCATCCACACCGAATTCGTCGCGGGAGACGAGGTCGAGATCACCGTCGCCGCCAAGGGTGGGGGATCTGAAAACAAATCCATGTTCGCCATGTTAAATCCGTCGGACTCGGTTGCGGACTGGGTACTTGAGATGGTGCCTGAAATGGGCGCCGGCTGGTGTCCGCCCGGAATGCTCGGGGTCGGCATCGGCGGCAGCGCCGAGAAGGCCATGCTGCTGGCGAAGGAATCCTTGATGGAGCCCATCGACATCGGCGATCTGATCGCGCGCGGGCCGAAAACCAAACTGGAAGAATTGCGTCTAGAGATATTCCAACGGGTCAATGCCCTCGGTATCGGCGCGCAAGGCCTCGGGGGCTTGACCACCGTGCTCGACGTGAAAGTATTGGACTATCCGACCCATGCGGCATCGTTGCCGGTGGCGGTGATTCCCAACTGCGCCGCCACCCGGCATATCCATTTCACGCTGGATGGTTCAGGCCCCGCGGTTCTCGAGCCGCCGAATTTGGATCTGTGGCCGAAAGTAACGTGGTCCGCCGATGCCAGCGCGCGCCGTGTCTCTCTCGATGGACTGACCCGCGCAGAAATTGCGAGCTGGAAACCCGGTGAGCGCTTGTTGTTGTCGGGAAAGCTCCTGACCGGCCGCGATGCCGCGCACAAGCGCATCTGCGCGCTGCTCGATGCCGGCAAGCCGCTGCCCGACGGTTTGGATTTTCATGGCCGAGTCATTTATTACGTCGGGCCGGTCGACCCCGTCGGTACGGAGGTCGTGGGACCGGCGGGTCCCACCACCGCTAATCGCATGGATCGGTTTACCGACACCATGCTGGGCAAGTCCGGCTTGCTGGCGATGGTGGGGAAGGCCGAACGGGGGCCTGAAACCGTCGAGTCCATCGCCAAGCACCATTCCGCCTACTTGATCGCGGTCGGCGGCGCCGCTTTTCTGGTCTCGAACGCCATCCGCGGCAGCCGCATCGTCGCCTTCCCCGAACTTGGCATGGAAGCCGTGTATGAATTCGACGTGCGCGATATGCCGGTCACCGTGGCGGTGAGCTCCGACGGTGTTTCCGTGCACGAGACCGGACCCAAGGCATGGGCGGGCAAATTTGCCGGCATACCAGTCGCGGTGGAATAGTGCGGGTGCGTCAATGCCAACGGGCGTAGCGCACTTATACGTCAGAGAGGAGCCCCCCTGCCTTTGGGCCGAGCAGCACCCCCGGCCTTTAGGCCGAGCAGCACCTGCCTTTAGGCCGAGCAGCACCTAGTATTTGACCGAGCAGCCGTAAGGCGTAGTCACTGCATGCGCGACCGGGGCGCCCTGCGCGACGGCCAGCATGGCTTCTTTGAGATACGGTTCGGCGTGGGGGATGTCGCCCGCGTCCGCGGTGGGGATGCTGTCGATGCCGCCCATATATTGCAGCGCTCCTTCCTTGTCGATCACGAACATATGCGGCGTGGTCTTCGCGCCATACAGGCGCCCGAGCGTCCCCGACGGATCCATCAACACCGCCGTCGGAAAGGCTCCGCGCGACTGGGTCAGGGCGTCTGCGGCGGGTCCGTTCACATAGCCCTGCTTACCGGGTGCCGAGGAAATCACGCTCAGCCAGACCACGCCGTTTTTTTGTGCCAGCGCCTGTACGCTTTGCATGTTGCCGCTCGTGTAGTGCTTGCGCGTGAAGGGACAATCGGCATTGGTCCACTCCAGGACCACGGTCTTGCCGCGGAACTGGCTCAAGGAAAGCGAGTTGCCCTTGCTGTCCGTGGCGGTGAAATCGGGTGCCGGACGGCCGATTTGCGGGGCGGAGCCGGCCGCGAATCCCGAGGCGCCGATCACGCTTGCGAAAACTGCGGCGAAACCCAAGGTAAGGACGCGAACGGCAAGAGGGGCACCAAGGGTACGAAGAGGGGAACCAGGGGTACGAGGAAGGCTGTTCATCATATTTCTCCGCGAGAAACGCTGGCCTTCAGGCCGGCGAGGGATAGCGATGCACGTTTCCGCGGAAACGTCCTCTCGACCACTGGTTGGTCATTCCCGCGTTTCCGCGGAAACGTGCGCGTTCAGGTTTCGACTTCCTTAGTCGCGACAACCTGGTCTGAGGTTCCCTGACACGGCCGCAGGTTCCCTGACTGACCTGACCTGCGGTTCCCTGGCACTTTTACATGGACCCCATTACAGTACGCGCCTCGCAGAAAATCGAGTGGATTCAGCGCCATGCGTTTCGGTACGGAATATGGGGTGATCGTGATCGGCGGGGGCCATGCGGGCACCGAGGCCGCGCTTGCGGCTGCGCGCATGGGCCAGCGAACCCTGCTCCTGACCAACAACATCGAGACGCTGGGTCAGATGAGCTGCAATCCGGCGATTGGCGGCATCGGCAAGGGCCACTTGGTGAAGGAGATCGATGCGCTGGGCGGTGCCATGGCACTCGCGACCGACGAGGCCGGCATCCAGTTCCGCACCCTGAATGCCAGCAAGGGACCCGCGGTACGCGCCACGCGAGCGCAAGCCGATCGGCAACTCTACAAGCAGGCGATTCGCCGCATGCTCGAGACCCAGCCGAATCTCACTCTGTTCCAACAAGAGGTGGCCGATCTTAAGGTGGAGGGCGAGCGTGTGGTCGGAGTGGTCACGCAGAGCGGCATCGAGTTCCGGGCGCGCGCTGTCGTGTTGACCGTCGGCACATTCTTGGGCGGCAGGATCCACGTCGGCTTGGAGAGCCATCCTGGCGGCCGTGCAGGCGATCCGCCGTCGACGAGTCTGGCCGCGCGCCTGCGCGAGCTTGATTTACGCGTCGGCCGCTTGAAAACCGGCACGCCGCCGCGGATCGATGGCCGCAGCATCGATTTCTCAGGGATGCGCGAGCAGCACAGCGACCATCCGCGGCCGGTGTTTTCCTATTTGGGAACGCGCGAGCGGCACCCGCGGCAGCTGCCCTGCCACATCACGGCCACCAACGAACGAACCCACGACATCATTCGCGGCGCCACCGCTCGCTCGCCTCTGTTCACCGGGTTGATCGAAGGCGTGGGCCCACGCTATTGCCCATCCGTGGAAGACAAAGTGGTGCGCTTCGCGGACAAGACCTCTCATCAGATCTTCGTCGAGCCCGAAGGCCTCAATACTCACGAGATCTACCCCAACGGGATATCCACGAGTCTGCCCTTCGACGTGCAATACGAGTTCGTGCGCACCATTCGGGGGTTCGAGCGGGCGCACATCACGCGCCCGGGCTACGCCATCGAATACGATTTCTTCGATCCGCGCGATCTTAAGTTCAGCCTGGAGAGCAAATTCCTCTCCGGCCTGTTCTTCGCCGGACAGATCAACGGCACCACCGGATACGAAGAGGCGGCGGCGCAAGGGTTGCTCGCCGGCGCCAACGCGGGGCTGCTGGCCGATGGCCGCGATGCGTGGTGGCCAAAACGCAGCGAGGCCTACATCGGCGTGCTGGTCGATGATCTGATCACGCGCGGCGCTCCCGAGCCCTACCGGATGTTCACCAGCCGCGCGGAATACCGACTGAGTTTGCGCGAAGACAACGCGGACCTGCGCCTCACCGCGCAAGGCCGCGAGCTTGGCCTGGTCGATGAGGACCGCTGGACATTTTTTCAGCGCAAGCGTGCCGCCGTCGCGGATGAAGTTTCCCGGCTGACCGCGGCGGTGGTGCATCCGGCCGTGGTGGACGCCGGGTTGCTCGCCAAGTTGGGTTCGCCCCTGCTGCGCGAAGCGCATGCCTTGGATTTATTGCGCCGCCCGGAGCTGACATACGACGATTTGAACCACGTTGCCCCGTGGACGGCGCCGGCATCGAGCGCGGACGATGCGGCTCAAACAGCGGGGGATTGGCGCGGCGATGAGCGCATGTCCGAGCAGGTCAAACTGCAGGTCGACGTCGAGGCGAAGTACTCTGGGTATCTCAAGCGTCAGAACGACGAAATTGAGCGTCAGCGGCGCAATGAAGAATTGCGCATGCCGGAGAACATCGACTATGGCGATGTCAGCGGACTGTCGAACGAAGCCCGCCAGCGCCTGCGCGATGTGCGTCCCGAAACCTTGGGTCAGGCCGCCCGGATTCCCGGCCTGACGCCGGCCGCCGTGTCGTTGCTGCTGGTGCATCTCAAGAAGCGCGACCGCGCCGCTTGAAGTTCGGCACCGCGTTGCAGGTGCCGCGCGTTCATTGGCCTTGGGCGGTTTGGCCTTGCACGGTGCTGTGTGCGGTGGTGCTTGCGGCTGTCCTGGCCGTGTTGACTGCCACACTCGCCAGGCGGCATGGTGATGTTCCGCCGGAAACGCGCGCCGTGATCTTGCGGCGCGGCAACGGCGCGGAGCCGGAGAGTCTCGACCCGCACAGTGCGCGTTCCGAGGCGGCGCTCACCATCCTGCGCGACTTGTATGAAGGCCTGACCGAGATAGGTCCGGATGGTGCCCCCCTGTTGGCCGCCGCCGATGAATGTGCGATCTCCGCCGACGGCACGACCTATCGATTTCACTTGCGAAAGCTGGCGCGCTGGTCGAATGGCGAACCACTGGTTGCCGAAGACTTCGCGGCCGCCTGGCGTCGCTTGGTGGACCCGCGGACCGGCGCGCAGTACGCGCAACTGTTGGCGCCCGTGCAGGGTGCAGAGGCGATCAGCGCGGGTTCGGCCGCCGCCTCGACCCTGGGAGTGCAAGCCGTCGATCCCACGACGCTGCTGGTGAAGCTCACGCACCCGAGTCCCTATTTCCTCGCCATACTGGCGCATCCGGCGACGTTTCCGATCAATCGCACCGTGCTTGCGCAGCACCCGTCGGGTTTTGCCAAGCCGGGCGTGATGGTATCGAACGGCGCCTTTGTACTGGCGCGCTGGGATTTCGGTTCGCACTTGGTCGCGGTACGCAACCGCCTGTACTGGAACGATGGCGCCACGCATGTCGACGGCGTCGAGTATTACTCCATCACTGAGCCCGAGACGGAACTGCGCGCATTTAGGTCCGGCGCCGTGGACGTGACGTCCACCATCCCCGGCGCCCAGTTCGGATGGATCAAGCAACACCTGGGACAGGAATTGCACGTCGCCCCACAGCTCGGGGTGTATTACTTGGGATTGAATTTGCGGCGAGCCCCCTTCGCGCGGTCGCCGCCGCTGCGCCGCGCGTTGTCGCTGGTGATCGACCGAGAGCGCCTGGTGCAGGCGGTCACCGGCACCGGCGAGTCGGCCGCGTACACCTTCGTGCCGGCGCAGACCCTGAACTATTCGCCGCCGGTGCCGGAGTATGCGAGCTGGCCGATGCCGCGGCGGATCGCGCGGGCGCGTGAACTGCTGGCCGAAGCGGGTATGCTGCAATCGCCGCCGGCGCTCGAGCTGCGCTACAACAGCAGTGAACTGCACGGCCGCATCGCCATCGCCGTCGCGGAAATGTGGAAGCAGGCCTTGGGCGTGGACACCACCTTGCATGCCGAAGAGTTCAAGGTGCTGCTGCAGGACGTCGATCGCGGCGACGTGACCCAGGTGTTTCGTGCGAGCTGGCTCGCCGACTACAACGACGCCTACAGTTTCCTGCAGGTGCTGCAAAGCGGTTTCGGCATCAACTTGCCGCGCTACGCCAATGCCGAATACGATGCACTACTGGCGCAGGCCGCCAACGAAGTCGACGCCGGCCGCCGGCGCGCGCTGCTCGAGCACGCGGAGGAAGTCATGATCGCCGATCAACCGCTCATCCCGCTCTACTTCTACGTGGCCAAGCATCTCGTCAGCGCCCGGGTGCAGGGTTGGCGGGACAATGCGATGAATGTGGTGTACAGCAAGCAGCTCATGAAAGACAGTTCAAACCGCGCCGCGACGGGCGATGCGAGGTAAGCCGATGTCAAATTTCTACGACTTCAAGGTGACGGGACTCGACGGCAGCCAGGATATTCTCGCTCCTTTGCGCGGCAAAGTGACCTTGGCGGTGAATGTCGCGAGCAAGTGCGGCTACACGCCGCAATATGCGGGCCTGGAAGAACTTTACCAAGAGCTCAAGGAGCGCAACTTCAGCGTGGTCGGATTCCCTTGCAACCAATTTGGGGCGCAGGAACCCGGCACGGCGGCGGAGATTCAAAGCTTTTGCTCCCTTACCTATGGGGTGACTTTCCCGTTGGCCGCAAAAATAGACGTGGGCGGCGCTCATCGCCATGCCCTCTACGCCTGGCTGACCGCCAAGGAGAACGGCTTTCCCGGAGACATCGGCTGGAATTTCGAGAAATTCCTGATCGATCGCGAGGGACGAGTGATTTGCCGCTACCCTTCGGGAGCGAAGCCGACGGATGCCAGCTTTTTGCAAGACTTGGCCGACGTGCTGTAGTACGCGCGGCCGCACATAGCGCCGCTTCGCTCACGCGAGTGGTATTTTGTCCGTCCACTCTTTAACATCAGCGCACTATTTGAACCCCGCGGTCGGAGATTTTAGATGCATTCTCGATTGAATGGCTTAAGTTTGCTTGCTGGCATGGCGTTGAGTTTGAGTTGGTCACTTGGCGCGCATGCAGCGGGCGATCCGGCACTCGGCGAGAAGAAGTTCTACACCTGCTACGGCTGCCACGGCATCGACAACTACAGGAACGCCTATCCGGACTACAGCGTTCCCAAGCTGCGCCACCAGCATGCCTCGTATATCGTGGCGGCGCTGCAGGAGTATCGCAGCGGCGAGCGGCCGCATGCGACCATGCACGCGCAGGCGGCGTCGTTGTCCGACGAAGACATCGAGGACATCGCCGCCTACCTGCAGGGTGCGGACCCGGTGAAGCCGGGCACTGCGGTAAACGGAAAAACTCCGAAACAAGTGGCCGCCTGCGTCGCCTGTCACGGCGAGAACGGACTGGGGGTCGAGTCGCCGCTGACGCCGAAGCCGGCCGTGCTCGCGGGGCAGCACGTCGATTACCTCGAGCAGGCGTTGACGGCCTATAAAAATGGCCGCCGCAAGAATGTGGTGATGGACGGCATGGCGCAGCTGCTAACCACCGACGAGGACGTCAAAATCGCGGCCGAGTATTTCGCCGGTCAATCCTCGCCCTTGGCTACGGCGAGCACCGACAGCAAGTAAGCGCGAGCACGTTCGACAAGTAAGCAGGTCCGCGCGGCAACTCATCGGCGCCGCTCGCCCTCATTTGCCGAGGCTCATCAGGAATTGCGCGAACGTCCGGTAATAGGCGTCGCGGTTCTGCTTTTTCCGAAAGCCGTGGCCTTCGTCGCTGGCCTGTAAATACCACACCTCGCCGCCCTTGCTGCGCACCCGATAGACGATCTGCTCCGCTTCGCTCAACGGCACCCGCGGATCGTTCTTGCCGTGCACGATGAGCAGAGGCCGTGAAATGCGCTCCGCGTTCGTCAGCGGTGAAATGCGCCTGAGGTATGCTCGCATGTCGGGATCGCGTTCATCGCCGTATTCCGCGCGGCGCTGGTTCTGCCGATACGGCGCGGTATTGGTCAAAAAGCTGACGAAGTCCGCGATGCCCGAGTAGTCGACGCCGCCGCGCACGCGCTCGCTGAAATTAACCAGTGTCGCGAGCGTGAGATAGCCCCCGTAGGAACCGCCGGATACCACCACTTGCTTTGCGTCGAACGCCTTCTGCAAACCCAGCCAGACGAGCAGCGCGCCCATATCCTTCACGGCGTCCTCGCGCAGCGTGCCGTTGTCGAGAGCCAGATAACTCTTTCCGTAGCCGGATGAGCCGCGCACATTGGGCGCAACGACGGCAATCCCTAGCTCATTGACCACATATTGCAGCCATGGATCGAAGCCGGGGCGGAACTGCGATTCAGGGCCGCCGTGCAGGGTGATCAGCACCGGGTGCGGACCCGGAGCCGACGGCTCGTACACATACACCGGTATCTGACGCTGCCGGCCGTCGGTTCGGTCGAAGGTGGGAAACTGAGTGAGCCGCGGCGTCACGAATCGCGCGAGATCCACCGCACCCGCTTCGCTGTGCGTCCAAGCCTCTAGAGCGTTCGCCGCGATGTCGAGAACATAGGCGTCGCGCGGCCGATTGGGAGCCGCGAAGCCGAAGGCAAGGCGATTGCCCGCGGCGTCGAAGCTCAGGGAGCCGATGATGCCGGCCGCCGGGAGCTTGGGCGCTATCAAATCCTGATGGGTACGCAGATCGAGCACATTGAGTTTGTCGATCCCCGCCTCGTTGCTGATGTAGGCCAGGTAATGTCCGTCGCGCGAAATCGCCAATTCTTCGATGTCCCAGGAAAGACGGCCGGAGATGACGGTCTTGTCGCCGGTGAATAGATTGACGTAACGCAGCTGCGCGAACTCGCTGTCGAGGTCCGAGATCAAATAGACACCCAGCCCGTCGCGGGAGAATTTGGCGCCTGCGATCCCGACCTTGGTCGGCACCGGCTCGACCTCGCGTTTTTGTCCCGAGCTGAGATCCACCACGTACAGGTACGCTTCGGAAATCGAGAGGTACTTGAGCACCAGCAGCTTGCGGTCGTCCGGCGACCAATCGAGCGGATACCAGGCGGCGCCGTCGCCGGTGACGGCGAGCCGCGGCAGCGAGCCCGCTTCCGGATCGACGATGTCGATGTCATAGCTCACCCCGTCGCGCGCGGTGCTGAAGAACGCGACCTCGCGCCCGGTGTTCGACCACACGGGTCCGCCGTTCAGGGACTTGCCGTCGGTCAGCAGTTTGGCGCCGGGCTCGCCCAGCCGCTGATAATAGAGCTGGGCATTCTCGTTGCCGCCCACATCCTTGAGATATACGTAGGCGCTGCGTCCGGGATCGGGAGAAAACGCGGCCTGCGTGACCGGCTCGCGCAGAAACGTGAGCTGGCGCCGCTCACCCGCCGGCCGCTCCACCAGATGCAGTTGATCGACGTCCCCGAATCGAGTGCTGATCAACAACTGGCCTTTCGGCGAGAAGCCGAGCGGAGTCGCCTGGCGCGCATTCAGATAGGCATCCAGTTTCTCGCTCAAACCCGCTGCGGGCTCGGGAATATTGTCGAAGATCAGATTGCCGCGCTCGACCCGAGGCAGCGCCGAGGCCGGAACCGCGGAGACGAACGGCAGTGCCATCAACAGCAGCAAATAAATTCGAGTCATGATTGGTATGTTCTCACACGGCGCGGATAATGGGACCGATGGCAGCTTATGAACATTTGGTGAAATCCTACGACGTGGGCGACGAGCTCGACGACATCGCGAGCGCGGATCCCCCCGCCTACCTGCGCCGCTGCTTCGCCGAGGGCCACTCCGCGTCCATGCTGTCTTGGGCTCGGGTGCAGCAGCTCGCGGTCTGCGCCATGGTCCTTGACGCCATCGTCAACGGCCGTGACTACGATTCGTTCGAGCATGAGCTGATCGCTGACTGGCGCATCCATTATGCCAGCGCGTGCGCCAAACTGAAGGACTCGGCCGTGCAGGCCTTGCACCGCGTCCTCGAGCGCGACCGGCCGCAAGATCCGGACGCCGCCATGGAACTGGAACAACTCGCGGGCAGCTTGGCTGCGGCTCGATGACGGCCCCGAATCATAGTGATCGGCATCCATGTCTCGGTCGCAGCCCGAGCCGGCGTGTATGCCGGGGCGCGTTATCTCTGACGTTGCTCGGGGCATTGGTTGCCTGCCGCGCCCCATCGCCGCGGACCGCTGCACCCGATCGTGTCCCGCCTCCGCCGGCCGCGCATGAACTTGGCGACGCTTCCTATGATTGGCGCGGTCTCCTCATCGCTCCCTTCGGCAGCGTGCTCAAGGATATTCCCGTAGCCCTTCACGAGGTGTTGCTGTTTCGGGACGACGCGCACGGCAATGCCGCGCCGGGCAATGCCGCGCCGGGCAGTGCGGGAGCCGACGCGGCCGCCGTCGATGCGGAGTGCTATGCCGCCGATGCGCCGGCGCCTCGTTTCGTCGGGCGTATTCCCGACGAGTACTTGCTCTGTTTCAAGCAAGATCGACTGTCCCGCATTCAAGCGTCGGTTCGCGTGCCCGCCGCTCAAGCAGCCGAGGTATTCGCCGCGGCCTGCACCGGTTGGTTGAAAAACGCGGCGTCGACACCGGGCGCTGAAGCGCCGGGGGTTGGAACACCTGGCGTCGGAGCGTCCGCCGAGGCCCCAAGTGCCGGCGCCTGCGAGGGCCGCGACGGCGCCATTCACTTCCGCGGCCGGCTCGAGGAGGAACCGGGTCGGGCGGAAACGCCCCAACCGGAATCGGTCTTGTCGATTACCTTAGACAGCGCTCCTTATCCTTGAGCAGCCCGCCCGCGACTCGCGAGTCCGAACTTGAACTGCTTGCCGCGGGTGCACGCGACATCGGCATTGCCGTGGATTCATCCGGCGCCGAGGCGCTGCTCAAGCTGGTGGATGAACTGGAAGCCGGAAACGCGCAATTCAATCTGACGGCAATCCGCGACAGGCTCGGCATGTTGCGCAAACATGTCCTCGACAGCCTTACGCTGCAGCCCTACCTGCGCGGCAGCCGCGTCGCCGATATCGGCACCGGCGCGGGTTTTCCGGGGCTGCCGCTGGCCATCGTCAACCCGCAGCGGCGTTTTACGCTGGTCGAGGCCACCGGCAAGAAGGCGCGGTTCGTCGAACAAACCGCGCGCCGGCTGGGGTGCCACAATGTTCAAGTCGAACATGCACGTGCGGAAAACTACAGGCCGTTCGAACTTTTCGATACAGTGGTGGCCCGGGCCCTGTCCTCACTGGCGGATTTTGCGGCCTATGCCGGTCATTTATGCGCTCCGGGCGGGCGGCTGCTGGCGATGAAGGGAAAGCGGCCGGACGAGGAGATCTCCGCCCTGCCCAAATCGTTCCGGGTGCTGGCGGTGCATAGGCTCAAAGTGCCCGGGCTGGACGACGAGCGGCATCTTGTGGAACTCTCACCGTCCCGACCCAAATCGAGCAAAGCATGAAGCGGGTCATCGCACTGGCAAATCAAAAAGGCGGAGTCGGAAAGACCACGACCGCCGTCAATCTGGCCGCCTCACTGACGGCTACCAAGCGGCGCGTCCTGCTGATCGATCTCGATCCCCAGGGCAATGCCACCATGGGATGCGGAATCGACAAGTATGCTCAGGCCCGCACCAGCTGCGACGTGATGTTGGGCGACTGCTCCGCGATGGAGGCGTTGGTGCCGGTAGAATACGGCGGTTTCATGCTGATGCCTTCCAATCAGGACCTCACGGCGGCGGAAGTTCGCCTGCTCGGCATGATCACCGGCCGGGAGTTCAAATTGCGCAATGCCCTGAAGCCGGTGCGCGAGAATTTCGACGTGATCTTCATCGACTGTCCGCCGGCGCTCAATATGCTGACGCTGAACGCGCTGGTGGCGGCGGATTCCGTGATGGTCCCGATGCAATGCGAGTACTACGCGCTGGAGGGCTTGAGCGCCCTGGTACAGACCATCGAGCAGATCAAGGCCAGCATCAATCCCGATCTGGAAATCGAAGGACTGCTCCGCACCATGTTCGACCCGCGCAACAACCTGGCGAATGAAGTGTCCGCGCAGCTGATCGAGCACTTCGGCGACAAAGTGTTTCGTACCATGATTCCGCGCAATATACGGCTGGCGGAGGCCCCAAGTTTCGGCAAGCCCGCGCTGTTTCACGACAAGGAGTCGCGGGGCGCTCTGGCCTATCTGGCGCTCGCCGGCGAGATGATTCGCCGCGATGATCTGCCGGCCGCCGATGAAATGATTCGCCGCGACGATCTGCCGCCCGCGCCCGTATAATCGGTCCGGTCCGTAGAACCGGCGTCGTTCACTGGGATTTGTCATGTCCGGCAAAAAGCCGTCTTTGGGTCGTGGCCTCGCTGAGCTGAGCCCCCTGCTCGCGAAGCGCGCGGGCGCGCCCGCGCCTGAACCGCCGGTGCTGGCCGGCGACCGCTTGGCGAGCTTACCGCTCGATCTGCTGCAGCGGGGCAAGTTCCAGCCTCGCGTGGACATGCGGACCGAGACCTTGAGCGAACTGGCAGACTCGATCAAATCACGGGGTCTGGTGCAGCCCATCCTGGTGCGCCCCGTCGGGAGCCGCAACCCCGGCGAATCGCAGCGCTACGAAATCATCGCCGGCGAGCGGCGCTGGCGGGCGGCGCAGATGGCGGGGCTTGCCGAGATTCCCGCGGTTATTCGCGACGTGCCCGATGAGGCGGCTGTTTCCATGGCGCTCATCGAGAATATTCAGCGCGAAGACCTGAACCCCCTGGAAGAGGCGGGTGCGCTGCTGCGTTTGATCGAGGAATTCGGCCTGACGCATCAGGCAGCCGCCGAAGCGGTCGGGCGCTCGCGCGCCGCGGTGAGCAATTTGCTCCGCCTCATGGAGCTCGCCGACGAAGTCAAGGAATTGCTGGAGCAGCGGCGCATCGAAATGGGCCACGCGCGCGCGCTGCTGGGTTTGAGTTCGCGCCGCCAGCAGATCGAGGTGGCCGGCCTCGTGGCCAAAAAATCCCTGTCGGTGCGTGAAACCGAGGCATTGGTGCGCCGCATCATCGCTCCGCATTCCGCCGACTCGCCATCGGCGCCTCCCGTTGACCCGGATATTCAGCGTCTGGAGCGCGAATTGGCCGACAAATTGGGGGCCAAGGTGGTGTTCCAGCACACCGCTTCCGGCAAGGGAAAACTCGTCGTGAACTACAACAGCCTGGATGAACTCGAGGGCATTCTCGGCCACATCCAGTGAAAAAAAGCGAAAAAATACCTCCCCAAGACGCCTTGATGCAGCGGGTCGGCCTCTCTATAATGCGCCGGCTATTTTGACTGGCGACGGCTCATAGAATGGTGAAATCGAGGGTAGCGCCGCCGGTCCGGTCCCCTTCGCGATGAATGAAGTTCTGAGTCGCGGCAAGCGGATGGTCGTTCGGGTCGTGCTCCTGCAAGCAGGCTGCGCGGCATTAGTCGCGTCTGTGTTTCTTGTGTTCAAAGGCTCGAGCCCGGCCCTTGCGGCGCTGGTGGGTGGATTGATCGTGGCTGCCGGAAGTGCGGTGATGGGTTGGCGCGCGTTCAAGCCCGGGATTGCGGGCGGCGCCACGCTCACCACAGCGATGTACGCCGGAGTGGCGCTCAAGTGGTTGTGGTTCGCGCTCGCAATGTATTTGGCGATCGCGCGGTTGAAACTCGACGCGGCACCGCTATTGATTGGAATAGTGGTCACGCAATTGGGGTATTGGGTCGGTCTAGTTCGGCTCAAATGACGATTGGGGACTTATGCGTTTCGCAAATCTGGCAGAGGAAGAAGCTTCGGGCGGGGTGACGGGCTACATCAAGCATCACCTGACTCATTACACCGTGGATACGGGGCACGGTGCGTTTTGGTCCGTGCACATCGACAGCGTCATTTTTACTCTCCTCATTTCCTTCCTGTTCATTCTCACACTCTCCCTCGCCGCGCGCCGCGCCACCAGCGGCGTCCCGGGTAAATTGCAGGCCGCGGTGGAAATCCTGGTGGAAGGCGTCGATGGCATGGTGAAAGACACCTATCACGGCTCGAACAAATTCATCGCGCCGCTCGCCATCACGATTTTCTGCATCGTGTTCCTGGAAAATTTCATGGACATCCTGCCGGTGGATGCGCTGCCGGCCGCCGCCAAGCTGTTCGGCGTGGAGCACCTACGCACGGTGGCGACAGCCGACCTCAACACCACGGTCGGAATGGCCCTGGGGGTTTTCATATTGATTCAGTGGGTGGGCATCACGCACAAGGGATTCGGCGTTTTTGTGGGCGAGTGGTTTACCGCTCCGTTTCACGCTCACAACCCGGCTCTCAAGATACTGCTGGCGCCCATCAATTTCGCATTTCGAGTGATCGAAGAAGTCGTCCGGCCGCTATCATTGTCCATGCGGCTGTTCGGCAACATGTACGCCGGCGAGCTCATATTTTTGCTGATCGCCTGCTTCACGCTCGACGCGGCGCTCAACCACGCGTCTACCTACTTTCTCGGCGCCGGCCAGTTCATCGCCGGGGTCATATGGACGGGATTTCACTACCTGATCATCACGCTTCAGGCGTTCATTTTCGGGGTGCTGACCATCGTGTACGTGGGCATCTCGGCCGAGAAACATTAGTGTCCTGTCCCACCAATAACTTGCTCGATTCGCCCGCGGATTTTCGTGTCGGGCAAGGCGCGCCGACGAGTCATAGTGGCGCTATGGCGAGGAGGCGCAACGCCGCCCGGCGCGAAAAGACGCGGCGCAGCGGGCGAGTTATTGGTGGGACAGGACACTCAATTCGATTCATTCAAGACATTAAAGACCGGAGACAATAATGGACAATGTGACCCAAATCGCTCAACTCATGAGCTCCACCGTGATCGCGGCGGGCTTGGTGATCGGCCTAGGTGGTGCGGGCGCCGCCGTCGGCTTCGGTCTTCTGGGCGGCAAGTTTCTCGAGAGCTCTGCTCGCCAGCCGGAGCTCACCAACATGCTCCAGACCAAGATGTTCATCGTTGCCGGTCTGTTGGACGCGGTGCCGATCATCGGCGTGGCCGTCGGCTTCTTGCTGCTTTACGCCAATCCTTTCTTGGGCGCGCTCGGTCTCAAGTAAGCAGACCCGCATTGGCGCTTGAACGGCGCCGAGCAAGGAGTACGCAATGAACTTAGCACTTACGCTGGTCATCCAAGGGGTGGTGTTTTTCCTGGTCGCCTGGGCGGTCATGAAATTCTTCTGGCCGTGGCTCATGGGAGCCATCGAAGAGCGGCAGACGAAAATTGCAGCCGGCCTGGCGGCCGCCAGCCAGAGCGAAAAGGATCTCGAAGAGGCCGAGGCGCGCTCCAAGGAAATCCTCCGCGAAGCACGCGACCGGGCTGCGCAGATCGTCGACCTGGCGGGCAAGCGCTCGAACGAAATCGTCGAGGAAGCGAAGGGCACGGCGTCGAGCGAAGCCCAGCGCCTGGTGGATCATGCACGCGACGAAGTGGCGCGGGAGAGCTCGCGGGCGCGTGAACAACTGAGCAGGGAGGTAGGAAAGCTCGCGGTCGAGGGTGCGTCGCGCTTGTTGGAACGCGAGATCGATCCGAAGGCTCACGCCGAACTGTTGGATAAATTGGCGGCCGAGGTTGCGCGTGGCTGAGCGAGCTACCATCGCCCGGCCTTATGCGAAGGCCGCGTTTGAATACGCGCGCGGTGCGAATGCCCTTGCAGCGTGGTCGGAGGGACTCAAGGTTGCGGCCGAGATCGTCGCCGATCCGCGCGTCGCCCCGCTCACCAAGAGTCCTGCGTGGTCGGCGTCCGACCTCGTCAGCCTCATCACTGACGTCGCTGAGCCTAAACTCGATGCCGGCATGCAGAACTTCGTGCGTGTGCTCGCGGAGAATCACCGCCTGTTGCTCTTGCCGGAGATTGCGGCTCATTACGAGGTGCTGCGCTCCGCCGTAGAAAACACCGTCGATGTCGAGGTGGTCTCCGCCGTGCCCCTCGACGCCGCTCAGGCCGACAAGCTTCAGCGGGCCTTGAGCACGCGCTTGAAGCGCCAGGTGCGCATGCAAAATTCGGTCGATTCGACGCTGCTGGGCGGCGCCGTGGTGCGTGCGGGCGATCTGGTCATCGATGGTTCGCTGAAAGGCCGCCTGGAACGGCTCGCCACGAATTTAACTAGTCAGAACTGAATTTAGTCGCGGGTTCGAAGACCCGCAGCAAGAGGATCGATATGTCCATCAAGGCATCGGAAATCAGCGACCTGATCAAGGCGCGCATCGAGAAATTCCAGTCCGCGACCGAGGCGCGCAATGTCGGCACGGTAGTGAGCGTCACCGACGGCATCGTGCGCATCCACGGCCTTGCCGACGCACGTTACGGCGAAATGCTGGAGTTCGTCGGCAACACCTTCGGGTTGGCGCTGAACCTGGAGCAGGACTCGGTGGGCGCCGTGGTGCTCGGCGACTACAAGCACATATCCGAAGGATCCTCCGTCAAGACTACCGGCCGCATTCTCGAAGTGCCGGTGGGTCCCGAACTTCTGGGCCGCGTCGTCGACGCGCTGGGCAATCCCATCGACGGCAAAGGCCCGGTGAACGCCAAGCTGAAGTCGCCGCTCGAGCGCGTGGCGCCGGGCGTCATTTTCCGCAAGAGCGTGTCGCAACCGGTCCAGACCGGCCTCAAAGCCATCGACGCCATGGTGCCGATCGGGCGCGGCCAGCGCGAGCTCATCATCGGCGACCGCCAGACCGGCAAGACGGCGGTGGCCATCGACACCATCATCAATCAGAAGGGCACGGGCGTTAAATGCGTCTATGTCGCGATCGGACAGAAGCAGAGCTCGATCGCCAACGTGGTGCGCAAGCTCGAAGAGCACGGCGCCATGGGACACACGGTCGTCGTCGCGGCTTCCGCCTCGGTGCCCGCGGCGATGCAGTACCTCGCGCCCTACGGCGGCTGCGCCATGGGCGAGTACTTCATGGACAACGGCGAAGACGCGCTGATCGTCTATGACGACTTATCCAAGCAGGCCGTCGCTTACCGCCAGATCTCGCTGCTGCTGCGCCGTCCGCCGGGACGCGAGGCCTATCCGGGCGATGTGTTCTATTTGCATTCCCGCCTGCTCGAGCGCTCTGCGCGCGTCAACGAAGAGTACGTCGAGAAGATCACCAATGGACGCGTCAAGGGCAAGACCGGTTCGCTGACGGGTCTGCCCATCATCGAAACCCAGGCCGGCGACGTCACGGCCTTCGTGCCGACGAACGTGATTTCCATCACCGACGGCCAGATCTTCCTGGAAACGGATTTGTTCAACGCCGGGATGCGCCCCGCCATCAACGCCGGCATTTCGGTGTCGCGCGTCGGCGGCGCCGCGCAGACCAACATCATCAAGAAGCTGGGCGGCGGTGTTCGTCTGGCCCTTGCGCAATACCGCGAACTCGCGGCCTTCTCGCAGTTCGCCTCGGACTTGGACGAGGCGACGCGCAGGCAGCTCGAACGCGGCCAGCGCGTCACCGAGCTCATGAAGCAGAAGCAGTACGCGCCCATGTCCGTCGCGGAAATGGCATTGTCCCTGTACGCCGCCAACAACGGCTTCTTCGACAAGGTCGACCGCCGCAAAGTGGTCGAGACGGAAGCCGCATTGCAATCCTTCGCGCGCTCGAGCTACGCCGATCTCTTGAAGGGCGTCAACTCCAAACCCGATCTGTCGGGCGAAGTCGAGGCGGCGCTCAAGAAGTGCTGCACCGAATTCTTCGCGACGCTGTAAGCGCACAGTCAAGAGCAGGCAATGGCAGGCGCAAAAGAAATCCGGGGCAAGATCGCGAGTATCAAGAATACTCAGAAGATCACCAAGGCCATGGAAATGGTCGCGGCAAGCAAGATGCGCAAGGCGCAGGACCGGATGCGGGCGGCGCGCCCCTACGCGGAAAAGATCCGCAAGATCATCGGTCACCTGCGCCAGGTGAATTTGGATTACAAGCATCCCTTCACCGTGGAGCGGCCGGTTCAGTCCGTCGGCATCGTCGTGATCAGCACTGATCGCGGCCTGTGCGGTTCGCTGAACCTGAACCTGTTCAAGGCCGCACTCGGCGCCATCCGCGAAGCGCGGGCGAAGAACGCCAAGATCTATGTGTGCGCGATCGGTTCCAAGGCGGTTCAGTTCTTTCGCCGCCTGTCCGGCGTCGAGCTCGTCGCCTCGGTCACGCACCTGGGCGACAAGCCGCGCGTCGCCGAATTGATCGGTACCACCAAGGTCATGCTCGATTTCTATCGCGAGACGAAAGTCGATCAGCTGCTGCTCGTGCACAACGTTTTCGTCAACACGATGACCCAAAAGGGCGTGGTCTCGCAGCTGCTGCCGCTTCAGACCATCGACAAGGACGAATTGCAGGAGCGCTGGGACTACATCTACGAGCCGGATGCCATCGAAATTCTCGACGGCATTCTGATGCGCTACGTCGAGTCCCAAATCTTTCAGGGCGCCGTCGAGAATGTCGCCTGCGAAATGGCGGCACGCATGGTGGCCATGAAGAGCGCGTCCGACAACGCCGGCAAGCTCATCGACGAGCTGCAACTCATTTACAACAAAGCCCGTCAGGCGGCGATCACGAAAGAGCTCTCCGAGATCGTCGGCGGCGCGGCAGCGGTTTAGTGCAGGTTAGGTTTAGGT
>DASWEO010000104.1:0-13210 GCA_036394715.1 Steroidobacteraceae bacterium
CCAGACCCTGGGGTCCACGGTCTTGCGCCCTTCGCGAATTTCAAAATACAGCTGCGGGGCGGCGCCCGAATCGCTCAAGGCCGCGATCACATCGCCCGGAGCGACCCAGTCGCCCACCGATTTGTAGAGCACTTCGGCATGGCCGTACAGGGTCATGTAGCCGCCGCTGTGGCCGATGATGAGGAGAAGTCCAAGCCCCTGCAGCCAATCGGCGTACACCACGCGGCCAAAATAGGGAGCGCGCACCTTGGCGCCGCGCGGCGCTTCGATCATTTCGCCGTTCCAGCGCATGCCCGGCGCGGAGTTCGCGTGCTGCTCCTGGTAATGCGCGGTCACTCTGCCCTGCACGGGCCACGGCAGCTTGCCGCGCATTCGGTCGAAGCTCTGGGTTGCATCGACCGGAAAATCCTGCATTACTCGCGCGAGGTCGGCCACCAGGGACTCGACCGCCTGCTCCTCGCGCTTCAAATTGGCCAGTTCCTGATTGCCGCTCGCCACCTGCTTGGTGAGCGCCGCCAGCGCGGCGGCGCGATCTGCACGCGCGCGCTCCAACGCCGCGACTTCGTGGTTCCCCTCGATCTCCAGCGTCTTGAGTTGCAAGGTCTCTTGATCGATTTGGGCGGCCAACTGCTGCAGCCGCATCATTTGAGTTTGAATGGTGTCGATTTTATCGCTGCGTTCCCGGGCGAAATATCCATAGTACGCGAGCGTGCGGCCGAGGCTGGCCGGATTGCTCTGCTTCAAGAGCAGCTTGAGCTCTTCCTGCCGCCCGATCATATAGGCCGCCCGCACTTGCTCCGTCAAGGCGGTGCGCTCCGCCTGCAGCGCATTTTGGTCGCGCCCCTGCTCCATGCGCAGCTCCGAGCGGCGCCGCTCCGCGGCGGCCTCCGCGGCACGCAAAGCATCCAGCCGCCGGCGCTTGGCGGTAATGACGAGCTCGGCCTCGCGCAGGCGCGCGTGGAGTGCATCGCGTTTCTCGAGTTCGTCGCCTAGACGGTTCGCGAGATCGGCTATGCGCGCGCGCACTACGCTAAGTTTGGCTTTGGCCTGCGCAGAGTCGTCAAGCTCGGAGGCCGCCCAGGCGCCGGCGCAATACACGACCGACGCGACGGCTATGCATAAGTGTTTGAGGCGGCGGTTATTGGCGAGACTCATCTTGAGGCGGCAAGCATACAAGCCTTGAGCCCGCTGCTATACTTCACGGCCCGAAAAACCTTTTGTGCGAGCCGCATGCAGCGACTGTTCGAGTTCATTGGCCATCATCCTTACTTGGCGGGCGGAGCGGTGCTGGCTGCCGCCGTCGTGGCATTTTACGAGATTCGCGAGCGCATACAGGCGTTTGCCGCGTTGAGCGCGACGCAGGCCGTGCGCCTCATGAATCAAGGCGCTCTGGTCATCGACCTTCGCGGCAAGGAATCGTACGACGCGGGCCATATCGGCGACGCGCGCAACGTGCCCGCGGCGGACCTCGCATCGCAGGCCGAAAGCTTGAAGAAATGGCGCGACAAGAACGTGATTACTTATTGTGACAGCGGCGTGAACGGCGCGAGCGGCGCCCGCACGCTGATGAAGCTCGGCTTCACCAAGGTGTTCAATTTGCACGGGGGCTTGAATGCCTGGGTAAAGGACAATCTGCCTCTGGCGAAGACTTCGACGGGTGGTAAGGGAAGCTCGAAGTGACTCAACCCGCCGTGACGCTGTACGTCTCGAACTGGTGTGCGTACTGCGAGCGAGCCCGAGGTCTTTTGGCTCAGAAGAAGGTGGAGTTCAGCGAAGTCAATGTGGAGGACGACGCGAAGCTGCGCGAGGAAATGATTGCGCGCAGCAATCGGCGCACGGTTCCGCAGATATTCATCGGCGACAAGCATGTCGGCGGCTGCGACGATCTTTTCGAACTCGATCGCAGTGGGGAACTGGATCGATTAATTCAGGGGGCTTGATGAACGAGGTTAGTACTCCGGGGCCAGAGGCCAGCATCGGCGGCGTGCAAGTGAGCCTGCAAAGCGTTTACTTGAAGGATTGTTCCTACGAATCGCCGAACGGGCCGCGGCTGCCGAACAATCAAGGATGGGAGCCGAAATTTCAGCTCAACATGAACACCTCGGCCGAGGACATTGCCGCGGATGTGCGCGAGGTGCTCTTGACCATCACGCTCGAGGCAAAGCAAGGCGAGGCGACGCTGTACCTGGTCGAGGTGAAGCAGGCGGGAGTGTTCTCGATCGCGGGCGCGTCGGTGGAGGACATGAAACGCCTGATCGGCAGCTTCTGTCCCAGTGTCCTGTTTCCCTACGCTCGCGAAGTGATTTCAGATTTGATCATCAAGGGCGGCTTCCCGAACTTTCTCCTGCCCTTGGTCAATTTCGATGCCTTGTTCGCGCAGGCGTCGGAATCGCCGCAACCGGGTCTCGTCAACTAGGGGAACCTTGAGAGATGCCGCGCCCAAGCGCTGAACCGATGACGGTCATCGGCGCCGGGTCCTGGGGCACGGCACTCGCCATTCAACTGGCCCGGGAAGGGCATCCTACGCAGCTGTGGGGACGCGACGGTGTCCAGCTCGATGCGATGCGCCGTACGCGGCGCAATGCGCGATATTTGCCGGATGCCGGATTCCCCGACACTTTGCAGGTTGCCGGCGACCTGCGCGAGGCGCTCGAGGCTGCGCGGGATGCGCTGATCGCCGTGCCTTCGCACGCATTTCGCGCGACGCTGGAGAGCATCAAGCCGCTCTTGGGTCCCGACACGCGCATTGCATGGGCAACCAAGGGATTCGAGATCGAGACGGGCCAGTTGCCGCATCAGATCGCCCGCCAGGTTTTGGGCAAGCGTCCGGGAGCGGTATTGTCCGGCCCCACCTTTGCCAAGGAAGTCGGAGCCGGGCTGCCCACCGCCATGACGGTCGCCTCCCGCGACGAGCGCTTCGCCAAGGAACTCGCGGTGAGCCTGTCGGGACCGAATTTCCGCGCATACACGCAAACCGACATCATGGGTGTGGAGGTCGGAGGCGCGGTCAAGAATGTCATTGCGATCGGTTCAGGCATCGCCGACGGCATGGGTTTCGGCGCCAACACCCGGGTGGCGTTGATCACGCGCGGGCTTGCCGAAATGATGCGTCTCGGGGTCAAGCTCGGCGCCGTGCGCGAGACTTTCATGGGACTGGCCGGCCTCGGCGATCTGGTGCTCACCTGCACCGACGATCAGTCGCGCAATCGCCGCTTCGGCATGGCCCTGGGCCGGGGCCAATCCTTACGCGACGCAGCGAGCGGCATTCATCAAGTGGTCGAAGGCCTTCCCGCGGCGCGCGCAGTCTACGACGTGGCGCAGCGCCTCACGGTGGACATGCCCATATGCCAGGAAGTCTACCGGGTCATGCACGAGGGTAAGCCGGTCCGAGCCGCGGTACAGGCGCTCATGGGACGGGAAGTGCGCTCGGAGGCGGAGTGACTCACGACTCGCCCGCCGCACCCTCTAAGGGAGGAACCCGATCTGCCGCCAAGCCTCGTAGACGACCAGGGCCACCGCATTGGATAGGTTGATGCTGCGGCTCCGCTCACGCATGGGTATGGAGACGGACGATTCCCGTCCCACCCGGTCGAGAACGGCGCTGGGGAGTCCGCGAGTTTCCGGCCCGAACAAGAAGGCATCGCCGGCGCGGTATTCGAGATCGCTGTAGCGGTGTCTGCCGCCGGTTTCCACGGCAAAGATCCGCACGGCGGCGAGATCCCTCAAGCATTGGTCGAGGTTTTCGTGAATTTTGACTTCGGCGAGGTCGTGGTAGTCGAGACCGGAGCGCCGCAGGCTCCTGTCGTCGAGTCCGAATCCCAAGGGCTTGACCAGGTGCAGCGTCGCCCCGCTGTTCGCACACAAGCGAATGGCATTACCGGTATTCGGCGGAATCTCGGGCTCGAACAGCACGACGTGAAACATGGGCGTTGGCTTTGGAGGCGGCTAGCTGACGTTCTCCATTCCCAGCTCTTTCATTTTGCGAGTCAGCGTATTGCGGCCCCAGCCCAGAAGCTTGGCCGCATCCTGCTTCAAGCCGTCGGCCTTGCGCAGCGCCACCCGGATCAATATGCGTTCGACCTCGGGCACGGCCTGATCCAGCAACCGCCGCGTTCCCGCGTCCAATTCCTGCTCGGCCCAATGCGAAAGCTTCGCCATCCAATCATGATTCGCGGAATGGCCGGCGGGCACGCCGCCGAGATCGGGCGGGATGTCCTCGGCGCGGATCTCCCGCCCGGGCGCGGTCACGGTGAGGCGCCGGCTGGCGTTGACGAGTTGGCGAACATTGCCGGGCCAATCGAAAGTAACGAGCGCGGCTTCGGCCGGCGCGGTCAGCAATTTCGGCTCGACTCCGAGCTCATGGCCGGCAACAGCCAGATAATGCCGCAGCAATTCGGGAATATCTTCGCGCCGCTCCCGCAGCGGCGGGATTTCGATTCGAATCACGTTGAGCCTGTGCAGCAGGTCTTCGCGAAAGTGGCCGGAATTCACGCGCGCTTCCAAATCCTGGTGGGTCGCGGCAATGACGCGCACCTCGACCTTCACAGGTGTCTGCCCACCGACTCGATAGAATTCACCCTCGGCCAGCACGCGCAGCAGCCGCGTCTGAAGCGCCGGCGACATGTCGCCGATTTCATCGAGGAACAGCGTACCGCCGTCCGCTTGTTCGAAGCGTCCGCGACGCAGCGCATCGGCGCCGGTGAATGCGCCCTTCTCATGGCCGAAGAGTTCCGATTCCAGTAGATCGGCGGTGAAGGCCGCGGTGTTGAGCGCGACGAAGGCTTTGTTGGAGCGGGGACTGTGACGATGCAGGGCGCGCGCCACGAGTTCCTTGCCCGTGCCCGATTCGCCGGTGATCAGCACCGTCATGCTGGAGCGGGACAGTCTGCCGACCGCGCGAAACACTTGCTGCATGGCCGCCGCCTGGCCGAGCAATTCCGGGATGCTGCGCCGCGCGGCCTCGACATCGATGGACACCGTTGCTTGCTGCGCGGCACGGCGCACCAGATCGACCGCCTTGTCGATGTCGAAGGGCTTCGGCAAATACTCGAACGCGCCGCCCTGATAGGCCGCGACCGCCGCGTCCAGGTCTGAATGCGCGGTCATGACGATGACGGGCAAACCGGGCCGCGACACTTGAATTTCCTTGAGCAGGTCGAGTCCGCTGCGTCCGGGCATGCGGATGTCGGTCATCAATACGTCGGGTGCGTCGGAGCGCAGCGCCGACAAGACATTGTCGGCCTGGTCGAAACATTTGGCGGCCATCCCGCTGCCTTTCAGCGCCTTCTCGAGCACCCATCGGATGGAGGCATCATCATCGACCAACCAAACTTGCAGCGGCTTCGAAGTCATACGGAATCCATGGGCAGGGAGATGACGAATATGGTTCTACCCGGGGCGCTGTCGAATTCGATCAGGCCCCCATGGCGGCTGACCAGGTCCTGAGCGATGCCTAAGCCCAGGCCCGTGCCGTCGGCGCGCCCGGACACCAGCGGATAAAAAATCGTATCGCGAATTTCGGACAGGACTCCCGGGCCGTTGTCTTCGAATTGAATCGAGGCAACCAGCCGATGGCGCTGCGCGCCCACGCTCACGTTGCTCACGGCGCGGGTTCGCAGAATCAGTCTCGGCGACCGCACCTTGCCGCCCGACAGGGCCTGGATGGCGTTGCGCCCCAGATTCAGCATGGCCTGAATGATGTGGTTCGGGTCCACGGTGAGCGGCGGCAGGCTGGGGTCGTAGTCGCGATCAACGGTGACGCCTTCGGGCGCCTCACTGCGCAGCAAATGATAAACGCGCTCCAGTATCTCGTGCACGTTGATCAGCTGCTTCGCGGGCGGGCGGCCGGGCCCGAGCATGGAATCGAGCAGGTTGGTGAGCCGGTCTGCTTCACTGATGATGACGCGCGTGTACTCGCGCAGCGCCGGGTCCAAGAGTTCCCGTTCCAGAAGTTGCGCGGCACCGCGTAAGCCGCCGAGCGGGTTTTTGATTTCGTGCGCGAGCTGACGCACCATCAATCGGCTCCCGCCCAATTGCGCCAGCAGCGCGTTCTCGCGAGTCAGGCGCCGATGCTGCGTGATGTCTTCGATTTCCAGAAGGAGCCGGGAACTGTCCTGCCCGAGCGTCACTTGCGTCACGGCGCAGTCGAGGATGCGATCGACTCCCCCCGGCGCCGGCCAGGCGAGCTCGCGCTGGACGATTCCCTCGCCGCCTAGACGCGCGCGATCGAACAGCGGCAGCAAGCTCTCGGCGCCGCGCGTCAATTCCGTGATGCTCCTGCCCAACGCCTGGTTGGGACCCAAGCCGAGCAGCGTTTGCGCGGCGGCGTTCAAATAATCGACGTGTAAATTCCGATCCAGCAGGAAAACACTGGTCACCAGACTATCGAGCAGCTCGGTGCCCTCGATATGAATCGGATCCAGCTTGAATTCAGCGGCCAATCGGAGCATCCGGTTGGCGGACGGGGCGTGCTAGGAGCCTGTCCGAGTAATGATCGCCGTCGCGAGGGTGCGACGCATGCGTCGCACGGGCGACCATGGATGGTCGCCCCGGGCTTGCGCGGAGCAGGGACTGCGCAGCGCAATGTCCCACATCGAGCAGATTTCCACGATCATTTCGCGCGCATGGTGGGCACCATGTAAGCGAAGTGATCGTGGAAAGATGCCGATGTGGGGCGGCCGCAGCAGGCGCATCATTACTCGGACAGGCTCCTAGGGCCTCTTGTGCTGGGGCCCCAACTCGGACGGCTGCCGGACGAAGAAGTTGACGCTGTCCGTGCTCAAGGATTCGCCCGTGGCTGAGTCCGTGACTGTCGCGGCGATGGCGTAGGTACCGCGATCCAAATGAGGCAGTGTGATTTGCGTCGCGGTCGGTGACTGATCGTCGAGCTGCTTGCCGTTCAGGTGCCAGGTGACGGTGTGACCCGGTTTGAGGCCCGGGTCCAGAGCGAGCTGCGCACTGATCACGTCGTCGCCGAAGAAAGTCTGGTCCCGGACCGGCGAAGTAATCGAGAACTGGGTGTAGTTGAGTCCCGGCGCCGCATTCCTCGGGGGATCCGGCGCTCCCGGGTTCGCCTGGCGGGCGGACGAAACCGATCCGCCGGTCGACGAGCCGCTCGCCGTGAAGATCTTCTCGGCTCCGGGCACCGGCTGATCGGAAAAATGGATCACCCCGTCGGAGTCGGTCCATTTGTAGACCACGGCCGCCTGCGCCGCAAACGCCGCGAGGCTGGCCAGCACTATCCATGGTTTCCAAGGGTGCATAACTCCAAAGCATAGCCCTATCGCCTCCGAGCCACAAAACGAGGTGACGGCGACGTGACCGCCGTCACCTTAAGGCTTGCACCCTGCAATAACCTCACAAGCTGTAGTACATCTCCACTTCGATGGGATGCGTGGTCATGCGCACGCGGGTCACTTCCTTCATCTTCAACTCGATGTAGGCGTCGATCAGGTCGTCGGTGAAGACGCCGCCCGCTTTGAGGAACCCGCGATCCTTGTCCAGATAGTCGAGCGCCATGTCGAGGGAATGGCAAACCGTCGGTATTTTCTTGTCCTCTTCCGGCTCTAGGTCGTAGAGATCCTTGTCGCCGGGATCGCCGGGATGGATCTTGTTTTGAATGCCGTCGATTCCTGCCAGCAACATGGAGGCGAACGCGAAATACGGATTGGCGGTTGCATCGGGGAAGCGCACCTCGATGCGCCGGCCTTTGGGATTGGAAATCCAGGGAATGCGGATCGATGCGGACCGGTTGCGCGCGGAATAAGCGAGCTTCACCGGCGCTTCGAAGCCCGGCACCAGGCGCTTGTAGCTGTTGGTGCTCGCATTGGTAAAGGCATTGATGGCGCGGGCATGCTTGATGATGCCGCCGATGTAATAGAGCGCGATATCCGACAGGCCGCCGTACTTGTCGCCGGCAAACAGCGCCTTGCCTTCTTTTTGCAGCGATTGATGCACGTGCATGCCGCTGCCGTTGTCGCCGACGATGGGTTTCGGCATGAAAGTCAGAGTTTTGCCGTAACCATGCGCCACGTTTTGCAGCGCATATTTGAGAATCTGCACCTCATCGGCTTTCTTGGTCAGGGTATTCGCCGCGACGTTGATTTCGCCCTGGCCGGCGGTCGCCACTTCGTGGTGGTGCACCTCGAACTTCAAGCCCATTTCTTCGCAGGCCATGGACATGGCGGTGCGAATGTCTTGCTGTGAATCGACCGGCGGCACGGGGAAGTAACCGCCCTTGATGCCTGGACGATGGCCTTTATTGCCGTCTGCGTAAGTCTTGCCGGTATTCCAAGCGCCTTCGTAGGAATCCACTTCGTAGGCGCAGCCGTTCATCCCGGAACTGACGGTGACATTGTCGAAGATGAAGAATTCGTTTTCGGGTCCGAACAGCGCCGAATCGGCGATTCCGGACGCCTTGAGATACGCTTCCGCGCGTTTCGCCAAGGAACGCGGATCGCGCTCGTAGCCCTGCATCGTCATGGGTTCGATGATGTCGCAGCGCAAGTCGACGGTCGTCTCTTCGTAGAAAGGATCGATGACGGCGGTGGCGGGATCCGGCATCAAAATCATGTCCGATTCATTGATGCCCTTCCAGCCGGCGATCGACGAACCGTCAAACATCTTGCCATCCTTGAAAAAGCCCTCGTCCACGAGGCGCGTCGGGATGGTGACGTGGTGCTCCTTGCCGATCGTGTCGGTAAAGCGGAGATCGGCGAATTTCGCCTCTTTTTCCTTGATTAATTTTAAAACATCGGCGGGAGTCATGTGCGTCCTCGCGGGTTGGCTATTTGGCCCGGGTCAACGCCCGGGGTTCTGTCGACATTGCAGCTACTGTGCCATTGCGATGCATATACGGATCAAGCACTTGCGGCGGGGGCAGTCAGAAACTGCATCATAATAGATCGAATTGCAAAAATCAGCGCACCTTTTTGGTGCAATAGCAGTGCTGGACATGGGAAACGGGATTCATTTGCGCAAGATGGCGCCGCTTTGAGCGATTTGGGTGCACGGTAACCTTAAGACACCTAGGGGTGGCATCGCTATACTCGCCACCTTTGATCGTCGTGAGCAACCGATGGCCCCAGCGCTCCCCAAGCCGCCCCGCACTTTTCAGGATCTGATTTTTGCACTGCAGAAATATTGGTCGGACCAGGGATGCGTCATTCTGCAGCCCTACGACATGGAAATGGGCGCCGGCACGTTTCACACGGCAACATTTCTGCGCGCCGTGGGACCGGAGCCCTGGAGCGCGGCCTATGTTCAGCCCTCGCGCCGGCCGACGGACGGCCGCTACGGCAACAACCCGTTTCGCCTGCAGCACTACTATCAATTTCAGGTCTGCATCAAGCCCTCGCCCGACGCGTTTCAGGAACTGTACTTAGGCTCGCTGCGATCCCTGGGGCTGGATCTGTTGACTCATGACATCCGCTTTGTCGAGGACAACTGGGAGTCGCCGACCTTGGGTGCCTGGGGATTGGGATGGGAGGTGTGGCTGAACGGCATGGAAGTCTCGCAGTTCACCTATTTCCAGCAAGTGGGGAGCCTGGACTGCCGCCCCGTGATGGGCGAGATCACCTATGGTCTCGAACGGTTGGCCATGTATATCCAACGCAAGGAAAGCATCTTCGACATCGTTTGGGCCGACGGTCCCTTCGGGACGATCACTTACGGCGACGTGTTTCACCAGAACGAAGTGGAGCAATCCACCTATAATTTTGAAAAGGCGGACACGGCGGTCCTGTCGGCGCAGTTCGACGCGCATGAAATCGCCTGCCGGCGCCTGCTCGAAGACAAATTGGTGCTGCCGGCCTACGAACAAATGGTGAAGGCTTCGCACGCGTTCAATTTGCTGGATGCGCGGCATGCCGTTTCCGTCACCGAACGGCAGCGATTCATTCTTCGTGTGCGCACACTGGCGCGCGGTGTGGCCGAAGGGTATCGCGCCAGCCGCGAAGCGCTGGGCTTCCCGCTCATCAAGAACACTGCCGCGCAACGAGTTGCCTGATGGGCGCACAGGATTTGTTATTCGAGCTCTGCACCGAGGAGTTGCCGCCGCGCGCGCTGCTGAGCTTGTCCACCGCCCTGACCGAGGGTGTGGTCAAGGGGATAGACGCCGCCGGCATTCCGCACGGGAGGGTTCATGGATACGCCACGCCGCGGCGCCTCGCCGTGCGGATACAAAAATTGGCGGAACATCAGCCGGACCGCCAAGTAGAACGGCGCGGACCGCCTCTCAAAAATTCCTTCGACCCGCAAGGAGCACCGACTCAAGCCGCCGTGGCATTCGCCAAGAACTGCGGCGTGGCGGTGGCGGACCTCGAGCGCATCACCACCGACAAGGGCGCCTGGCTCGTGTTCCGAGGCACCGAACGAGGCGCGTCGACCACGGCCCTGCTGGGCGATATCGTCAATCAAGCCGTCGCCGCACTGCCCATCCCCAAGCGCATGCGGTGGGGCGCCGGCGCCGCGGAGTTCGTGAGACCGGTGCACAGCGTCATTCTTTTATATGGCGAGACGGTGGTCCCGGCCGTGGTGCTCGGCAAACCCACGGGGCGAGTGACCTTCGGACACCGGTTTCTCGCGCCGCGGCCCATTACCTTGAAGTCGGCCAAGAGCTACGAAGGCCGGCTGCGCCGTGCCAAGGTGGTGGCGGATTTTGCGGCGCGCCGCGAGCTGATTCGAACGGGGGTTCGCGATGCGGCGGCGGCGAGCGGCGGGGGCGGCACGGCGCTGATCGAAGACGCATTGCTCGATGAAGTCACCGCCTTGGTCGAGTGGCCGGTGCCGATCGCCGGCCAGTTCGAGCAGCGCTTCTTGAGCTTGCCGCGCGAAGTGGTGATCGCAACCGTGCAGGATCATCAACGCTACTTCCCGGTGGAGGGTGCGGACGGCAAGTTATCCGGTTGGTTCGTGACCGTCAGCAATATCGAGAGCCGCGACCCTTCCAAGGTACGGGAAGGCAACGAACGCGTGGTGAGGCCGCGTCTGAGCGACGCAGCGTTTTTTTGGGAGCTGGACCTACAATTGCCGCTCGACGCGTATGCGGCCAAGCTTGGCGACGTGACCTTTCAGGCCAAGTTGGGCACGTATGCCGACAAGACCCGAAGGGTGTCGGCACTGGCGCAATTGATCGGCGGCCGCATCGGCGCCGGCGCCGGCGTGGCGCGGGCAGCCGAGCTCGCCAAGGCGGACCTGATGACCGCGATGGTCGGCGAATTTCCGGAATTGCAGGGCACCATGGGCCGCTACTATGCCGAAGCGCAAGGTGAGCCGGAAGAATTGGCGCGGGCGTTGGAGGAGCACTACCGTCCGCGATATGCCGGCGACTCGTTACCTACGACCAAGACCGGCCAGGCGGTCGCGCTCGCCGACAAGCTCGATACGCTGGTGGGCATTTTCGCCATCGAGCAGCGCCCGACCGGCACCAAAGATCCCTTTGGCCTGCGGCGCGCCGCGCTCGGCGTGCTGCGCATCCTGCTCGAGGGCCGCCTGGAACTGGATTTATTCGAATTGCTGGGAGAGGCCGCTGCCGCACAACCGGTATTCAGGGCCGGTGTGATCGATGAGGTCTACGATTTCATCGCCGAACGGCTGCGGGGCCTGCTGCTGGAAGAGCCCGGCACCACGGCCGAAATGCTCGACGCGGTGTTCGCGAACCGCCCGCGCTCGCCGCTCGATACGGTCACGCGCTTGGCGGCACTGAAAGAGTTCCTGCTGCTGCCGGAGGCGGGTATTCTCGCGGCCATCAATAAGCGCATCGCGAACATACTGAAGAAGACCTCGCTTGGGCCGGACGTGGCCGTCAACGCCGGCGCGCTGACCGAGGACGCCGAAAGGCAACTGCACCGGGTACTCGGCGAGCTGCGCGTCCCTGTCGAGAACGCGACCGCGCAGCGCCGCTATGCACAGGGGCTCCAGGCGCTGGTGGCCCTGAGAGCGCCGGTGGATGATTTTTTCGAGCGCATCATGGTGATGGACGAGAACCTCGAGCGGCGCAACAACCGCCTTGCGCTGCTGCGCGACGCACAGCTGTTGCTCGGCGGCGTTGCCGACCTGTCGCGCCTGCCGGGGTGAACCGACACCGTGCAGCTCCTTCGGTCGCTGGTTTTCACCACTTACATGATGGCATCGGCATGCCTGTTCGGAGCCGTGATGGCGCTTGGTTTCTGGCTGCCGTATCGCGCGCAATTCGCCATCGCGCGCTGCTGGGCGCGGATCTTGTTTTGGGTGCTCGAGCGCTTGTGCGGCCTCACCTTCGTAGTCGAAGGCCGCGAGCGCATTCCGCCGGGGAACCACATCGTGATGAGTAATCACACCTCGGCGTGGGAAACCGTGGCGCCTTTCCTCATTTTCCCGCCGCAGGTTTGGGTGCTGAAGCGTGAACTGTTGTGGATTCCCTTCGTCGGCTGGGGGCTGAAGCTGCTCCGGCCGATCGCCATCAACCGCGGCGAGGGGCATCGAGCCGTGAACCAGGTGATCGATCAAGGCAAGGCACGGCTCAGGGACGGTCTGTGGATCATCATCTTTCCTGAAGGCACTCGGGTAGTCGCCGGAGACACTCGCAAGTTCGGGGTGAGCGGCGCGATGCTCGCGATTGCATCCGGCAAGAGCGTGGTGCCGCTGTCCCACAACGCCGGCACGTTCTGGCCGAGGCGCGGCTTCTTGAAGAAACCGGGTACGATTCGCGTGATCATCGGCGAGCCGATCGAATCCGCCGGCAAGAAGCCTCGGGAACTCAACGAGGAAGTGAAGCAGTCCATCGAGGCCGGCCTCGCGCGAATCGCGTCATCCTGAGGCGGGAGCTACCAGCGATAATAATAGGCAGTACCGTCGTACTGGGGGTAAGCGAGATTCAATGACACTTCTAGCATGCTGTGGATTCTGATCTCGCTGTTTTATTTTTGGTGGGGGTCGTGACGCGCCGATGGGCGACGGTAGGTTGACTGCCGCGTAGCTGCGAGCGATCCTAGTGATGCCTGTCGGCAGCACAATCCCTCGTTTGGAGGTGTTGGCAACTGCGAGGGACTATTTTCAAGGCCGTCTGCTACCCGCGTCAGGAGGCACTCCAACGCGGGGCCAGTTCGCGTACTTACAACAAGAGGAAATTGCATGCGTGAATACCTGATGCCGATTTTCGTGGTCGCTGCTCTGGCGCTAGCCGGCTGCAACAAGTCGAAGTCGCCGGAAGAGGTGTCGAAGGACGTAGCCA